>JAXFQY010000083.1:0-13662 GCA_034178705.1 Eubacteriales bacterium | reverse complement strand
CCTCATCGGAAGAAGGATTATCAACCACCCGATTGTCAGGCGTATCCGCCTCTTCTTCCGGTTCGGGATTTTCGTTTTCCGTGTCGACGGTCGGTTCAATATTCAACTGGTTTTTCAGCATGCGGATCAGCTCCTCAGGGGAGAGCTGAGCATCGCTGTTATCCGAACGTTTATTATCCTTCATACCTTCCTCCTTTGTGAATTCGGAATTAAACATAATTGCGCGCGGCTTCTGCTGCATAAAGCAGAACCGCAGCAGCCGCAGAAACGTTAAGCGAATTGATTTTCCCGTGCATCGGAATGCTCAGGATGCTGTCGCAGTTTTCACGAACAAGACGCGAAACACCGTATCCCTCAGACCCGAGAACCAAAGCAATCGGACCGGTTAAACGGACAGACGAATATGGAATACCGTCGGCATCTGCTGCATAAATCCAAAGCCCGGCATCCTTCAGCTCCTTAATCGCGTTTGTAAGATTCGTTACTTTAGCAATCGGAATATACTCACACGCACCGGCGCTTGCTTTACAAGCGACCGCGGAAAGAGGAGCACATTTATGTTTGGGGATAATGACACCATTGGCTCCGGCGCACTCAGCACTGCGGAGCACAGCACCAAGGTTATGCGGATCCTCAACCCCGTCAAGAATAACAAAAAAGGGATCTTCGCCTTTCTGCCTGGATGCATCAAGTAACTCAGAGACGGTAAGAAAAGCCACCGGCGATACAACAGCAGCAACTCCTTGGTGCCTGCCGCCGTCAGTCAGGGCATCAAGCCGGCTGAGCTCGGCCTCCGAAACAGCAATCCCGCTCTTGCGGGCAAGTGCTACAATGAGAGCAAGGGAACCATCATATTCGCCACGCCGTACAAAGATCCGATCAATCGGTTTCCCGTTTTGTATCAGTTCCCGAACGGGATTGCGACCGTAAACGATGCGGGAATCGCGTTCATCCTGCTCAGACGCGGAAGGAATCCTTCTGTAAAAAGATTTTTCTGACATCGGCTACCTATCCTGTTTCTTATTACAATTTATCATATCATAATTCTCTGTCTTTGTACAGAGAAAAAAGAAAAAAAGTATTTCTTTTTTTCGGAAAATGAAGATTCATCTTTGAAAAATGAAAAGAGAACGCACACAATTGTGTGCGTTCTCTGTTTCGAGTGGGATCAGTCGTTCTGTGCCTTCTTAGCCGCAAAGCACTCACTGCAAAGAACGGGACGATCATTAGAGGGCTGGAAAGGAACCTTAGCCTCTTTCCCGCACTGCGCGCAGGTCGTTGTGAAGAACTCGCGCGGACCCTTGCCGGCGTTCTTGCGAGCGTCACGGCAAGCCTTGCAGCGCTGGGGCTCGTTCTGGAAACCCTTCTCCGCATAAAACTCCTGCTCACCGGCGGTGAACACGAATTCCTGTCCGCAATCCTTGCAAATCAAAGTCTTGTCCTGAAACATGCTTTCTGTACCTCTTTTTGTATGGTATATTTTTTCGCCCTAAGACGGATTCAAACCGACACCTTTGAAAATCAACGCTCTGCTTAAGCTATTCGGGCATAAGAGTAAACATCATATAGTATTGTTAATATATATCAATCGAGTAATCTCTTCAGCTTGCCACGAATCCGAAACAGTGCGTTGCTGATGGAACGCTCGCTTTTCTCGAGACGAACGGCAATTTCCGGTACGGAAAAACCGTCAATATACAAAGCGAAAACAGCTCTTTCATAGGAGGACAAAACAGTGAAAATCATATGCCGCAACAGATGATACTGTTCACGGGAAACCAAAATAACCGAGGGATCGGCAGAATCATCGGAATCCGCTGAAGAATCAGCATCTCCGGACTCATCAGAAGGCAGAAAACTGCGATGAAGCGATCGCGCTTCAGCTAAAAGGCGATTTTTTATACAAATCTTGGCATAGAGGCCAAAGCTGACACAACTTTGAGAAACTCTGTATGTCTTTACGGCGTTGAAAAAAGCAATATATGCTTCCTGCCTTAAATCATCCTCATCAAGACCACAGGAACGGAAACGTGAAGTTTCGTGTCCGATCAAAGGAGCATATCGCTTCAAAAGGTCTGCAAAAGCCGCATCATCTCCGCACGAAGCCCTGCGAATCAAATCGTTTTCAAAATAATCAGAATTGTCCGATTCCATCAGAACCCCGCAGGAAAGCCGAAAGTGTTAAAAGTACAAATTCACAACACATTCTTCACTAAACAATCATAATTATATCACAAAAAAAACGATTGTCAATAGTCAAACAGGAAAAATATCAGATTTTTTTGTGATAATTCAACAAAGTTCGATCAAAATTATGCCAAAGCTTCAGGTGAACAGATAATTAACCTCTGAAGCAAGAAGTGCGGATAATCCTTTGTAAATCGCTTCCGGTCTCTCAATAAAGTTTTCCTTCATCCGCTCGGCACGAATCCGGCTGTCACAAAGGACAGAGGCACTCATTAAAGTTATTCCATTTTCGCGGATAGAGCATTCAACAAGATACCCGCCGTCCTTCTCCTTCAAGGTGCAGGAAATCTCCGCATTTCTTTTTTTAAAAGAAAGAATGCGGAGAGCAGAACGGAAGGCGCGTTCGCGAATCGGTTGAAGAATCTGATCCTGCAAACTTCCCGCCACGGTTTTTCCGGTTGGGGAAACCGTATAGTAAGCGGTTTCCCCATCTTTCGTTTCAATAATATGACCGGCGCTGACAAGTTCGCCGAACGATTCGGCAAAATCGATAAAATCAACAAATCCGTCATGCAATGTTATTTCGTTGATCTCATCATAAGTCATGGGACAGCCCACAGAATCAAGAAGAAACAGAATAAAAATCTTTATATCATTCTGACTGGTCAGCTTTACTTCTTCAGGCATGGCGGATGCATGTTACTCCTCTGTTTCAGCAACGTAGTTTTTGTAGTAGCATTTTTTCAGCTGAACATTACCGAAATAATCAACAGAAATATCGGAGAGCTCAGAACTTGCCATATAAAAGTTCTTGTTAAACAGAAGCGGTATGATCGGGAATTCTTCCATAAGGATTTTCTCGGCGTCGTGCAGGAGCGCAGTGCGTTTGGCGTGATCTTTTTCAGCAAAAGCCGCTTCAATCGCCGCATTGTATTTCTCGGAATCATAACCGGACTGATGCGGCTTAATCTCCCAGTCTTTCTCGGTATCGGCACCGTTACCGGTGAATCCAAATGCAAATTGGGCAAGAACGCCGAAGGGATCGGTAGAAATCATGGAAAAATCATAAAGAACGACATCATAATTACCGGAGTAAACCGATTCCTGAAGGAGATCGTTATAGAAAGTAAAATCCTGATCATCCATTTTTGCAGAGTAAGACTCTGCCATTACCGGATTGAGAGTAACCGTCAGCCCGATGGACTCCCATGCCGTTTTCAGATAAGCGGCAACAGCAGTAAATTCATCGGTGTTTTTATAAGTAAGGGTAAAGGATCCTGTCTTGCCGCCGAGAGCAGCTTTTGCTGCAGCCAGATCGGCTGCTGTTGAAATCAATTCCCCGCCGACTGCGCGGAAGCTGGATTTTGCGGTAGCATCATAAACCAGATCATTCACAAGCCCGGTTGCAGGGTCGGCAAAAACAACCAACTGTGCAAGAGCATTTCGATCGATCGCAAGGGAAAGCGCGCGGCGAACATTAACGTCGGCAAGAAAACTGTTGTTGCAGTTGAGGGAAAGCGACATCGTAGAAAGAGCCTTGGAAACGGTTCCCTGAGAGGCATATTCAGCACGCTTGTCAATCGGCAGATCACCAAGGAAAAGAAGCTCACCGGCGAGGAATTTATCAAGCTGCGCCTGAAGATCCTCCGCGCCCTTCTGGTTCGATGCATCCTTTTTTATGAAATTCAAAACAATTTTATACGGTTCAACCTGATCGTTCAGCGGCGCTTCCTCGTCATGGAAATAAGCGTTATTACGCTGGAGCGTCATCGTTCCTGCGGCATAATCAAGTCCCATGACACGGAAAGGACCGTTAACAGAAAGGGTCGCTGCCCGCTTTGCCCAGTTCTTCATCGTCAGCTCGTTACGGGAAATAACATTTTCACGCAATGGAACAAGCTGAATGGAAGCACAGGTACGAAGAAAAGCGTCCACATCGATCTCATGCTCGAAGGTGACCTCGAGGGTATAGGTGTCAACAGAAGCGATACCGACATCGTCAATGGAGCATTCAGAAGCTTTGGCGGCCTTGGCATTCTTAATGTCAAAAAGGAGGGATGCCGCAGATGCGTCATTATCCGGAGAGAGAAGTCTCTTCCAGGAATAGAGAAAATCATCCGCCGTAACGGCAGAAGCGTCGCTCCATTTTGTCTGCTTCAAATAGAGGGTGAGCTTATATTCTCCGCGAAGTTTATCGCGGGAATAGGTATAATGATCCAGCAGCGCATAGCGGAGCTTTCCGTTCGCGTCGATACGGGTCATTCCTTCGAAAATGAGTGACAAAAACTGAGCACTGTTGTCATCTACCGTAGCGAACGTCGGATCAAAGCAAAAATCCTCTGATGCTATGTAAGCATTAAAAATCGCGCCGTCTCCCTCAAGTTTCCGCGTGCAGGCGGCAAGAGCAGGACACAGCATAAGGACACAAAGTGCAAGACAAATGAGTCTCTTCATAATGGAATCTCCTCCTGGGGTTGTTGATGCTCGGGTACACAGTCCGATTTTCAGGGGCGGTAATCCCGACATATTTTTTCACGTTATTACATTATAACATTAAAGCCGCTGATTATCAATCATCACTTTTTGATATGAAGTAGTTTTGGTCGGATGCACAAATACGGAAGAGTTTTTTTGAGCATTTTCAACACAAAAACGCTGTCATCTGCCCCGTCATAATCAGCAAGAACAAATAATAAAATAGAACAAAAAAGAAAGGACGGGACAGAAATGCAGGGGGAACTGATTCAAATAGATACCGGAAGCAGAAAAAAAGAAAAAGAAAGGCCAAAAATGTTCGGCACTCCGCTGAAAAGCGAAATCTTCACGAAAAGAAAAGACAAGGCATCCATACGGAAGGCCGCGCGCTCTGTGCTGTCCTTGATCTCGGTGCTTCTGCTTCTGGTTTGTGCGGTCTGCTACGCAGGGAGGACGGAAAGCAAACTTCCGACAGCATCAGAGGTGCTGACAAACCTGATATACGGCGGCATGCTGCACCCGGTAAAGGCAGAAGAAACGGCACCGGCACAGCAGGTATCCGCTGATCCCGTATCCTTGGACGAACCGTCTGACGCAGAGGAGGAGGAATCCACCTCTGCCCAACTCTTTGCATCGCTTTATGATTATGATTGGAAGGCAATTCCGGAGGGAATGCTGGCGATTCTTCCCTACGACCTGTCGTCGGAGCATGACGGGACACTGTCGCTGTATAATGACACCGAACTATCGCCGGATATCAATGCGTTTGCAGCGAAAGAAGGACGGGAAAGCGCCTGTTCGGGTGAAGGAGCGCCGCTTGCTCTGATCCTGCACACGCACGGAACAGAAGGGTATTCCGATCCCGGAGTCAGCTGGTACTCGGATACTTTTAATATTCCCCGAACAACAGATACAACCAAAAATGTCGTACAGATCGGGAAGGTACTGAGTGACCGTCTGAATGCAGCAGGAATCAGCACAATACATTGCGAAATCATGCACGATGCCGAAAGTTATCTCGGCGCATATGAAAGATCCGGCGCCACGATTCAAAGAATCCTCGGGGAATATCCGTCAATTCGCTATGTGTTTGATGTTCACAGGGATTCCGTTCTTCTTGAGGATGGCACAAAAACCAGACCGGTAACCGTGGCAAACGGCAAAATTGCGGCACAAATCATGACGGTTGTGGGCAGCAACGCACTCGGGCGCTGGCATCCGGACTGGGAAGTGAATCTTGAATTTGCCGCAAAACTTCAGGCGCGTTTGAATAAGGATTATCTCGGGTTTGCACGGCGGATCTGCCTGCGGGGCACCACCTACAATCAGGAAATGGCGCCCTATTCCCTGCTTTTCGAAGTCGGTTCCTGCGGAAATACCTTGGAAGAAGCCGAGAATGCTGCAGAAATTCTTGCGGATGAACTGATTTCCATGATTAAAAACGGCTGGTAATGACGGGAGAGGCTCTCAAGCCGAACTGCTTTCTTGATCCTCTTTATCTTCCGAAGGAGAGCATTCAGAAGCTGCCCTGGTCGGCGGGGATCCGTCGCGATTCAGCCTTCCCCGAATAAAACGATTCAGTGCACGGAAAAGAATGATAAAGGTCGGAACAGCAAAAATCATACCGACTACGCCAAACAGGGCATACATAACGGTAGTCGAAAGAATCGCTAACCCTACGGAGCAGGTTGCGTTTTTTCGGATCACGTGCGGTTGAAGGAAAATTTTTCCGAGAAGCAGGACGCAGAAAAATCCAAATGCACATAGTAAACATTTTGACGGAGCAAAAAGCAGGCAAAGCAAAAATCCGAGAACAAAAGAGAGAATGGTTCCGATCACGGGAATGAAGGCAAGCAATCCCATACCGATGGAAGTGACAGAATAAAACGGTATCTGCAGCAACCCGAGAAAGATAAAGAGCACAATACCAAGAATGATTGAATAGAGCAAGCGTCCGGTAATGAAATCGGAAAAGACACGAAAAACCTTGCGGCAATCAGAACGAATGCGGGAATCCCGCTCCGGAGTGAAAAAAGCAGCCAGTATCAGGTCACGGATGCGCCGCAGATAGTCGAGGGATGCAATAATATAAATAGAGATAATCAGCCCAAGCACAATGGCTGCTGCCTCTGAAAAAACACCAGTAGCGGAAGTAAGCAGCTTAGCCAGCAGCTGCTGAATCGCCTCGGAAGAAAAGAGCTTGGAATTATTGATGGATTCCATAATCAGATCGCTTTGTCCGGCCAGAATCGGCGTTTTCTCAACCGTAGATTCAATCCAGGAGATGGTTGAGCGGATTGCGCTCGGAATCATAGTCAGAAGATCCTCCATGCTCTGGACCAACGGAACAACTACGATAACGATAACAGCGACAAGCAGTATAAGAAACAAAAGATATCCGCAAACTATTGACAGCGTGCGCCGCAAGGCAGGACGCTGTTTTTTCCCTGGTTTAACAAGGAAAGCGAAGACCTTGTCCTCAAAAAGATGAACGGCAGGATTGACAATAAGGACAGCAACGATCGCATACAGAACCGGCGAGAGAATGTCGATGGCATCACCGATTACCCCGATCACCGATCCGATATGCAGCCAGAGGGCAAGAAAAACGGCGGTAATAAGAACCACGCCGATCACATACCCGGCAATGGTACCGTTTTTTTCTCCAAACCACTTTTTCAGCATATCTACGCCCCCTTCCTTTTCTTTTTTTCTTTCTTTCCTGTCGGCTGATCATGGGGATCGTCATAAGCGATATCCGCGTCGGAAACGGGATCGGGCGGACGATCAATCGGTCCGAGATCGTCCGGCGAAATGTTTTTGGCAATCAACCGGCGGTACAGCCATCGGCGGGCAAACTCAAGAAGTACAGCAAAGGCAGGCGCACCGAGAAACATGCCGAGAATTCCGAAAAGCTCCCCGAAAACAGTAATGGAAATAATTACCCAGATGGAACGGAGGCCGATCTGATCCCCGAGAATCCGCGGCTCGATAACATTGCCGTCGAGCTGCATAATGGCAATCGAGACAGCAACACAGAGCAGTGCCTTTCCGGGTGACGGAATAATAAGAATTGCACCGCCGAACACAACACCAATCATAGGACCGAAATACGGAATCATATTCGTTATGCAAGCAACAAGAGCAATGATAGGATAGTACGGGATCCCAAGCAGTGCAAGGATAATGAAATATAACACGCCAACCACAAGAGAATCAATAATCTTCCCGACAATAAATCCGCCGAACATGCGATCGGAGAAACCAACCGCCTCAAAAATGCCTGCACTTCTCTTTTCCCCGAAGACAGCACGGCAAAGATCCCGAGCAAAGGATGCCAACTGTCCCCGGGAGATAACCATCCAGAAAGAGAGAATGACGGCAATAATTCCGCGGTAAGCTCCGACAAGAATCGCTTCGGCAAAACGGATAAAATAGGTTCCAAGTATGGCTATGGTATCAAAATAACGGCGAACCAGATCGGACAAAAGCTCGGAAATGCTCTCTTTGTTGAGCAGCTCTGCGATCGTTGCATATTCGTCGGCAAGAGAAGGGTGCTTCTCAAGAATTTTATCCGCAAATGCACTGATGGTTTTATAATAAGAATCGGCACTTGCAATCAGATCACTATAGCTTGTTTTAAGCTGAGGAATCATAATCTGCACAAAAAGCGTAAGTAGAGCAACAACAAGAAAATAAACAAGAGCGGCGGAAAGGATACGCTTTACCGGGGCGTGCCGATCTCCTTCGGTGATGCGGAAAACCCTTGTTTCAATAAGGCGGACAAGAGGCGTAAGAAGATAGGCGATACCCGCTGCTATGATCACAGTGGAAAGCATCTTCAGAACCCATCCGAACAAGTCGATTATATCAGAAACATGAAAAACGGCGAGGACAAGCAGAACACAGATAAATGCCGTCACAAGGCAACAAAGAGCAACACGACCTGCCGATCCGTTTTTGAAAAAATTGCGCATTATTCCACCTCCTTGCCGTAATGGTAATATTATAAACGAAAATAGACAACAAATCAAGCATAATTCCAGAGGAAAGAAAATGTTTTCATAATTTTTTGAAGTTGTTGAAATCCGGGTCGCCGTATGATATACTGATGGAAAGAAAAGGAGTATTCTATGACAAATCTGAATTTCAACGCATCCGTTGACCGACTGATCGAAACCGCACTGGAAGAAGATATCGGCACCGGTGATATTACCACTGCCTGCTGCATTCCGGTCGGTAGCACTGCGTACGGACGCTTTCTTGCCAAGGAGGAGGGCGTCGTCTGCGGACTTGACGTCGCGCGCCGCGTTTTTCTTCGCGTAGATCCGAATACGAAGTTTACAGCGCGCAAAAAGGACGGGGACCGGGTCTCTCTTCGCGAAATCATCGCTGAGGTATCGGGGGACGCCCATTCTCTTCTCACGGCGGAACGGGTAGCGCTCAATCTGATGCAGCGCATGTCGGGAATCGCTACACGCACCGCAGAAGCAGTCAAAGCCGTTGCGGGAACACATGCACGCATTTGTGACACAAGAAAATCCACTCCGGGAATGCGTGTTCTTGAAAAATATGCCGTTCGCGTCGGGGGAGGCTCGAATCACCGTTTTAACCTTGCGGACGGTATTCTGATCAAGGACAACCATATTGTCGCCGCAGGAGGAATTACAGCGGCGGTACGTGCCGCAAAGGCAAACGCTCCGCATACTCTGAAAATTGAAGTGGAAACAGAAAATGAGGAGCAGATCCGGGAGGCGCTTTCGGCGGGTGCAGACATTATTATGCTGGACAACATGACGGTACCGCAGATGGCGGATGCCGTACGGCTGATTGCCGGCCGCGCCGTAACCGAAGCAAGCGGGAATATGGGAGACCGCGATCTTGCCGAAGTGGCTTCTACCGGTGTTGACCTTATCAGCATCGGCGCTCTCACTCATTCGGTACGCTCTCTGGATATCAGTCTGAAATTCAAAATCGAAGGAAGCGAAAACCTATGAGACGCTATCTCACCCCGTTTTCAACGAATAATACCGAGGTGCGCGATACCGATGTTCTGATCGTCGGTGCCGGTCTTGCCGGCCTTTTTACCGCGTTCCACATTGCGCAGGACAAGCATTGCACAGTACTGCTTAAAAACGATGTCAGTTGTTCCAACTCCTGGCTGGCACAGGGAGGGATTGCTGCTGTCATTTCCCCCGACGATACCGTGGAATCCCATGTCAGCGACACGCTGAAGGCGGGTGCCGGCCTCTGCGACGAGGAAGCAGTCCGCGTTCTTGTTTCGGAAAGCGGGGACGCTATCCGGGAACTTGTTTCTCTCGGTGTTCCGTTTGACAGAAAAGCCGACGGTTCCCTTTCCATTACCCGCGAGGGCGGCCATTCCTGCCGGAGAATTGTTCATTGCGGCGGAGACGCAACAGGACGCGAAGCCACACGCCGCCTTGCTCAGATCGAGCTTGCACGCAAGAATACGGATTTTCTTTTCAACGCTTATCTTACCGATATTCTGACAAACGACGGGAGAATATGCGGCGCACTAATCAGCCTTGCCGGCAAGACGATTCTCTTCCGAACCCCTAACGTCGTGATCTGCACCGGCGGGATCGGTTATAACTATAAGCATACGACAAACCCCCGCGGAGCAACAGGAGACGGCATGGCTGCGGCAGAGCGTGCCGGCGCACAGCTTGCCATGATGGAGATGGTTCAATTCCACCCGACCACTTTGATTGCTGAGGAAAACGCCCAAAGGCTCTTTTTGATTTCCGAAGCGGTTCGCGGAGAAGGAGCCATCCTTCGCAACCACAAGGGAGAGGCATTTATGCAGGGCGTTCATGAGCTGAAGGATCTTGCACCGCGCGATATCGTGACCCGTGCTATTCTCGCGGAACTCCAGAAGAACCCCTACCGCAATGTTTTTCTTGATGTTTCCTCAATGACCCGCGCCTTCTTTGCGCAGCGTTTTCCGACAATTTATGCAAAATGCCGCGAATCCGGAATTCAGCTTACCGAGGATCAGATTCCGGTACGCCCGGCGCAGCACTATCAGATGGGCGGCATCAAAACAGGATTAAACGGGGAAACCTGCATTGACGGTCTGTATGCCGTCGGCGAAGCGGCCTGCACGGGAATCCACGGAGGAAACCGATTGGCAAGCAACTCCATGCTGGAGTGCCTTGTTTTCGGAAAGCGTGCAGCACTTCGCATCAATGCGGACAAACGGCGTGCTGCCGACATTTCCCTGACTCTCAGCTACACAGAACCGGATCTTCCGCCGCTTACAAAGTCAGAAGCCAAGGAAATGCGGGATACCCATCGGGAAATCATGCAAAGCCATGTAGGTGCCGTACGGCATACCGCTCTGCTTTCCGAAGCACTTTCCCATTTTGAATCGGATCTTGCTCTTCTCGATTCACGCCGTCTTGACGCGCCCTATGCCTTTGAAATTTATAACATGACAGAAATTGCAATTGCCGTTACTTCCGGTGCTCTTGCCCGCAAGGAAAGCGTCGGAGCGCACTATATCGTCGACTGACACGGAGATTCAAAATGAAACTCAGGCTTACCGCTCCGGCAAAGATCAATTTATTTCTTGATGTTCTTTGGAAGCGCGCGGACGGCTTTCACAATATTCAGAGTATAATGCAGACAGTATCTCTTGCCGATACCGTTGTCCTGAACATTGCTGAAGCAGCCGAAAACAGGATCACACTCTCCTGCACCGATCCATCAATACCGACCGACAGCGAAAACCTCGCCTTCCGTGCGGCAGAGTTGTATTTTGAACGTTTTGGCATCACCGGAAAGACGCTTGACATTTTTATTGAGAAGCATATCCCGATCGGTGCAGGTCTTGCCGGAGGCAGCGCGGATGCCGCTGCCGTGCTCTCCGGTCTGAATAAGCTCTTCGGTTCTAAGGCAGGTATGCTTGAACTGATTGATACTGCTGTTCGAATCGGCTCCGATGTTCCTTTCTGTCTTGTCGGAGGGACCAAGGTCACGCAGAAGCGCGGGGAGGACATGGTTTCCGTCTCTCCCCTTCCCGACTGTTCCATTGTGATCTGCTCGGGGAATCAGCGGATCTCCACAAAATGGGCATATGAAGAGCTTGACCGGATTTATAACGGTAGATTTTCGGATCGCGCCGATCGGCGAGCGAGGATCCGCTCGATGATCCATGCGCTCAACACAAGCGATCTTGCCGGTGTGGTCACAAATACCTATAATATTTTTGAGGATGCTGTACTCCCGCTTTGTCCAGAAGCAAAGGAAAACCGGGACAGTCTCCTGTCGCTCGGAGCGGATGCCGCTTTGATGAGCGGTTCCGGCTCTGCTGTTTTCGGTATTTTCCGCTCTTCGGAGCAGGCACAAAACGCGAAACGTATTTTGGAAGCGCCGCAGAGAAGGGTTTATCTCTGCCGGCCGTTGTAAGGAGGCAACATGTTTTCCTATATCAAAGGTGAATTGACGGAGTTATCTCCAGGTTCGGCAACCATAGAGGCCTCCGGTGTCGGGTATGCTCTCACAATCTCGGCGGCAACACATGGAGCTTTGTCTTTTCTTTCCTCCCCGTCATCGGCGAAGCTTTATACCTATCTTTCGATCAGGGAGGACGGAATGGAGCTCTTCGGCTTTTCCGATCGGGAGGAGCTTGATTTTTTCCGGATGCTTATCGGCGTTTCGGGTGTTGGTCCGAAGGCAGCAATGTCCATTCTCTCCTCTCTTACGGTCAGTGAACTTGTCGGAGCCATTATGACGGACCGTCCGAAGGTCATAGCAACGGCACCGATGATCGGTCCGAAAACAGCAAGTCGAATCATACTGGAATTGAAGGACAAGGTCACAGGCGGTTCCTTCACGCACTCCGGTGCCGAAAGCGCAACCATAAAAACTCCCGACTCCTCGGCATCCAAGATGCTCGATGCAGAAAGCGCGCTTGAGGTTCTCGGTTATACCCGTTCGGAAATCCAGAACGCCCTGCGCGATATGGATCTTTCCAAAATGTCGGTGGAAGACATTATCCGTGTCTGCCTTTCTAAAATGACTTAAGGAGAAAAAGATGGCGATTGAAGAAGAATACGATCTTGAAAGCCGCCTTGTCGATACCGAGGAACATACGGAAGACGGGGAGAATGACAACAAGCTGCGTCCGACATCCTTGAGCGACTACATCGGTCAATACAAAGCAAAGGAAAATCTTTCTGTTTTTATTGATGCCGCGAAAATCCGCGGGCAGTCGCTTGACCACGTCTTGCTCTACGGCCCTCCCGGGCTTGGGAAAACAACTCTTTCCTACATTATTGCAAACGAGCTCGGGGTCAGCATCCGCACAACCTCCGGTCCTGCTATTGAAAAACCGCGCGACCTTGTGGCTCTTCTGACCAATCTCGGAGAGGGGGATGTCCTCTTTATTGATGAAATCCACCGGCTGCCGAGAACGGTTGAAGAAATACTCTATCCTGCTTTGGAAGATTTCGTTATCGATATTATCATCGGACAGGGCCCCTCCGCGCGAAGCATTCGCCTGCCTCTGAAGCATTTCACCCTGATTGGGGCAACAACCCGCGCCGGTCAGCTGACAACTCCGTTGCGGGACCGTTTCGGTGTCATGCTGAAGCTTGAGCTTTACACACCAGAGGAACTGGCCACAATTGTCAAACGAAGCGCAGGGATCCTCGGGGTAAAAATATCGGAAGAAGCTGCATGGGAAGTTGCCCGCCGCAGCAGAGGAACCCCCCGTATCGCCAATCGTCTTCTTCGCCGCGTCAGCGATTTTGCCCTTGTTTACGGCGACGGACAGATCACAATTGAGCTTGCACGGAAAGCACTATCCAAGCTGGAGATTGATGAACTCGGTCTTGACGCTGTTGATCGGAGAATGCTCCGCTCTATGATTGATTTCTACTCCGGAGGTCCGGTCGGGCTGGAAACGCTTGCAGCAACGGTCGGTGAAGAGGCAGTAACGATCGAGGACGTCTATGAGCCTTATCTTATGCAGAT
>JAXFQY010000042.1:0-2969 GCA_034178705.1 Eubacteriales bacterium | reverse complement strand
CGATTCTTCTCAGCTCCGCCGGAATGACAAGCAACAAATTTCGCGGACTTCTTGTTCCTGTTTCGGTCTATGTCATTCTTGCGGTTTCTCTGAACCTTACGGTCGGAATTCTCGGTGAGCTAAGCCTCGGGCACGCCGGATTCATGTGCGTCGGCGCCTATGTCGGCAGCACGGTTTCCCTTCTCCTGCAGGATACGGTGGCAAACGGCTATCTTCGGTTTCCGATCGCGCTGATCTGCGGCGGAATTGCCGCCGGGATTTTCGGCTTTCTGATCGGCATTCCCGTTCTCCGGCTGCGCGGGGACTATCTTGCCATTGTAACGCTGGCGTTCGGGGAAGTCATTAAAACAATTGTCCGCAATCTCTATATTGCCAAGGATATAAACGGTCTTCATATCAGCCTGTCCCCGATCAGTGAAATGGGCCTGGACGATGCGACAAAGCAGGTTATCATTAACGGAGCGCAGGGAATCACCGGTACCCCGAATGACAGCAAGCTGTGGGTTGCTGCTTTACTTGTTCTTTTCACTGTCGTAATCGTTATGAATATTGTGGACAGCCGTGCCGGCCGCGCCTTTATGTCCATTCGCGACAATGTGGTCGCTTCGGAGTCGCTCGGCGTCAATGTGACGAAGTACAAGCTGATGGCGTTTACCGTCTCCGCGGTTTTCGCCGGATTTGCCGGGGTCCTCTATTCTCACAACCTCCACACGCTCGACCCCGGAACCTTTGACTACAACCTTTCGATTATGATCCTTGTCTATGTCGTTCTCGGAGGCATCGGCAGCATCCGCGGCTCCATCATCGCGACTGCCCTGCTCTACGCGCTTCCGGAATATCTGCGCTTCCTGAGGGATTACCGGATGCTCATTTACGCCGTGATCCTGATTGCCGTAATGATTCTCGGCAACAATAAGCGCTGCCGGGATAAGCTGCAGGATATCCGGGATCGGCTGCTTTCCTTCCTGCCCAAGAAAAAAAGAAAGGAGAGAAAGCATGACTCCCGTTCTTGAACTGAAAAACCTCGGGATCACCTTCGGCGGACTTCATGCCGTTGATGACGTCAACCTGAAAATCGAAAAGGGTCAGCTCTATGGGCTGATCGGTCCGAACGGCGCGGGGAAAACCACTATTTTCAACCTGATTACCGGGGTATACCGCCCAACCACCGGCTCCATCCTTCTGGACGGGGTCAATATCGCCGGCAAGCCGACGGCGGAAATCAACCGCCTCGGAATCGCCCGTACCTTTCAGAATATCCGTCTCTTCACAAAGCTGACGGCACGGGATAACGTGAAGGTCGGGTTGACAAACGCCTATCCCTACTCGCTTGTCTCCGGGATTTTCCGGCTTCCTTCCTATTATCGGTCGGAAAAAGCAATGAACGAGCGTGCGGGAGAGCTGCTTTCTGTTCTTGGATTGGAGGGGGAGGCAGAGGTGGAAGCCGCCAATCTCCCCTATGGGAAACAGCGCAAACTGGAGATTGCCCGTGCGCTTGCCACCTCTCCGAAGCTGCTCCTTCTCGACGAGCCGGCGGCAGGCATGAATCCCCAGGAAACGGAGGAGCTGATGCGCACCATTGCCCTGATCCGGGAGCGGTTCGGCGTAACCATCCTGTTGATCGAGCATGACATGCACCTTGTCTCCGGAATTTGCGAGGAGCTTACCGTTCTGAATTTCGGACGGGAGCTTGCACGCGGAAAAACCGCAGAGGTTCTGCGCGACCCGAAGGTTGTTACCGCCTACCTCGGTGAATAAAGATAAAGGAGAGAACATGGCTCCGAAGGATAAAAATGAAGCGGCAACCGACCGCAAAATCGGCGACGTTCTGCTGCGCGTGGAAAATGTTCACGTTTTTTACGGCTTGATCGAGGCGATTAAAGGCGTCTCCTTTGAGGTTCGCCAGGGGGAGATCATTGCCCTCATCGGTGCGAACGGCGCCGGCAAAACCACCATTCTGCATACGGTCAGCGGGCTTCTGTCGGCAAAAAGCGGAAGCATTATTTTCCGCGGCAAGCCGCTTACCAGGATTCCGGCACATCGCATTGTCAGCATGGGAATGGCACACGTCCCGGAGGGAAGGCGGATCTTCCAGGAGCTTACGGTTTATGAAAACCTGATGCTCGGTGCCTATACCCGCAGGGATAAAGAGGAAATTGAAACGACTCTCGGACAGATTTATCATCGTTTTCCCCGGCTTGAGGAACGCCGCAAGCAGGTTGCCGGCACCCTCTCGGGCGGGGAGCAGCAGATGCTTGCCATGGGGCGCGCACTGATGAGCCGGCCGGACATCATCCTGATGGATGAGCCGTCCATGGGGCTTTCGCCGCTCTACGTCAATGAGGTTTTTGACATTATCCGAGAAATTAACGGCTCAGGCACCACGGTTCTGCTCGTTGAGCAGAACGCAAACAAGGCGCTTGCCGCCGCGGATCGCGCGTATGTCCTCGAAACAGGGAAAATTGTTCTTTCGGGGAATGCCCGCGATCTGATGAACGATGAGTCCGTTCGACGCGCTTATCTCGGAGAGGGCTGACCTCGCTTTGCGGAAAGAGAGACCCGCGGAGAGAGCGGCTCCAATGCTTTTTGGCGCATATCGGGAATACGAGGAAACTGCGGTCGCTCCGACCGCAGTTTTTCTTTCGCGCGGGAAAAGAAATTCCTGATGAAAGAAGCGCGCTGTGCTTTGCCGCAACAGCGGGGGAGCCGGCTGCGGTGTTCGCCAAGCGCCGACAGGCAGGCGCATTTCCGTTCGGGAACGGTTCCTGCCCCCCTGTGTCCTCCGGACACGGAACCCGGAAAAAAGCCTCCGGATAAACGGGGAAAATCGGAAAAAGCCACCCGGAAGAGAGAAAATAATCCTCTCTGAGATATTAAACGGCATTTAATATTTCGCCCTTGTTACAGAAGCGAAAGCCCTCTTGCAATTATTTTGGGGGTATGGTAGGATAAGCTCACAAAGGAGTACG
>JAXFQY010000087.1:0-13989 GCA_034178705.1 Eubacteriales bacterium | reverse complement strand
GGCAAAGGGAACATCAAAGGTTTTTGCAAGTGTTTGGGCAAGATAGGTTTTTCCGACACCGGTGGGGCCGATAAGAAGAACATTACTTTTCTGGAGACGGACCTCCTCAGTATCATCCGGAGAATCTGCCGGCTGCTTGTTCTTTCTTTGCTTTTTCGATTCTGGGCTGTCAAGAAGTGATATGCGTTTGTAATGATTGTATACGGCAACGGCAAGAGCGCGCTTGGCATCATCCTGTCCGATAACATATTCATCCAGTGTTGCCTTGATTTCCTTCGGCTTCGGCAGTTTGAAATCTGCGCGAGCTGCGGCGTGATGCGGCTGAAAATAGTCGTCAATCACATCACTGCAGGTATGAATGCAGTCATCGCAAATATAGGCACTGCCTAGCGGGGAAGGGACGAGAAACATCACCTGATTCTCGTCCCGACCGCAGAAGGAGCATTTTAACGGCGATCTGCCGCCGGTTTTTCTCTCCGCCACTCTGAAATTCCTCGCTTATTTCCGTTTGTCAAATACTTCGTCGATCAGTCCGTATGCTTTCGCCTGGTCACTTGTCATGAAGTTATCCCGTTCTGTGTCCCGTTCAATCACTTCAATCGGCTGCCCGGTTCTTTCGGAGAGAATGCGGTTCATTTTTTCGCGCGTGCGAAGAATATGATCCGCGTGAATCTTGATATCGCTTGCCTGTCCCTGCATACCGCCGAGGGGCTGGTGAATCATGATTTCACTGTTCGGAAGTGCATAACGCTTGCCCTTGGTTCCTGCAGCAAGTAGAAACGCCCCCATGGAAGCTGCCATACCGATACAGATAGTAGACACATCGCATTTGATGAAGTTCATTGTGTCGAATATCGCCATTCCGGCGGTAATTGCCCCGCCCGGGCTGTTAATGTAGAGACTGATATCCTTGTCCGGGTCCTGCGATTCCAGGTAAAGCATCTGCGCAACGACAAGGGATGCGGTCGCATCGTTGACCTCATCTGACAGAATGATAATCCGGTCAGAAAGCAGACGGGAAAAGATGTCGAAGGACCTCTCACCGTTGCTTGTCTGCTCAACAACATATGGAACAAGGGCGGATTTTTCCGGGTTATTTTTGAAAATCATCGGTATCCTTTCTGCGGCTTCGCCGCTTGAAGGTTACTTCGCCTCAGGCGCTGCTTCAGGTTCAGCCTTCGGTTCTTCGGCAGCCTTCTTGGTGGTTTTTCTTGCGGTTGTTTTCTTGGCCGGTTTTGCTGCATCCGGCTTCTTGTCATCGGTCTCCGGTTTTTTGTCCGTAATTTTTGCGCTGTCACGGACAAGCTTCATTGCTGCTTCCACTTCAACATCCTTTTTGATATTGTCGCGGGAAACATATTCTGTCACCTTGTCCTTTTCCATGTGATAGAGCTCGGCAATCCGGGCAATTTCCGCATTGATCTGCTCATCGGTAGCGCTGATCGATTCCAGCTCGGCAATCCGTTCGAGGGCAAGACGGGTTCTGACCTGTTTTTCGGCCTGCGGATGCATTTCCTCGCGCAAACCGTTAAGATCTTTTCCGGTATACTTCATGTAGTCAGAAAGGGAGAGCCCGTTGGAACGGAGCCGCATATCATAGTCGCGGACAAGATTCTCAGCTTCTGTGTCGATCATGCAATGCGGAATCTCGCCTTCAAGGCGTTCAAGAAGGACCCCAATCAGCTTTTCATCGACCTCAGCATCGGCATGATCCTTGTGTTCCTTTTCCAGTTTTGCCTTCACATCGGCAAGATATTCAGCATAGGTATTGAATTCGGAAACGTCTTTTGCAAATTCATCATCCAGCGCCGGAAGGAGTTTTTCCTTGATGCCGTTCAGCTTACATTTGAAGACAGCTTCCTTTCCGGCAAGATTTTCGGCATGATAATCTTTCGGGAAAGTGACATTTACATCAAACTCTTCGCCGATTGTTTTACCGACAATCTGATCCTCAAAGCCGGGAATAAAGGTACCGGAGCCGAGCGTCAGCTCCTGACCTTCGCCCTTTCCGCCTTCAAAGGCAACGCCGTCGCAAAAGCCCTCATAATCGATGTTTACGATATCGGTATCCTTTGCTGCGCGGTCGGTCACGTCCTCAATCCGCGCATTCCGCTCACGGACCGAATTGATTCTGCCGTTGACCTCATCCTCGGTAACATCCACAACGAAGCGGGAAACCTCAATTCCTTTATAGTCCTTGATGGAAAGAACCGGCTTAGTCCAAACGGACGCTTTTACGATAACACCGTTATCACCGATCTCCTCCACATCAATTTCCGGTCTGGAGACGATGTCAAGTCCGCTTTCCTTTGCGGCAGCGTCATATTCCGCAGGAAGGAGATTGTTCAGTGCATCCTCATAGAAAACACCCTTGCCGTACATTTTTTCAATGATTGCACGCGGTGCTTTTCCCTTGCGGAAACCGGGAACGGTGATATTCTTGACACGCTCACGGAAAATTTTGGTCACTTCGGCATCAAAAGTGTCTTTTGCAATCGAAAACTCGATTACGTGTTGATTGGTGCCTTTTTCCTCGCTTTTAATAAAATTCATTGTTAAATTCCTCCGTTTTTACAAACAGTAATATTTTATTAGAAATTGCCCCGGAAGTCAACAGATTTTTAAAAAATACCGGCTGCCCGGTCTTATTTTTCCGGAAAAACAGGCATAGGTAGAAAATTCAGATAGTCTGCCGCGATCAGCGAGAAGGAAATTCCCTCAAAACAGGCGGTTTGCGGTGTCAGATAGTCGCCGTGAATATGCCCGTAAAAGCAACGTGTGATACCGGCCTCCTTCAGGGTATCCACAAGCGGTCGACAGACAAAAGAACCGCGAACAGGCGGAAAGTGGAGGAAAGCGATAATCTCGCGATCCTCGTCACCGCATAGCCGACGCGCCTCGGCAAGGGAGAGTTTGAGCCGCTCGTTTTCCCGGTTGACAAGCTTTGCATAATCGGTATTTGGCGGCATCTTGAGAGATCCGTCATTAAACCACCCGCGCGTACCCACCGCGATAAAATCGCTGCAGTCGTATGCGGTATTGTGAAGCAGGGAAATTGTATGGATGCCGTTTGCGGAAAAAAGCTCACTCAGTTTTTTTGCTGTTGCCCACCAGTAATCGTGATTCCCCTTGCCGATCAGCTTCTTTCCGGGAAGTGCGTTAAGAAAAAGAAGATCAGGAAGTGCCTCCTCCGGCGTAAGTGCCCACGAAATGTCCCCGGGAATAATAACGGTATCCTCCTCGGAAACAACTGCTTTCCAGTTTTTCTGCAGTTTTTCGGTATAACCGGTCCACCGCTTCCCGAAAACCTCCATCGATTTGTTCGTGATGCGGTTTGTGGAAAGGTGCAGATCGGCTATGACAAAAACAGACATTTAAGCGTTCCCGTTGAGAAACGCACGAATGGCCTCGCGCATTTCGTTCGGTTCGCATTTTCCGGTGAAACGCACTTCTCCCCGAATGGCCTCGGCAAGAGGAGCGGGAATCGGTGCTCCGGTGTAATCGGAAAGCATTGTAAGGGCAGCCACAGCATCCGTTGCGGTTTCTCCGGTCAGTGCATGATAAACTCCCTGTGCAAACTTGAAGGGGCTTGCCGTAGACGCGATGAGAATGGGAAGATCTCCGCCTGTAGTTTTTCTGTATTCCTCTACACAGGCTGCTGCGACAGCCGTATGTGTATCAATCAGATATCCGCTCTCATCAAAATTACGCTTAATCGCGGCGCGGCATTGATCCTCAGTTGCGTAAAGCCCGGTAAATTCCTTTTGCAGTCTTTCCAGTGTTTCAAAATCAACTGTGTATTCTCCTTTTTCCCGGAGATCGCGCATCCAAAGACGGACCTTTTCGTCACCCGCAAGAAGATAGAGAAGACGCTCCAGATTGCTGGAAACAAGAATGTCCATAGAAGGAGAGATTGTCAGGCGAAAATCACGGTTCTTGTTGTAATGACCGGTTTGAATGAAATCGGTGAGAACGTTGTTTTCATTGGAAGCACACAGGAAGCGGCGGAAGGGAAGCCCCATTCTTTTCGCCATGTAGGCGGCAAGGATGTTCCCGAAATTGCCGGTCGGAACGCAGATGTCAATCGGATCGCCGAAAACGGTCTCTCCTTCATCGCAAAGACGGAAATAAGCAAAAATATAGTATACGATCTGCGGAACAAGTCTGCCGAAATTAATGGAATTCGCGCTGGTGAGGAAATAACCGGCTTCGCTCATTTCCTTTGTAAACACCTTATCCAGAAAAATACGCTTGACTTCCGTCTGAGCATCGTCAAAGTTCCCGTGAACCGCTGTCACGGAAACATTGTCCCCTTTTTGCGTAACCATCTGGGCTTCCTGAACACGGCTGACACCGCCGGCAGGATAGAAAACCTGTATTTTGATTCCGGGAATATCCCGATAACCTTCAAGAGCGGCTTTGCCGGTATCCCCAGAGGTAGCAACAAGAATAACCGCCTCCCGATCCTCCGCGGTTTTTTTCAGAGCGCGCGCAAGTAAACGGGGCATTAACTGAAGCGCCATATCCTTAAAGGCACAGGTGGGACCGTGCCAGAGTTCGAGAAACCATTTTCCGTCACCGGTTCCGTGAAGAGCAAGGGGACCCTCCGGAAAGCGATTCTCCGAATATGCGGTGCGTGCATCTTCAAGCAGCTCTTCGTAAGTGTAATCCGAGAGAAAAAGGGAAAGAACCTTTGCGGCACACTCCGCATAGGTCATTGTGCGCATTTTCAAAAGCTCTTCCGGCGTAAGAACCGGAATGGAGCCGGGCATATAAAGACCACCGTTCTGGGCAAGCCCGCGCTTGATAGCACAGGCAGAGGAAACGCTTTCATTTGTGAGTTTTGAATCTCTTGTGCTTACGTAATTCATTTTTTACCATCCATGATTTGTAAATATTTATACATAGCTTTGAATGCGTTCTGATAAAAAAGAGCTTCCCGTTCCGACTGACTCCACCCAAGTACGGCAAGGGTATTGTCAAGTGCGGAAATGCTTTTGAGATCTGTCATTCCGGCGGGAAGCTCAGTTCCGTCGAAGTCGCACCCGAGCGCAACGGAATTCTTTCCGGCAGCAATAGAAAGAAGGGCGATGTTTTCCGCTGCCTCACGGACCGATGCTCCCTTTTCCGCAAGGTGGTACGGGCAAAGGGAGGCGCCGATGATGCCGCCCGCTTCTATGAGAGCACGGATTTCTTCGTGCGTCAGATTCCGTGAATGGGGATAAAAAGCAGCACAATTGCTGTGGGAGGCGATCACGGGAGCGCCGCACGTGGAGGCAATTTCGATGATCTGGAAGGTTGAACGGATGGATGCATGGCTGACGTCAAGTATCATTCCGTGCTGTGCAGCATCACGGAGCAGGGACTGTCCCAAGGGAGTTAGTCCCTGTTTCGAGTCGTGGGCACCGCCAAGAGGACCGCTTCCGGCCCACAGAGGGGTCAGAATGCGAATCCCGCGATCATAAGCCGTCTCAAGACGTTGGGGACTGTCAAGAAAACGGCAATCTTCAATGGAGAGAAGAAAGGAAGCAGGAGAAAAACCGGCACGCTGTTCCTCGTCAGCGGCAAGAAGCTCCTTTGCCGTCCGGATGATCCGGCAGTTGTTTAACTCGCATTCCGAACGAAAAGCATCGACCACCTCAAGAAAATGACGGTACAGTTCATCGTTGGACGCGTTTGCGCGCTGCCAAATGGCAGCGACCTGATGGTAAGGTGTAAATACGGCTGCTTTTTCAAGGGAAATATGCCCCCCTGAGGAGCGGAGAGAATTGCCGTGGTCAAAAAGGTAAGTAGGCGTATCGCAGTGAAGATCAAATAGAGAAGTCATCGTTTTCTCCGTTTCGGCCGGTAGTCATCCTGTGTAACCGCTGATCGTATTTGCTCAACACGCGGTTGCGATCCCTCGGAGAGAAAGACTTCAATCACGTCTATGCGAGGGATCAGCGCAGGTGAATAGGTGCGGGTATAGCGGCGCACCGCTTCGATCAGGTTGTTTTTTTTATTCCTGTCAACTGCGTGCGCGGGGCGAGGCAGGTCCGCATCCGCCTCCGGTGTTCTTGTTTTTACCTCGGTAAAAACAAGATATTCACCGTCCTCAGAGAGAATGTCAATCTCTTTGTTACCTACCCTGAGATTCCGGGCAGTGATTCGGTGTCCCTCCTCCAAAAGGAAGCGTACGGCAATATCCTCCCCCAGTTTGCCATACTTTTTTATTTTACCGATCAAGAAATTTCAGAAAGGTACGCCGGTGCTCCGGACAGGGACCGAGGCGTCGGATAAGTTCCATGTGTTCCTTCGTCGGATATCCCTTGTGTACCTCAAAATGATATTCGGGATACTTCTCCGCAAGCTGTTTCATATAGCGGTCCCGTGAAACCTTGGCAAGAATGGAGGCGGCAGCAACGGAGGGAGAGATCGAGTCGCCTTTGACAACAGTTATGGTATGGAAGGAAAATCCCCGGGAGATATTCCCGTCAATAATCCCGCAGTCGGGCAGGGGATCAAGCTTGGCAGCGGCACGGCGCATAGCAAGCTGAGAAGCATTCAGAATGTTGATCTGATCGATTTCCTGCGTGGTTGCGGTGGCTATTCCGTAGCTGACAGCGTGTTCAAGTATCTGGTCATACAGCAGTTCCCGTTTTTTCTCCGAAAGCTTCTTGCTGTCGTTCAGCTCGTCAAGCATTAATCCGCAGGGAAGGATGACGGCGGCGGCATACACATCGCCGGCCAGGGGACCGCGCCCAGCTTCATCCATTCCGCAGATCACGCGATAGCCTTGCTCAGCCAACTCACGCTCAATGGTATATTCAAGCATTTGTTGTTCTCCACGCAAAATTTTCCGGACGCTCCAGTGTGATGCGACCGATTTTTCCGGCACGGAATTCTTCCAGAAGCATCAGTGCGGTTCGCTCCTCATCAATTTCTCCTCCGGATATCAGGAACCCTCGTTTTTTTCCGATCAGACAGAGTATACCGTATCCGTCAAGTCCGGTCAGTTCATCCGTTGTCAGTCGATAGCGGGCACAAAGAGCCTCGGGGGCATTCTGACTCAAGCGAAAAGCGAGTTTGCACCCGAGATCGGTATTATCAAGAATTTCCTTGCGGATTGTTCCGCAAAAGGCAAGGTTTTCGGCAATAAAACGGTTCTCAAATTTCGGCCAAAGGACACCTGGCATATCCAGAAGGTCGTAGCCGTCCTTTGTCGTAACCCACTGCTTGGTACGGGTTACGCCCGGACGGTTTTCCGCCTTTGCCGCGCGGGAATTGGCAAGACGGTTGATCAAAGTGGACTTGCCGACATTGGGAATTCCCAGAATCATGGTTCGGATCCGTCTGCCGGACATTCCTTTGGCTTCCCACCGTTGAATTTTTTCTGAAAGCAGAGCGCGAAGCTCTCCGCGGATAGCCGAGAGTCCTTCACCGGTTTTACAGTCACAGACAATGCAGGATCCGCTGCCGCGAAGAGCGGTGCACCATTCTGAGTTTGCAGTCGGATCGGCAAGTCCGGATTTGTTCAGAAGAATGAGAATCGGCTTCCCGGCGGTAAGCTTTGGCACTTCAGGATTGCGGGAGCTTTCCGGGATGCGTGCGTCTCGAACTTCGATAATGGCATCAACATCACTGAGGTTTTCTGTGATCATACGGCGGGTTTTCGCCATATGCCCCGGAAACCACTGTATCTCTGTACCGGGCATAAAAGCCTCCTTACGAAATGAAGCCGAATTTTGAGAGCGGGATAATCCTGACAAGAACGCGTCCAACAATATTCTCACGGTTGACAAAGCCGATATCGGCAGAGCGGCTGTCCAGAGAGTGGTTGCGGTTATCTCCCATGCAGAAGCAGCAGCCCTCCGGGACCTGAAGGGGGTAAGACCAGGAGGAGAGTACACGCTGATCAGTCAGGTACTGCGCGTAGTCGCTTTCGTCAAGAGGCTCTGCCGTGGCAAGCTCCTCTTTGGTATCGGCAACCCATACGGTCATCGTACGATCGTCATCGTCATTGAAATGAATGTCGATCCACTGGCCTTCAGTTGCGATTACCCGTTTGACAATCGGTTTTGTCCGGGAGGATTCATGATTCTGAAAAACAACAATATCGCCGTAGGAAGGCGTATAAAACAGATCGCTGACCAGCAGTGTATCCCCCTCAACAAGTGTGGAAAGCATGGAGGCCCCCTCCACACGCGCAGGACGGGCAATAAAGGAAAAAAGAAGAAGGACAAAACAGGCGGCGGCAATCATGGTCTCGAGACAATCATAGAGCCCGGACAAAACCCCGGACTTGTTCTGAGGATCCTTTTCGATATCGACGGAGCTCTCGTTATCCCCGTTCTGAATAGGCTGATTGACAGCGGAATCCGAACTCAATAAAATACTTTCCTGACTTTTTTCGGCATTCTCCTCAGAAATCGGCTTGCCGTCGAGAGAAGCTGTCCGTTCATTAAGGTCATGCGGGGTCCTATCCACAGTTTGATCCTCCGAATACTATCCTTAAACTCACTTATTTTTGTTATTATACCACATGACATCTGTAAAATCAACAGAAAGAAAAAATTAAGAGAAAACGCGGGATTTTCTGAAAGGTATCGGCCTGTAAATCAGAAGATTTCGTTAGATTTCGTTAGAAAAAGACTTGATTTTTGAGGAAGTATGTGATATCATGTTCAGGAATGCAGTAAGGCATTAAATCAGAACAGTCCTCTGCCATGCTCGGCACGAATGTTCGTATTGAAGGAGGAGCCGAAATGACTAAAATCGAGGCTTTTGCAAACGAGCAGCTGAAAGACAACGTTCCCGCTTTCAACGTCGGAGACACCGTTCGTGTCCACAACCGAATCAAAGAGGGAACAAGAGAGAGAATCCAGATGTATGAAGGAACCGTTATCGCCCGTCACGGCGGCGGAATTTCCGAAACCTTCACCGTTCGCCGTATCGCATACGGTGTCGGGGTTGAGAAAACCTTCCCGATTCACTCTCCGAACGTTGTCGCAGTCGATGTCATTCGCCAGGGTAAAGTCAGACGCGCAAAGCTCTATTACCTGCGTGACAAGGTCGGCAAGGACGCGAAAGTCAAGTCCAACATTTGACGATCGAAAAAATAAAAAGGAGCCGGGTTCGGCTCCTTTTTATTTGGATTATGTATTTATACAAAATATGCAAGCATTGAATATTTTGTATAATTATTTTGCGGAATCGATTTTCAGAATCCTGCGAAGCGGAAAGACGGCAGCAACGCAAACGACGACGGCAATTACAGCCTCCAAAACGCCGTTGGTACCGGCAACACCGAGCAGACAAGCAAGCAATGCCTTCATCGTAGCTTCGCTGATAAATCCGGCTTCATGGGCGACGGCCGCAAGCTGTTTTCCGCAAACAAGATAGAAACCGCCGAGAAACAGGACAGTATTGGTCAGAGATCCGATCGCCGCACCGATACCGGAGCCCACAAAAGATCCTACGGTGCGGTTCTTGATGCGCGCAAAGGCAGAATACACAAGATAGGCAAACAACGCAGCAAAAATTCGCGGTAAAAAGATCAGAAGAACGATATAAAGAACGTTAAGAGGACCGAAGTTATTGGCGGAGGTTCCAAGAACAACATTCGCAAACACATCCGGAGTAATAAAACAGCGAATAAAGCTGACAAGGCCGAAGCAGGTACCGAAAATCAGCGCCTCCTTAAGCCCGAAAAGCATACAACAGATCAGAACCGGAATATGAGTAAGTGTGATGGATGCAAGGCCCGGCACCCAACCATAGGTCAAACCCCACAGCAGGATGACAGCACAGCAAATGGCACAGCGTACGGTATTTCTGGTTTTTTCGCGGACATCCTTGATTGACATTGTATCACATCCTTTGTAATGAATATATGTATAACGGATTGCTCCGAGATACCGAAGAATTAGCAAAAAGCCAACAAGTCAACGAATTGGACGCCTTTGCTTCCCTTTATTATACAAAATTTGCATTTTGTATAATCCGATGTCCCTCCCAGGATAGCTGGGCGGACTTCTCCGCCGACGTTTTTTTGTCAATTATTTTGTGCTATTGGTATGCCGGAGAAGGTGTTCGCGTTGCTCCCGTTCCCGTGCATAACGAAGCTTTGTCGCGGCTCCGCCTCGCAGATGTCTTTCGGATTTATTCTGTTCCAGTACTTTTTTTACATTTCGGTAGAGCGCCTGGTTTACATGCCGTAATTTATCGGTTATATCTTTATGTACCGTGCTTTTACTGATGCCGAATTTTTCGGCGGCATCACGGACTGTTGCACCGTTTGCCGCAATATATTCTCCGAAGATCTCGCATCTTTGTCGCACCTTATTCCCTCCCAAGCTGTTTCTTCCCTGCATTTTATGCCGGAATGAGAGAGAATATGAGTGCCGGTCTGGCGCTGTTGCCTGATTTGCAATCCCCGGAGGTTCCGCAAAGCAACCGAGGGCGCAACGCTGCCTGACTGTGTAAATGATATTCCTAATCATACAATATTACCCCGGTTTTGTCAAGTGTCACTCTTGACAGGAAATATGGCAGTATGTTAGAATAATTTTCCGAAAGGATGCATGCAAATGGCGAATAAATCAATTCTTTTTGAGGGATTCAATGCGGTTCGCTCCGCAATATGCGGGATTGAAATCGGTGTTTCCCATCGTGAAGTTCAAACCGTTTTTTTTGCCGAAAGCCGATTAAAAAAGAAGGGATACGAGTATTCCTGGCTTCAGACAAAGGCAAATTCTCTTTCGTTTTCCCTTCAGATTCTACCTGACGCTGAGCTTGCGCAGATGTGCTCTTCTTCAACTTCCGGAGGAATTGCCGGACTTTTTTCGGAGCGTGCTTATGGGACCCTTGATCAACTTGACAAGGCATCTCTCCGACGCGGCGGATCTGTTTGGTATCTTGCGGCTGAAGGCATTGAGGACCCCTACAATCTCGGTTATATCATTCGCTCTGCCTATGTGTTCGGCTGCTCTGCCGTTCTTCTGCCCGACCGTTTCATTTTCGGTTCGGACAACATCCTCTGCCGTTCTTCCGCCGGAGCCTCGGAGCGTCTGCCGATCTTTCGGCTTGATCTCCCGGTTGCCGTCCGTCGACTGAGAGAATCCGGTTTTTCGGTATATGCCGCAACCGAAAAAAATGCCCTTCCGATTGAAGACGCCTCTTTTCCCCTTCCGCTCTGTATTGCGATCGGCGGGGAAAAGCGAGGTTTGTCTTCTGCGCTTCTTGCTGAATGTGATGAACGTGTTGTAATCGGGTATGCCCGCAATGTTTCCTCTTCCCTTTCAGCAGTTTCTGCCGCTGATATCCTCGCATATGAGATTGCTCGAAAAAACAAATCCGTCATTAAAAGAGAACGTTATGAAAATTTCTGATATCCGAAACGAAATTCTTCGTTTGAAAAAGGAAAAACACACCTGCATTGCTGCACATACCTATCAGTCACAGGAAATCAAGGAGCTTGCCGACTTTACGGGCGACAGCTTTGCCCTGAGCCGCAAGGCCGCTTCTACCGACGCCGATACGGTCATTCTCTGCGGCGTCCGCTTTATGGCGGAGAGCGTAAAGCTCCTTTCACCGTCCAAAACAGTCATCCTTGCCAATCCGAGTGCGGGCTGTCCTATGGCTGAACAGTTTACACCAGAGGATATTCTCCGTTTTCGTGCGGAGCATCCCCATGCCGCTGTTGTTTGCTATATCAACACAACCAACGCCATTAAATCGGTTTGCGATGTTGTGGTTACCTCCTCCTCTGCTGTGAAAATCGTTCGTGCACTCGGAAACAAGGAGATTCTCTTTGTTCCGGATAACAATCTCGGTTCCTATCTTGCGGATTGCCTTCCGGACATAACTGTTCATCTTATCGGCGGCTGCTGCCCGATTCATTCCCGAATCACTGCCGAAACGGTCGCTGAGGCAAAACGCAGACACCCCGGCGCTCCTTTTCTTGTTCATCCGGAATGCAGGCCGGAAGTTGTGGCGCAGGCCGATTATGTCGGTGCCACCTCCGGTATTCTTGATTTTGCGAGGAATTCAACCTGTTCGGAATTTATTATCGGAACTGAGCTTTCCGTTGTTGAACAGCTTTCCTTCGAATTTCCGGAAAAACATTTTTATCCGCTCTCCTCTTCCCTGATCTGCCCCGACATGCGTTTAACTACACTTCCTGATCTTCTTGGGTGTCTGCGCGGCACACACGGAGAAAAAATCGTATTGGATTCAGCGACGGACGCCGGTGCGCGCCGTGCAATGGATCGTATGCTGGAGCTTGGCTGATGATTGATTCTGTTTTGTTTGATCTTGACGGTACCTTATGGGATGCCACCCCGGGTATTACAGTAGTCTGGAACCGTGTCCTTGAGGAAAACGGATTCTCCCGTCGTTTAACTCACGCCGACGTCTGCTCCTATATGGGAATGCCGTTGGTTGACATTTGCCGCTCCATTCTTCCCCAAGCCAATGAAAATGAGCAAAGAGAGCTTCTTGCCCTTCTCACGGCCGCCGAGACTGAGTGCGGTCTCAGCCGTGAGTCGGTCGAGCAAGGCTATGTCCGCCTTTATGAGGGCGTAAAAGAGACACTCGAGGAGTTATCCCGGAAGCGCTCGCTTTTTATTGTTTCAAATTGCGGAATCGGATATATTGAAAGTTTCCTTGAAACCTTTTCTTTGGAAAGTTATATCCGCGACCATGAATGCTATGGCGCAACCGGTATGCCGAAGAGCTACAATATCCGGGAAATCGTCAGAAGACACAATCTTCTCTATCCCGTGTACGTCGGGGATACGCTTGGCGACGAACGCGCTGCAGAGGATGCGGCCGTGCCGTTTATTCATGCCGCTTACGGTTTTGGACAGGCGCTCGATCCGGCTGCCGTTCTGCCCGATATCCGGGAGCTTCCCCGTCTGCTGCAAACGCTTTAAGGTCTGTCTGTTCCGTATTTATGCCGGTTCTTTGTTTTTCCTAACTTTTTCAACTTTTTTTGCAAAAGCCCTTGATTTTTTTCCTAAGACATGGTATACTAACATCCGTTCCGGCCATGGCCCCTTGGTCAAGCGGCTAAGACGACGCCCTCTCACGGCGTAATCATGGGTTCGATTCCCGTAGGGGTCACCAAACGTAACAAATCCGAACTATTTCGTAAGTCGAAATTGGTTCGGATTTGTTTTTTGCAATTTTCTATCAATCATAGTACAAATTGAAACTTTTCCAGGAGCAAGGTATGCCGCCATGCTCTTTTTTTGACTCGGCTCTTTTGCGCGCTACCCTTTCTCCGATTCATAAAATGCCATAAATTAAGATGCGGAAAAACGCTCCCCCCTGGATTTACAAGGTTTTTGAGCTCTGTCGTTTTACTGCAGAGATGCCTCAAAGACCAGGTTGCGTATTTGCGGGTGTATGACATGATAGGCATCCCGGCACCCGGTTACCTGCATGGTAAAACAGAAGGCAATTCCGGTTTCCGGGGATGCGGTTGCAATTGCTCCGGCGGCGCCGTCCCACCCGAACTCGCCTGGTGGGAAAGGATCGTTCGCGTTCTCTGGGTTGACCAAAGTCCGGACGCCGAGGGCATACTGATAGCCGGGGCGATTGTGCCAGCGGGCAAAGTCAAGCTTAGCATCACCGATGAGCTGCGGAGTTCGCAACAGATCGATTGCTTCTGGGGAAAGAATTTGTTTCCCGTGAAAACATCCTTTGTTCGCGAGCGCTGCTGGCAGTCTGAGATAATCCTCTGCATTTGAGGAGAGCCCGGCTCCTCCGCTGTCGTAGCGGTCGGTAAAACAGAAAACACACTCGCCGTCGCGCCGCTCCGAGTGAGTTCCGGAGGCATCCCTGCGGTATTGAGAGACAAGACGCTTCCTTCGCTCCGCTGTCATCCCGAAAAGGGTATCCTTCATGCCGAGCGGCAAAAAAATATTTTCCATGACATAATCCGCAAAGCGCATTCCGGTTATCCGTTCGCAGACGGCAGCGAGTACATCATGAGCCATGCTGTAG
>JAXFQY010000084.1:0-14900 GCA_034178705.1 Eubacteriales bacterium | reverse complement strand
ACCGTAGAAAATGATGTTTCCGCTCTTGTCGGTAAAGGTATGATCCGCAGCCTGATCCGGGTTGTTGAAGGAGTCTTCAATCTTGAAGTTTTTGGTCAGGACGATCTGAACATCGCCCTGGAAGCCGGTTGCCTTGGAGTCGTGAGCCGTTGCCCAGCAGTCAATCACGCCGCCGTCCAGAACGAGAAGCCCGGAGCCGTAATTTACGGCAGCACTGCTGCGTCCGCCGAGGGCAAGCTTGAAGGTCTTGGCGTCTCCGCCGAACTCAACAACGCACTTGCCGGTGTAATCGGCAGGAGCACCGCCGCGGGGACCGCCTACGATTTCAAGGAAAGTACCGCTGAGGATGGTGAGGTGGGTGTCCTGCGCGGTGTCAAGCGTGGATGCGGAGCCCTGATCGCCGCCGGAAACATAGAGGCGGGGCCATTCCTTGCCGTCATCCTCTGCAACGGTAATTCCCGCACCGAAGGTAAGGTGATGGAACATGCCGTGAATAACCCAAGTGCTTGCCAGCTGGAGGTGCAGGTTCTCGAAAACCGTCGGACCGCCGCAGTAAAAATGGTCGGTTACAACGGCATAAATTCCGCCCTTGTAGTCCACCCCGTTGTACTTACCGGTAATGGTAACCGTTCCGGTGTGTTCCGGTGCATAGAAAGCGGAAAGATGGACAACTTCGCCGACCAGGACGATCGTGCCGCCTTCATCGCCGAGTGCATTGTACGCGTCTTCCAGGGAAGCCAGTGCCTTATCGGGGGCACTTCCGTCACCGGTTGCATCCTCTTTGACATAGACAACCTTTTCCGCTGCGCTTGCGGGAAGGGCTGCCAGAGGAGCAAGGGAAAGTACCAGCAGAAACGCAAGTACTGATGCAAAAAGTCTTTTCATTTGCTGTATTTCCTTTCTGATATATCCGAAGAAAGGGACTCTTCGGGTTCTTATATTGTTATCTTAACAGATTGTTCACAATTATGCAAGGTATTTTTATCGGAAAAAACAAATGATTTTTTGAATTGACAAATGCAATTACAAGTGTTATAATACATCAGTTTAGGAGAATGATCGGAAAGTTGCAGAAGGTTCAGATATTTTCCTATAAAATCCAAGAGGCAGAAGAGCCCGGCAGTCAAAGCGACTGCCGGGCTCTTTTCCGATCCTTGATAGGCTTTCGGAATTTTTTGTTTTATCGTTGCGAGCTTTGCGGGAAATCAGTTCTCGCGCTTTTTGACGAAGACCATAGCCGCAGCGGCAAGAAGCGCCGCGCCGCTGATCACGAAGAGAACGGGAGAGAGATCACCGGTAGGAGGAGTAACCTCGCCGGCGGTGGTAGCCGGAACCGGTTCGGTTGTCGGAGCGGCTGTGGTAACAACGGGAGGATCCGTCACAACCGGCGCGCTGCCGCCGTCAAGCGTTCCGCTGCCGAAGGTACCGGTGTAGGTATATTCCTTTATTGCGGTAAAGCCGAGGGTTTTGACCTTTCCGGAGGCGTCAACCGCGGCCTTGATGGACGGGTCGATCAGCAGCTCGGAATTGGCAAAATGGGTTGTGTCCTCATAGCCGTTGAAAACGGAGGCGCCGGAGATGCCGTAGAAAACGACATTTCCCTCTTTATCGGTTAAAGTATGGTCTGCCGACTGATCCGGGTTATTGAAGGAATTGGCAATGTTGAAGTTCTTTGTTAGGACGATCTGAACATCACCCTTAAAGCCATTTGTCATGGAGTCATGCGCTGTTGCCCAGCAATCAACCATACCGCCGTCCAGAACAAGAAGTCCGGAGCCGAAATGCACGGGCGCACTTTTGCAACTCCGACCGCCAAGCGCAATTTTGAAGGCCTTGGCGTCTCCGCCGAATTCGACAACGCATTTTCCGGTGTAATCGGCAGGAGCGCCGAGACGGGGACCGCCGATGATTTCAAGGAAGGTACCGCTGAGGAAGGTAAGGTGGGTGTCCTGCGCGGTGTCCAGGGTGGACGAGGGCCCGTTGTCTCCTCCGACAACATAGAGGCGGGGCCACGCTTTGCCGTCGTCCTCTGCAACGGTCACACCATAGCCGAAGGTGAGATGATGAAAGCAAGCGCGGATTACCCAGGTGCTTTTCATCTGAATCTTCAGGTTTTCAAAAACTGTCGGACCGCCGCAATAAAAGTGCTTGGTGGTTTCGGCATAAATCTTGCCCTCATAGTCGGAACCGTTATACTTACCGGTAATGGTAACTGTTCCGGTATGCTCGGGCGCAATGAACTCAGCGCGATATTTGAGCTCGCCGATCAGCACGATCGTACCGCCGTCCGTGCCGAGTGCCTTGTACGCATCTGCCAGGGAGGCAAGTGCCTTATCGGGGGCGCTTCCGTCGCCGGTTGCAGCTTCTTTGACATAGACGACCTTTTCCGCCGCACTTGCCGGAAGAGCCGTCAGAGGAGCGAGGGAAAGTACCAGCAGAAATGCAAGTACTGATGCAAAAAGTCTTTTCATTTGCCGTATTTCCTTTCTGATATATCCGAAGAAAGGGACTCTTCGGTTTTTTATATTGCTATCCTAACAGATTGTACATAAGGATGCAACGATTTTTTTGTCAAAAAAAACAATTTTTCAAAAGAACAAACGATTTTTTTAAATTGACAAATCTGACACACAGTGCTACTATAGAATTAAGGAAAAATGACCCGACGGGGTCGGAGGCATCTGTGAAAAACGAGATTTATCTGTCCACCGGCTGTTTTACCGGAAGGATTAACGGACGCAATCCGCGGCTGCTTGCTGATTTTTATGATCAGATCGAATGCGACGGTTTTGAGCTGATGTTGTTTGACGATCTCTATCGCAATCTGGATGAAACGATTCGTTCTTATGTTTCCCTTGGTATCCGGATACCGGTTGTTCATATGAATAAACGGACGGGGGATTTTCTTTCTTCTCCCGGAGACAAAAATTATGATGCTGCCCGTGCGTTGATTGAACAGGATCTTGAGATCGCGCGCCGGGTCGGAGCCCGGCGCGCGGTTTTTCATCCGTGGGGAATCCCGGACAGCGACCGATTTTCTGAGATGCTTCTCCGGCGGCTTTCTTCTTTGCTGGCAGAATACCGAGGGTCGGATCCGGAGCTGATGCCGGAAAACTGTATCTGTACAAGCGGGTCCCCTCTTTTGCATCTGCGTAAGCTTTGCGCCGAAACGGGCTGTCATATCACACTGGACACCCGCGCCGCCGCTTTTCACGCAGAATTGAATGCGCAGCTTTCGGCTTTTCTTCCGAACGGTTCGGTTGGGCATTTTCACATCATCGATTACGCGGGTTCTCCGCACGACTGGGAAGCCCGGAGTGTGATTCCCCAGCCCGGAGAGGGAAATGTGGATTTTCGCGCGCTTTTTGACGCTGCACAGCGCGCGGACTACCGCGGGTCTTACACGATGGAATCGCCGCATATGCTTCCGGATTCCGTGGATGTTCCGCTTTTTAACCGCAGCCTCGCTTACATCCGCCGTTTGGCGGAGGGAAACGGACAGAAACCAATTTGAACGGAGGACGGCATGCAGCAGCTTCGGTTAAGACCCTTTGCGTTGTTCTGTCTTTCTTTTATTGTGGGCGTTTCCGCCGCGGAACTCGCTATGCTCTGCGGAACCGCCTTCCTTCCGTATGCCGCTGTTTGCGGGTTCTGTGCGTTGCTGTTTTTCCTCTTTTCTCTTATCCGCCGGTTCCGTAAGACTTGTCTCTGCCTCGCCTGCTGCGCAGTCTGCGTTGCTGTGGGGCTTTTTTGCCATTATTTCTCTGCTGCGAAAAAGGAAGCGCTTTTGCTCTCCGGAGGAAACTGTCCGGTTACCGTCGAATGCACCGTAACCGAACGCTTCAGCGCTACCGTCTACGGGGTTTCCTACCGGTGCCGCGTTTCCTCAGTCAACGGAACTCCCTGCCGGTCGGAAATTGTTCTGCTTTCCGAGGGATCGGCGTTTTTCCCGATCGGGGAACGGATCCGCTTTTCCGCAGCGCTGACTGCGCCGGAGGAAGAGACAAGCGGAGGATTTCCGGAACGGCGTTATCGGCGTTCGCTCGGGATTCTGGCAAGCGCCGTTCTGAAGAATGATTCCGCGGTCGAATGTCTTGGGGAGGATTCTTTTCTCTCCTTATTGGCAATCCGCTTCCGCAAGGCTCTGATTGCCCGCGTGGATCAAGGGGCTGCCTACCGGGACGGCGGGCTTTGCGCCGCCTTGCTTGCCGGGGATCGCAGCGGAATTGCCGCTTCCGCCAAGCTTGACCTGCGGCGTGCGGGGATCACCCATTTGCTTGCTATCAGCGGCATGCATCTTTCCATGCTTGTCGGCGGCGCGCATCTTCTTCTCCGGCGGCTGCGGGTGCGCAAGGGCGTACGGTATTTTCTCCTTTCCCTGCTTGCCGCACTATATTGCGTTGCCGCCGGATTTTCCCCTTCGGTACTTCGCGCCGCATTTATGCTTCTCTTTGTTTTCCTTGCGTATTTCTGCGGACGGGAACGGGACGCCTTTACCGCACTTGCCGGGTCTGTTGCCTGTATTCTGGCGGTTTCTCCGACCGCGGCATCCGGCTGCGCGCTCTGGCTCTCGGCTTTTTCGACTTTCGGAATTCTTGTTGCCGTCTCTCTGTCCCGCAGGCTGTGTTCCTGGGTTTCCGCACGCTGCGCGGCGCTGCAGCTTCTTTTTGACGGGATTCTTTTGCCGCTTGGAATCAGTATTGCGGCAACGCTTGCCGCGCTGCCGATCACATGGCTGCTGTTCCGTCAGGTGTCTCTCGCGGCACCGATTGCAACGCTGCTCTGCTCTCCTCTCACGGCATTGCTGCTCTTTTTTTCCGGGGTTTTTGCTCTGGTTGGTTTTCCGCTGCCTCTGTTTACGCCTGCCGCGGAAGTCACTGCGCGCCTGTTGCTTTGGACCGTCAAACGGATTTCCTCGCTGCGCGGAGTTTTGCTTTCTCTTTCCTATTCGTTTGTACCGTATTTGCTTGCGGCGGGTTTCCTCCTGCTTGCCGCTGTTCTGCTCCTGAAAAAGCGCGCAAGAAGCGTTTGTGCCGTTCTTCTTTTGTGTACGCTGTTAGGCTTTCCTACGGGCATTCTGTTTTGCCGGTCAGGGGAAAAAGTCCGGCTTGACGCCGTTTTTACCTGCTATTCCCGATCCGATCTCCTTGCGGCCGGCTGTGATGATGGCTGCGGGATGATTCTTTTTGACCTTTCCAACGGATACTCGCGCGCTGTCCGGGCGGCGGAAGACGCCGCGGAACAGCTCTGCAAAACAGAAGTGGAGCTTCTGGTGATCACCCGTCTCGACAATGCCGCGGTACGGATGATCCGCTCCCTCGGGGAAACGCTCCGGGTACGCCAAGTGCTTCTTCCCTCTCCGGGCAGCGAGAAGGAGGAAGCGGTGCTGCATTCTGCCGAAGCCGCGGCAGAACAAGTCGGTGCAGCCCGGACCCTCTTTTCTCCGGATACCGCTTTTACCGCGGGCGGGGTGACCTGTACGGTTTTTCCCTCTGAATATGCCTCCCATTCCGTTGTGCCGATCCGCGCCTTCTCGATGAATAAGGGAGAAGCATCCCTTCTTTTCGTTTCCTCCGGCTCCGCTTCTTCTCCTGCCTATGCTCGCCTTAAGGAGGTTGCCGCCGAATGCGATTTGCTGATTCTCGGAGCCTCCGGACCGAAAGACGTGATCGAACCGGAATATGCCGTCGACAGCGTCCGCACGGCGGCGGACGCTGTGGACGGCGGGATCCGTATTGTTATTCCGGCAGCCTGACCTGCGGCACGCTTTTTTCTTGCAGATTGTCATAGACTGTCATTGCCGTGCAGGGCGTGACCGTATGCTGAACAAACAGAGAGAAAAGCCGGACGGCATCGTCATAGGTATAGGCGGCATCGGGAAGAACACATTTTTCCTCTTCGGAGGCCCCTTCCGTTACGGTAAGCTCCAAGTCATAGCGTGTGCGCGGTTCTCCGTCCGCCAGCTTCAGACGGTAACGGATTTTTTTGCCTTTCGGAAGATCCTTTCCTGTTTCCCGGATTACAAACTCGCTCATTTTCTTTTTCTCCCTTCGTTTTTTCTGCCGATATTATAACAGAAACCGAAAAAACCGCTTATGCATCAGAATATGAAAAAACTCTGCCAAATACGGAGTTTTCCGAGGGCAAACGAATAAAAATTCACAAATTATGCACGAGATCTTCCGGAAGGACTTTTTCCCTTTTCGGAAACCGGCTTTTCCGTTTATTTTCAAGAATCAAGAATCGGAAAAAAAGCCCCTTTTCTCTTCGGCAGGTGAAAGGAAAAGGGGAAAATAGAAAAACAAGTCTGTTTTTCGGCAAAAAACTTGCTTTTTTGATTTTTTATTCACCGTTTATAAAAGCAACTCCTTTTTTCACTTTTTATTCTTTTTTCGAATATGTTTCTTTTTCACCCTGAAACGGGAGAAGCAGCGCTCTTATTATCAGGGATGTATTTCCTGCCGTCTCTCCGGACAAAGGGACTCGTCTTTTCCGGAAAATCCAAGATCATTCCGAATACGGTTATGACAGTTCCCGACAAAAAATGCCGGCCACTCTTGGGTGACCGGCATTTTTGTTGCGGAAAGGGGCAGGGGTTTTATTTATCCTGCTTTTTCTCGGACGGAGCAAGAATCAGATTTGCGATGATACCGAGGATGAGAGCGGTAGCGATGGAGGTAAGTGTAACTTTTCCGAAGGAGATCGAGAGTCCGCCGATACCGCAGATCAGAATAACGGCAACCACGAAGAGGTTGTGATTGTTTCCGAGGTCGACCTTCTGAATCATTTTCAGACCGGAGACGGCGATGAAACCGTAGAGCGTAATGCAGACACCGCCCATGACGCAGTTCGGGATCGTAGCAAGGAAGGTTACGAACGGGTCAAAGAAGGAGATAACGATCGCCATGACTGCTGTTGTAAGGATGGTAACAACGGAAGCGTTTCCGGTAATTGCAACGCAGCCGACCGATTCCCCGTAGGTGGTGTTGGGGCAGCCGCCGAAGAACGCGCCGGCAACAGAACCGACACCGTCGCCGAGGAGTGTGCGGTGCAGGCCCGGATCCTCAAGCAGCTCGGCTCCGATAATGGAACTGAGGTTCTTGTGATCGGCAATGTGTTCGGCAAAGACAACGAAGGCAACCGGGATGTAAGCAACCGCGATGGTTGCAATATAAGCGGCATCAATTTGCTTCAGGCCTTCAAAAGCGCTCTTGAAGGTGAATTCGGGAATCGAGAAGAAGGTGGTGTCGCGGAAAACGCTGAAATCAATCACGCGGAGCGCGTCGATTCCGGCGGCGTTGCCGATTACGGTGAAGATTGCTGCGACGGCATAGCCGGCGAGAATTCCAATGATGAACGGGATCAGCTTGAGCATCTTTTTCCCGTAAACGGAGCAGATCATAACCGTGAAGAGGGTAACGAGACCGCAGAGAAGAGCGATGTACGGGCTGCAGACGGAACTACCGGCAGCGTCAAGAACCTTTCCTTTGGTGAGATCAGAAACAGCATTGCCGGCGAGAGAAAGTCCGATGATCGAAACGGTCGGACCGATGACGACGGCAGGCATGAGCTTATTGATCCAGCGGACGCCGGCTGCCTTGACGGCGATGGCAATAACGACATAAACAAGCGCTGCAAACGCCGCGCCGATGATCAGACCGGCATAACCTGCCTGAGCGGAAAGCGCTCCGGCAAAGGCGGCGTTCATGGAGCCGATGAAAGCGAAGGAAGATCCGAGAAATACAGGGCTTCTGAATTTGGTAAAGAGGAGATAAACAATTGTGCCGACGCCGGCGCCGAACAGCGCAGCCGCCTGCGACATTCCGTGTCCGACGATACTCGGAACGGCGATTGTTGCTGCCAGAATCGCGAGAATTTGCTGGAATGCGAAGATGAGCAGCTTGCCGAAGCTTGGTTTGTCCTTGACGTTGTAGATGAGATTCATAAATACCCTCCTGATTTTTTGAATCCTCAGGCACACGCATACGAAAGAAAAATGCCTTGCCGCATGGCAAGACACCTCCGCCCGGAGAGAACCCCCGGGATTCGTATGGGAAATCTTGCAGGCATCACGGTGCATGCTTAAAGATTCATTTCGCCTTATTCTAACATCCGTTTCGCAATTTGTAAATAGTTTTTTTAAAAAAAACAAATTTTTTTGCGGTTTCGGCGCATTTCACAAAAAGCAAGCGGTTTTGCGCGGATTTTGCGGGCGTTCTATCTGCTTTGCTTCGCTTCTTCTCTTTTTTGCGCAAAGCTATTGAAATAGAAGAAAAAAACAGCTATAATATATTGAAAAGCGATTTCTCTCCCCTGTGTTTTTATTGTCTTTCCGAAAACAATCAAAATACGGAACTGTCTGGTTTCCCAAGGTCCGCAGGGCGGTGCCCGCCTGAGGAAAAATCCGTAGCTACACAGTCGCCGAAGAGGACTGTAGCGGCGGGGATTCTTCCTTTTGTTTACTGCTTGCATGCCGTTGCGGCGCAAAGAAAAAGAGATTTTTCCGTTTATCGGCCTTTGAAAGGGGATAAAATGAAAAAAATATTGGTTTTGATCCTTGGCTCTGCTGCGGTTCTCCTGACCGCTTTCGGATGTACAGAACCGGAGAAAAACCCCGATCCTTTCGTCACGTCCGGGCAGCCGTCTTTATCGGAGCCTGTCCAGACCGCGGCGGCAACGACGGAAGACACGGAGACAGAACCTCCGATGATTGATTATAGGCAGACTTACGGAGATGTTCTGGATCGTTTTTCCGCACTTCTTGCCAACGGCACCGGCAAGCAGGATCCCGGAGAGGGGGAGACCGGACTTCTTGAGGCAATTACACGGGGAGATTCTCCCGATCGCATGGGCTATGCCATAACCGACCTCAGCGGAGACGGTGTTCCCGAGCTTCTGATCGGCGCAATCAGCAAAAAAGAAGCGTCTCTTGCTTACGGAAGCGAAATCTATGCTGTTTATACCGTGGTAAACGGCAGCCCCTCTTTTGTTCTGGAGGGCACCGTCAGAAGCAGTTACCGCTATCTGGGCGGGCACGATTTTCTCTATCAAAGCTCCGACGGTGCCATGAATACCGGTTTCGGGGTTTATTCGCTCTCTTCAGACGGAGCGGCGCTTATCTGTCAGGATTACTATTTCGCATGCGCGGAAGACGGAAGCCCGGAGAAAACCGAATTTTATCGCAACACCACGGGAGAGCGGGACAAAGCCGGCTCAGAACGGCTGCGTATTTCCTCCGAAGAATTTCTGGAAATCGAGGAAACACTGACAAAGCGACTCCGAGAAATAGAGCTTTCTCCGTTTTCGGTGTCTTCTTTGAAATCCGAGCCGCCGGTCCGAATCCTGCGCGCCGATGAGGCGCCGGACGGTTTGTCTCTCTGCGGGGAGTTTGTTGCCGGCACGGAGGAGCCGCAAACCAGAGTTCTGTTCTTTGCGGATACCGGGGTTACAGATTTTCGGGTTCTGTCGCTGACTCTGGAGAATGTCGACGAAAACGGAGTAGCCACCTTTTTAACGCAAGAGTTGTATACGCTTGACGCGCTGACCCCGGAGGCTCCCTTGGCGGTGGTGGTAACTTTCTACGGTTCTGTTCCTTGTTACGGCATTTCTTATGTTGATGGGAGCGGAACGAACAGAAGATTCGCCGTGGAGATGAGCGGCGAAAACGGGACCCTGCAGATGCGGGAATTCTGATTCCCGATAGCTTTTCGCCGGAATAATCGAAAACTGAAAAATTAATGAAATATAAATATATTGGAGGAAAAAATGTTATCTTATCTTCTTGACGAAGCCGCGGGTGCGGCGGACGGCGCGACAACCAGTCCAATGGGCGGTCTCGGAAGCTGGTCCACGATTATCATGCTTGTTGTCCTTCTTGTCGTGTTCTACTTTCTGATTATCCGCCCGCAGAAAAAGCAGGAAAAGGAAACGCAGAACATGCGCAATTCCCTGCAGGTCGGCGATGAAATCACGACAATCGGAGGAATTATCGGGAAAATTATCAGCATCAAGGATGAGACCCTGATGCTTGAGACCGGAAAGGATAAGACCCGTATCCGTATTCTGAAATCCGCCGTTCGCAATGTGGATGTCAAGGCGGAGGACACAGTCGACGCACAGTAAGCGTTCCGCATATTCTCCGCACCTCCGGAATAGAATGAAACACCATTTCATTCTGTTCCGGAGGTGCCATGAATAGGAACCGTGAACGGGCGCGCAAAGGCGCTCTGCCTCTCCTTGTGCGGGCACAGCCCGTATTTCTGATTTCGCTTGCAGGATTGTTGCTGCTGACTGCGGTTTCTGCCGCGGCAATCGGTATGACAGCGGACCCGCCTGCCCTTGTGCGTGTTGCCGCTGTCGCGGTACTGGCTTTCGGTGCTGTTTTGTGCGGTGCCGTTTCCAGGCGCCTCTGCCCGGATGCGCCGTTTCTTGCCGCTTTGATCGCTTCGGCAGAGGTGTCCGCTTTGTTTTTGATTTATGCGGCGGTGTCCCGTTCTCTTGGCCCCGCCTCGATTTCGGCATATGCAGCCTTTATGCTGCTTGCCCTGCTTGTCTCCGCCGTCAAACTGCCCCGTACACGCGGCAGACGGCGCAAACTATGACGAAAAATTAACCGCCGCCTGGCGGAAAGGACGTATTTTATGAGATGGATGTCACTCAATGAGGTACGGGAAAAATACCTCTCTTTCTTTGAATCCAAGGGGCATCTGCGCCTTCCGAGCTTCTCGCTTGTGCCGCAGAACGACAACAGTCTGCTCCTGATCAACTCCGGCATGGCGCCGATGAAAAAATACTTCACAGGGGAAGAGGAGCCGCCGCGCCGCCGTGTCACAACCTGCCAGAAGTGTATCCGCACGCCTGACATTGACCGCGTCGGTATCACCGCACGGCACGGAACCTTCTTCGAAATGCTCGGGAATTTCTCCTTCGGAGACTATTTCAAAAAAGAAGCCATTACCTGGGCGTGGGAGTTTCTGACGCAATGTATTGAAATTCCCGCCGAGTTGCTTTATCCGTCCATTTATGAAAATGACGAGGAAGCATTTGAAATCTGGACAAAGGTTGTGGGCGTTCCCGCCGAACGTGTCATCCGACTCGGCAGAGAGGACAACTTCTGGGAGCACGGCTCCGGCCCCTGCGGTCCCTGTTCCGAGATTTACTTTGACCGTGGAGAAAAGTACGGCTGCGGAAAGCCCGACTGCCGCCCCGGGTGCGATTGCGACCGCTTTATGGAAATCTGGAATAATGTATTTTCCCAGTTCAACAACGACGGAAACGGCAACTACACGGAGCTGGTCCAGAAGAATATCGATACCGGAATGGGGCTGGAGCGGCTGGCCTGCGTCCTTCAGGGCGTGGACAACCTGTTCGAGGTTGACACCGTTCGCCGGATTCTCGATACCGTCTGTGAGTACAGCGGGAAAAAATACGGCGAAAACGAGAAGGCTGACGTTTCCATCCGTGTCATTACCGATCATATCCGCGGCGCTTCCTTTATGATCAGCGACGGGATTCTCCCCTCGAACGAGGGAAGAGGGTATGTTCTGCGCCGGATCCTGCGCCGCGCCGCCCGTCACGGCAGATTGCTCGGCATAAATCGTGCTTTTCTTTCCGATCTTTGCGATGTTATGATTGATCAGAGCGCCGGGGCTTACCCGGAGCTGAATGAGCGCCGCGAGTATATCAAAAAAGTCATTGCGATGGAGGAAGAACGGTTCGATGCCAAGATCGACAGCGGACTTGCGATTCTTTCCAAGCTGATTTCCGAAACCAAGGCACAAGGCGGGACGGTTTTGCCTGCAGCCGGCGTTTTTGAGCTGCATGACGCTTTCGGTTTCCCGATTGATATTACGCGGGAAATTGCCGCAGATGCCGGACTCTCTGTCGATGAAAACGGATTTTCCGCACTGATGGATGAGCAACGCAGACGCGCGCGCGCCGCCCGCGCCAATATCAGCGGTTGGGCGGATCAGTCGAAAACCTTCTTGGCCGAGCTTCCGAAAACCGTTTTTACCGGCTATACGGAAACCGATTCGGAGGCAAAGGTTCTTGCTATCATCGCAGACAACGAGCCCCTTGACCGCGTCACCGACGGGCAGTTTACCGTTGTCTTTGACCGCACCCCCTTCTACGGCGAGGGAGGCGGACAGGTTGGGGACACCGGTACGCTGAAAAATCACAATTTCACGGCAGAGGTTCTCGATACAAAAAAAACAGACGGCATCTATCTGCATCTTTGCCGCGCTGTTTCCGGTACTCTTGCAGTGGGGGATACCGTCCGCGCCGAGATCGACGCCGACCGCCGCGCTGCAATTGCCCGCAACCATACGACCTGTCACCTGCTCCAGGCAGCGCTCCGCCGTGTTCTCGGCTCCCATGTGGAGCAGGCGGGTTCCTATGTCGATGCCAATCGTGTCCGCTTCGACTTCACGCATTTTTCTGCCCTTACGCATGAGGAACTTGCCGAGGTCGAACATCTGGTAAATGCCGAGATTCTCCGGGGGGATCCGGTTGTGACCGCAGAGACCGATCTGGAAACAGCAAAGAAATCCGGTGCAATGGCACTCTTCGGTGAAAAATACGGGAAAACCGTACGCTTGGTGAAAGCGGGTGATTTTTCCGCGGAGCTTTGCGGCGGTACACACCTTGACAACACCGCGAAAGCCGGCCTGTTCCTTATTCTTTCCGAATCTTCCGTTGCCGCGGGTGTTCGCCGCATCGAAGGCACTACCGGATTCGGCATTCTTACCGAAATGGCAGAGAAAAACACAACGCTTGCCGATGCCGCCCATGAACTGAAGGCGACTTCCCCGGACGATGTGCCGCGCCGTATTCTCTCCCTCAAAAACGAAGTGAAGGAAATGAAGCGCGAGCTTGACCGTGCGAACGAAAAGCTCTCTGCCGCAAAGCTGGACGCGATTCTCGGCTCCGGAAAGCAGATTGGCTCTGTTCGTTTCCTTGCCGCAAAGCTGGATGAAAACCCTAACGCCGCCCGCGCGCTTTGTGATAAGATTAAGGCAGAGCAGCCGGACACGGTAGCGCTTTTTGCCGTTGTTTCCGACGGAAAGCTCAACTTTGCCGCTTGCTGCGGAGCCAATGCCGTCAAGGCAGGAGCAAACGCCGGCACACTCTGCAAGCAGGTTAGTGCGATCTGTGGCGGCAACGGCGGCGGCAGACCCGATTCCGCGATGTCCGGCGGCAAGGATCTCTCCAAAATCGATGAGGCGCTCTCTGCTGCAGAATCCATTCTTGCCTCGATGCTGAACTGATATTTGGCTGTTTTCCCCTTCTCCCAGAGAACACCGGGAAGCCTTTCGTTCCTGCTGTGCCAAAAAGCCTTTTTGAATGAACAGGAAGCGTTTGTTGCTCGGCGTCAGGGGGGTCCGTTGCGAGTCAGAAAATGGCGAATTTGAAAAATCCCCCTGCCTTTGGGTTACTCCAGTCAGCAGGGGGATTCCTATATCGAGCGGATGGTGCTTTCTTCAGGGGAAGGAAAAACGGATGACATCCCTTTTCGTTTTTCGCACAGCATCACCGCATACCGTATACCGTATCTCACGGAAGAATGAGCTCCATTTGCGTTTCCTTCGGGAACATTCCCATTTTTTCGTAAAAAGCACGCGCTCCTTTGTTGCCTTCCCAGACATTCAGCGTCACATCGTAGCAACCGCGTTCTTTTGCATAGGCAACAACGGCATCAAAGAGCCGCCGTCCGACCTGTTCCCCGCGGCAATTCTGATCGACACACAGATCGTCCACAAACAGGGTTGTAAAATCTCTCATGTTTGTTGAAAACGGCTGACGCTTCAGAACGCAAAAGGCATATCCGATTACGCAGTCCTTTTCATCTGTCGCTACGAAGATGGGTTTTTCTTCGTCCGCAAGGATTTCTTCAAGCTCTTTTGCTGTGTATTTTGTCGTTCCCGAAAGAAAAATATCCGGTCGGATTTCGGCATGAAGCTCCAGTACTTGACGCAGCAATTCTTCCAGTCTGTCGATATCCTTTTTCTCTGCTCTTCTGATCATTGCATTTTCACGCTCCTTCGGTTGTTTCCGTGCAAAAATTATATCACAGCTGCTTTTCAACTGCAAGTCTTTCCCGAATGCCAAGGCTTCGACGGGATATTTTTGCCCCGTTTTTTCGGTTTTTAGCCGGATCCGCAGTCTCGCTTCCAGAGAAGAACATCCCCGCAAAGGTGCAAAAAGATCACCTTTTGCGGGGATGTTTGTTCTGTGTATCCGAATTCGGGGGCAGACCCCTATTCTTCAGACCGATTCGGGATTGCTCCTGTTAAAACAGGAGAACACCATGGGTCAGGACTTCTTTTTCTTTGCAATAATGACGATCACGGCACCGACGACAACAACCGCTGCGACGGCAATGATCACAATCATCATGGTATTCGAACCGGAAGATGTATCGGAGCCGGCTCCGGCTGTTGTGCTCGGCGCATTGGTGGTATCGGGCGCTTTTGTGGTATCGGGCGTCTTGGTGGTATCCGGAGCCTTAGTGGTATCGGGCGCCTTAGTGGTATCCGGAGCCTTGGTGGTATCCGGAGCAGGGGCTTCCGTGGTGATTGCCGGAGTGGTTTCCGGAGCCGTATAGGTTTCGGTAAAGGTCTCGGGAACCTGTCCTTCCCCGACGGTGCCTTCATAGGTGCTTTCCTTTATCGCGGTAAAGCCGAGGGTTTTGACCTTTCCGGAGGCGTCAACCGCGGCCTTGATGGACGGGTCGATCAGCAGCTCGGAATTGGCAAACAGGGTTGCTTCCTCGTATCCGCCGAAAACGGAGGCGCCGGAGATACCGTAGAAAATGATGTTTCCGCTCTTGTCGGTAAAGGTATGATCCGCAGCCTGATCCGGGTTGTTGAAGGAGTCTTCAATCTTGAAGTTTTTGGTCA
>JAXFQY010000078.1:0-4018 GCA_034178705.1 Eubacteriales bacterium | reverse complement strand
ATCGAGTGCGGGGGCGATTTACAACTACCTCTTCTATCCTTCAACGCAAGGAAACGAAGTAATTGGACTATACCAGTATTCGCTTATCAAGATGCAGGGTTTCCACTCCGCGCTTGGCGAGGATGCGCAGATATATTCGCGAGAAGAACTTCTCAGGCAGTTCCATCTCTACAATGCAAACCCCAAGGATCCCATGGACGACATGATTCGTTTCATGCGCATTCTCCGGGACTTCCGCAAGAAAGAGCCGGAATGGTATGAGCGCATCAAGGCTTTACCGCAGAAATGCCGCGCTTTACGTTCCGGTAAAGGCGGTAAAACGCTGGTCTATCTCGCCAACAATCGCCGTACGGCGTTCTATGCCATCAAGAGAGGAGAACCGCCGCGCCAGCTTTCGTCCATAGAAATCCTAAAATTCCTTGAAGCCGGCCCAGACGAAATGCCATTGCCGTGGACTTCAGAAGCACAAAGCGAAAACTATTCTGCCGTGCGTGATGTTCTGTCGCGCTTCCAGGAGGGCAACGGACTTGCACAGGAAACAGATGAGACTCTTCTTGCTCCGTCCGGTAGGCTGTCCAAGCCCGCCGCCGTCGCAGGGAAGTTCCTGCGCGAGTGCGTCCGCAACATTGCTGACGGGGTTCTCGATGCATCGCTTAAGCCAAAAATCGCAGACTTGGAATCCCTTTTGAGGCGAGGAAGGTTCGTACATCTCGAACGCGAACTCTACCGTCTTGGAGGCAAGTTCCATAAGCAAGATGGCTTTGATTCCCAGGAACTCGTCGATGAAATTGAAACTTTGCACGAAACGTACAAATCAAGCGTCTCGCCAGACGCTCCGATAACATCTGAAGAGCCGTTGACGCTTGTAGCCAGCGAAACGATTGCAAGGGAATGAATGCCATGACTAAATCAGAACTCCAGATTCTTTTTCAGCGCCGTTACGACCGTAATGTATGGAGTGATTTCTTGCACACCAGCATAGGTGTTGAACGTCTGTTGGCGACGCCCAAGGGAATCGTTGTTCCAGCCGCAGAGTCATCGCGTGACATGAAAGGCTGGCTTCTTGGTGAATTCGAAACGCCAGACAACTACAAAATCGGGCTTTTCGAGTTTTCCGTTACCGGAAATCAAGCAAGCCGTCGCCGCGTGGGGCTGAGGAACATACTTGTCCCATGGCTAAAGTCCGGCGATTTCGATGCCGCAATCGCCGTGTTCCATTCGGCAGAAACGCCAATATGGCGTGTTTCTTTCATCTGCGATCTCAAGGGCGCGACAACAGCCGCAAAGCGATTCACATTCGCATTCGGCGATTCAGCGAGCCAATACCGTACCGCAACAGATCGTTTCACCAAATTGGGCGGGGCGGCGTCCGCGTCCCCCGCCGCGTTCTCCGCAATCCGTGAAGCCTTTTCCGTGGAAGCTCTTTCCAAGGAATTCTATGCAGAGCTTTATGACTGGTACTGCCGGGCGATCTCGGAAGATGCGGGTATCTATTTCCCCAACGACCCGGAAAATAATTTCGATGATCGCGAGAACATCAACATCAAGGTAATCCGTCTCATAACACGCATACTTTTCGTGTGGTTTATCCGCCAGAAGCATCTTGTTCCCGCCAACCTGTTTACGCCAGGAACGCTCAAGGTTATTCTCAAAGATTTTGACCCTGGCTCCCGTACGAACGGCAACTACTACAATGCCATTCTGCAAAACCTATTCTTCGCGACGCTCAATTCTCCAATCCTCGATGAAGAAACCGGCGAACATTTGCGGTGCTTTGCCTCAGGCAGGGAACAACAACCCGGCAATCTCTACCGTTACGCTGAAATGTTTGCCGTTTCAGAGGGCGAAGTATTATCGCTATTTGAGCGCATCCCCTACATGAATGGCGGACTCTTTGAATGTCTTGACAAGCCGAAGAGCATATATCGGGAAGAGTTCGCAAAGAATGGCAATCGGGAAATGCTCTACGACGGTTTCTCCCGCAACACCGCCAAAGACCCGAAGACGGGTCATTTCAAGCGCCGCGCCTTTATCCCCAACTACCTCTTTTTTGACACGGATGAGAGCGCCCCCGGACTATTCCCGCTTCTCGACCGCTACAATTTCACCGTCGAAGAGAACTCCGTAAACGATGCGGAGGTGTCCCTCGACCCCGAACTTCTCGGACGCGTGTTTGAGAACCTTCTCGCATCGTACAATCCTGAAACACAAGTCACGGCGCGTAATGCCACTGGCTCGTTTTACACTCCGCGCGAGATAGTCGACTACATGGTGAAGGAGTCGCTTGATGCCTACATGAAGCCGGTCAAGGACAAACCACCGGAAGAGCAATTGAAACATCTTCTTGAAGTCAAAGTGCTTGACCCCGCCTGTGGCTCTGGGGCATTTCCCATGGGAATGCTCCATGCTATTATTGAACGAACGGAATTTCTTGCAGGTGAAGCCAAGCTGGATTTCAATCGATATGCTGCGAAGCTTGATGTTATAAAGCGATGCATATTTGGTGTGGATATCCAATCCATTGCCATGATGATTACAAAATTGCGCTTCTTCATCTCCTTGATATGCGAACAGGGAGAGCCTACAGACGAGAAGCAAGATAACTATGGAATAAAGCCATTACCAAATCTAGAGACAAAATTTGTTGCGGCCAATTCACTCGTATCTGCGAAAATACGTTCAATCCAAAGAGGTCTGTTCGACGAACCCCTTGAAACAATGAAGAATGAACTGTTTAAAATACGCGAAAGATATTCAAACGAAAGGAGCCGCAATAAGAAACTCAGGATTCCTGAAGAAGACAAAGCCAAGTGTAAGATGATTCATGATTATCTCATCCCAAACACTAGTCAAAGAGATAAAGCAGAAATTGCAAATCTCGAGAAAGAACTTATAGAGGCCGAGAAGCAATATGAGATTCTTAAAGTATCTGACTGGCGTGATCCGACAAAATCTCGGCAAGAGCAGGCATCGTTTCCGGGATTTGAAGTAGATGTCCATGTGCAGCAATCACTTTTCAAAATTGATGCAAATGAAAAGCCGAGAAAAGCTCTGGCAAAGAGAATCAAAGAACTTAAGAAAAAAATTGAAGCAAAAAAATCAATTGTTGATCTCGATGCTTTTTCGCAAGCTGTTTGCGAGGTGACTGAGTGGCGTCCGTATGATCAGGTGTCTGTTTCTCCTTTTTTTGATCCGGAATGGATGTTTGGTGTCAAGGACGGGTTTGATGTCGTAATTGGAAATCCGCCGTACTTCTCACTTACTACAGATTCTTCATTGAAAGATGATGCCGGAAAGCCGTTGAAACATAACCGAATATATGAACACTGTGGCTTTAACGTGTTCAAGAATGATGCGGATATTTATTGCCTGTTTTATGAACGTGGGTATCAGATGCTCAAGGACAATGGATATCTTTGTTATATTACATCTAATAAATGGATGCGTACTCGATATGGTGAGCCTACTAGGGGATTTATTGCATCAAGAACAAATCCGATACTATTGATCGATTTCGCTGGCAAACAAATATTTGACGCTACGGTCGATACAAACATCCTGCTGTTTGAGAAAGGTGCCACAAATTCAAAAGAAACCAGAAGTTGCCTTGGTACTGCTGAATGTACAAATGATTTGAGCGTTTTCGTGAAGCAGACCGCCACGATATGCGCGTTCACCTCTTCGGAATCATGGGTTATCCTTTCACCCATTGAGCAGAGCATCAAGCGTAAGATTGAGTCCGTGGGAACGCCATTGAAGGATTGGGACATTCAAATCAACTACGGCATCAAAACCGGCTGTAATGAGGCGTTCATTATTGACGAAGCAAAACGCTCTGAAATTCTTGCTAATTGTCGTGATGCTGCCGAACGAAATCGAACGGAACAGATTATACGACCTATTTTGAGAGGCCGCGACATCAAGAGGTATGGCTACAACTGGGCAGAATTGTATCTTATCGCCACTCACAACGGCTATGGAACCGTTCCGCGAATCGACATCAAAGACTACCCTGCGG
>JAXFQY010000047.1:0-2510 GCA_034178705.1 Eubacteriales bacterium | reverse complement strand
GTGATAATATGAGGTCTATAAAGCTTCGCAAAAAGCCGTCTACAGGGCAATGGTTTTTAAACGACATTCAATGCCTTTCTGATATAAGAGTGCCCGCAAGTGAAGATCCGTGGGCGTGACGGAGATGAAAAGTCAGATATATAAAAACGGTGTAATCAGCGTTTGTGTCCCATCGGGATGGAAACTGTTCAGGGGAATTGACTCAGGCGGAAAAGAGACTTCCGAAAAGGTGCATATTTATAAAAACATAGAACTTAATACAGATGTGTTCCGTAAAGCAGGTATTACAATATGCTATTACGGTGAAGATAAGATTTATCTTCAGACGAGAGATTTCTATGATGATGTTAAAGATATAGAACCTTTTGAGATGGGCAGATATATGTGGAGCGGTTACACATGCACAAGTATGGGGTATCCCTATATTATGCTTGAAGCTTACGAAGGTAAAGCAGTATTTCAAGTGATGCTTTTACTCGAAAACAACGGAGAAAGAATTTCTTTGGATGATCCCGATGTGTGCATGATTATTGAAAGTATCAAATCGGAAAAGCGAGATGAAAATGTTACGTAGAAAGAATTTTGAAATAAAAAATTACAAGGAGGAAATAAGAAGATGGGCTTAGGAGATTTTTTTAAGAAAACCTTTGGCAAACAGGCGTGTACGCTTTGCGGCAACGAATGCGGCGTTATGCACCGCACGAAAATCAAAGGCGGCGAGTTCGTATGCAATGACTGCAAACGCAAGTGCAGTATGTTCGTGCGCCTTTCCGAAATGACAAAGGAGGAAGTGAGCGAGCATATCGAGTACATGAAGCGGCAGGAGAAACTGTATCAGACTTGCTTCGCGGATGCCGGGAGGGACACCTATCCCTCAGCGTTCAGAAAGCAGGCCATCTCCTTTGCGGACGAGGTGGGGATGTTCGAGATCATGGACCGGGATACCTCACAGCGCAAGGAATACCATGAACTATTCCGCTATGACCAAGTGCTTAGCTACGAGAAATATGTGGAGACCGAAAAGCCCACAGAGGCGGGAAAGCCTGAAACTTTCAAGGAATCGGGCGTGAAGATCCGCCTTGTGGGGCTACAGGATCACATTGAAAATGATCAGGGAAAGGCTCAAAAGGGCCTTAGAGCGCATCCGTATGTCAAGCGCGAAATCAAGGTTGTTTTTCACACCTCAGAGAGCGAAACGGATTACACGAATGGCGCCATCGCGCATTTCAATACCATTTTCGGCGTACATGACGACGAAAACGGCTTGTTCAGCTTTGGTATGAATAAGAAAGAAAAGCGCGACTTTATGGCAGCGGTTGCCGGTGTAAAAACCGCTATGGACGCTGTAAAGGTCGCAAAAGACGGCGGGGACAGCCTTACAGACGAGAAGAAAGCCGAAATTCAGCAGAATATGAACGCTATGGAGGACGCACAAACGGGAGGACTTTCCGTTTATACAAGGCGCGCTGACGAAGCGGAAGTAAAAGCATGGAATAAATAACGAAAGAGACGGTGTAAAAAATGAAAAAACTTTTAGCAATTTTGATCGCGGGAATGATGCTCCTCTCCCTTGCAGCCTGCAACGGAGCCAATGGCGCAGGGGTCGATTTGAAATATGATTTCACGCATGTGAATGACAAGATATATCAAGCTCATATCACTCTTGGCACGGATGACGAGGTAACGGAATTTGACGAGAACGAGCCCGATTTCGTCCGCATTGAAAACGAGGCAAAAAACTATGTGGTAGATCTGACACTGTTCATCGAGTCAAAAGATGCCTACGCCCAATCCCTGGAAAGCGCTAAAACTGAAAATGAGATCTACAAGGAGACCGCTTTCGGAAAATACACGGGCTTCTATTCTTACTACGACGGCATTTACGGCTATATTTTACTGGACGATTCCGACGAGACCTTTAACGTCTTTGTGATTTTCTCTGTGTATCCGTTTGACGAAATCGCCGCAAATGGCGATTACCTTTCAATCTATGAATCCCCGCAGGTGCAAAATATCCTAAACAATATTGAATTTGAATCTTCAAAATAAAACAGGCGGAAAATCACATGAGGAAGCGCGTACTCGGCCTTCTGCTGTGCCTTGTGATGCCGGTTGGCTTGATGCCGATGACTGTGTTTACACCATCAATGGAGAGAACACCGGATGCTATGGTATTGATGCGAATGAGTTTCGATATATCTACCGGTATGCGGCTGATTCGCAGAACCCGACCTACACCGTAAGCTTTGATGCTGACGGCGGCAGTGGCACAATGACCGACGTTACCGATTGCCACCTACACCATTGACGGTGACAAACTGACTCTTGTGGGCGGCAACGGCACCGTTGAACCCGGTAAGGTTTATGAATTGATCTTAGTTAAAGAATAAATAAAGGGAGAGTATTTTATGAGGAAGTGTGCTGCGACGAGATACTGGGCTATGGCGTCGCAATACTAAAAAACAGTTGCCGCCCTTCGTGGGCGGCATCTTCGTTACATATATAACGGG
>JAXFQY010000048.1:0-66968 GCA_034178705.1 Eubacteriales bacterium | reverse complement strand
ATCTGCGCCTCCACGGCATAGATTTCGCCCAGTTTACCGGATCGAATATCCTCTTTCAGTTTTATAACTGCCGGATTGTAGCGGTACATATAGCCCATCTGAACGGCAAGCTTTTTCTGCTGCGCGTCCTTGAGCAGCTTTTCAAAAGCATCACTATCCTCGCAGGCGGGTTTATCCAAATGGATGTGCAGTCCACGGTCAATTGCCCGTTGAGCAGTGGGGACAAGATTCGGAACCGAGGTCTCAATCAGAACCGCATCAAGATCCGGTATGGCGAACAACTCTTCTTCTGATAAAAAAGGAACGCCTGTGTATTCCTTCAGTTCTTTTCTTTTATAAAATTCTTTGTCGCATTCCGGTGCAACAATTCCCACAAACTCGTAAAGCTCACTCATTCTCCGAAGATCAGCGGCTTTCGCGGCACCGTGATTGTGCCCGATTCCGATCTGACCGATTTTGATTCTTCTCATTCCAACAGGATCCTCCTGACGCAGTTTGAATTCATTCTATCATCCGCCTGATTTCTTGTAAATGTATCTGTTGATACTTTTGTCATTTCTGATATGAAAATAAAGGCAAAAACTTGACAGGGAACTAGGTTTGTGTTAAAAATAATACAGATTGTCTTTTCCGCTTGGGGAGGTTATAGAATGCCGCGTATTTTACTTTCCGACCTTGTTGTTACGCATATTGTTGCTGTCAATCGCATCAACCATAATATAACCAAAACGATTTTTCGGGAAAACAGGGATTGCTGGGCAATCTCGCTTAAGCTTGTCGGGCGTACGGTTTATGAATCGTGCGGGAAAAGCTTTGTGTCGGATAAGGAGCATGTTGTTCTCCTGCCGAAGGGAAGCACCTACGCCTGCCATGTTGAAGAGCTTGGAGAGTGCTTCATGATCGAATTCGAAGCGGATTATGCTGAGGTTCCGGAGATTTCCGTTTATTCCTCCAAGTACACTCTGAATTTTTCTAATTTGATATCCCAGCTTGAGCGTGTTTGGACTTTCAAAAAGCCTGCATATGAGTTGAACTGCCTTGCAGGGCTTTATCAGATTTTGGCGAAACTCAGAGAGCGGGAGCTGTGTGCCTATCATTCCTCGGAAAAATACCGTCTGATCGAGCCGAGTATTCGTTATCTAGAAGAGAATTATTATGATACTTCCATTTCAATCGACAGGCTTGCGGCGATTTCGGGAATCAGTTCTGTTTACTTCAGGAAATTATTTTTCAGTGTGTATAACGATTCGCCTATGCGCTATCTGCGTATGATCCGGATAGAAAAAGCAAAAGATCTTTTGGCCAGTGATTTTACAAGTATTTCCGGAATTGCTTCCGATGTGGGGTTTGAGAGTGTTTATCATTTCTCAAAATCCTTCAAAAAAGTGACCGGATGCTCCCCTTCGGAATATCGTAGATTGAAAAAACGAGAAGGTTTTTCCTGAACAGTGTTCCCCTTGTTTTGACGAGGGGGCACTTTTTATTTTCCCGAATGCAGTTTCAGTATCAAAATTGACAAGAATATCGGAGTGTACATTTACTTTTTTGAGTGCATATGAAATAATTCGGATATAGGCAGATCGATCTGCCATACAGAAAGGAAAGGACTGAAATCATGAAAAAACTCATTGCTTTGTTGCTTTGCGCGATTATAACGCTTCTCTGTATCCCCGTGGTTGCTGTTTTTGCTTCTTCAGATGGGTATACAGCTATCGGCACTGCAGCGGAGTTTGAAGCCCTTATGAAGGACTCTGCAAAGTGGAATGGCAAATACCGTTTGACGGCAGACATTGACCTTAGTTCAATTGCTCTTACTCCGATCGGTACGGAGGCGATCCCTTTTACGGGAGTTTTCGATGGGTCCTTCTATAGAATTTCCGGAATAACCGTCGAGGGAACAGGAATCATCGGACTTTTCGGATCAGTAAAAAATGCCGAGATTCGCAATCTGCTTGTTTCGGGTACCGTAAAGAATCTGGATACCTCCATCGGGATGAACTCCGGCGTTGCAACCGGGGGAATCATCGGCTTTGCGACACAGAAGTGCGTTTTTGAAAACCTCCTGAGTGAGGTTGCCGTAACCGGATCCTGTAATGTCGGCGGAGTTATCGGCTATGCTTTCGTGGATTATGATGATTTCACCGTCAGAAATTGCATCAATACCGGTAAAGTCACGGGAACGGCTGTTGCCTGCGGCGGTATTATCGGTCATCTGCAGTCGTCCGGCTCCGCCGATCATTCGGTAATCATTACCGGCTGTACAAACAACGGCGCGGTCGATTGTACGGACACAGAGGCGGGGATTGCCGTCACGGCAGGCGGAATTATCGGAAAATTCTACTGTGAAACACCTACTGAGATAACCTATTGCGTGAATAACGGGGAAATTATCGCTTCGGAAAAAGCGACTGATGCCGGTGGTATCGGCGGAATTGTCGGCAGAATCGCCGATAAGGATGTTGCCATTTCTCTGCTCCTTAAGGGATGCCTGAACAACGCGAAGGTTCAGGGCGGGTATTATGCCGGCGGTATCGGAGGCTATATGAATTTGCACAATTCCTCCATGAGTGATTCCTTTGTCGAGGAATGTGCCAATTACGGAGAGATCAGCGGCTTGCGGTACGGTGCGGGAATGATCGGTTATTTGAGAGGACAGGACACAACCGGGACCTATAAAATTTATCTGAAGAATTGCTTCAATAGCGGTAAGATCTCTGCAACGAACACCGACGCGAGCGGCACAACCAGCGGCGGTATGGTCGGCTACCAGGTCCGCTCGGAACTGTCCGGGTGTCTGAATCTCGGTGAGGTAAGCCAGCCGAATGTCAGTGAGCCTGTCCGCATAGGCGGAATCTCCGGATATGCATACAGCTACAGCGGAACGAGCTGCTATTCTGTACTCCTTGACCCTTACGGATCCATGAATGCGGACAATTATCAGGCGGATGATGCCTCCCGAAAGATCAGTTATGAAGATGCCAAGCTGCAGACAAACTTTGCCGGCTTTGACTTCAACAGCGTCTGGAAAATGGGGAATCTTTCTCCGGTACTTCAAAATGTAGGAAACAATACCGAGATCAAGCATGCCGGGGATACAGCACCGGTAACTACACCGTCCGCGCAAACATCGGAATCGGAGACGGGCGAGCCGGTACCCGAAACAACAGCACCCGGAGGGGAGACAACTCCGGAAACAGGAAGTTTTGCAGTTTATTTTGCAATCGCCGGATTGGTCAGTCTGTTTGCAATTGCCGGAATCGGATTGAAAAAAAGATATCAGAAATAATTGAATAAAACCAAAGGACGGCAGAAGCCAATTGGCTTCTGCCGTCCTTTCTGCGTTTTCTGATTTTTCAGAAAACAGCAGAAAATCAGTCATCACAGTTTTCCCAGTTGTGATAGACATCCTGCACGTCGTCATTATCCTCGAGCATTTCAAGCAGGGTAGACATGTTCTTGATCTGTTCCTCATCCGCAAGAGTAACATACATGGAGGGAATTTTGTCATGCTCTGCCGAGGAAATTTTGTAGCCGGCAGCTTCAAGAGCGTCACGAACCGTATAGAGATCGCCGTATTCGGTTGTAATCTGGAAGACGCCGTCCTGATACTCGAAGTCGGAAGCGCCGGATTCAAGCGCGGTTTCCATCAGTTTGTCTTCGTCCCCGGCATCCTCTTCCGTGATCAAGATCACGCCCTTGTCGGAGAAGAGATAGGAGACGCAGCCGGTGGTACCGAGATTTCCGCCGTACTTGTCAAAATAATGGCGCACCTCCGGACCGGTACGGTTCTTGTTATCTGTTGCGGTCGTGACAATAATAGCAACTCCGCCGGGACCGTAGCCTTCATAGGTGATTTCATCATAGACAATACTGTTATCCCCGGAGAACTTTTTCAGGATACGGTCGATATTATCGTTCGGAACATTGTTTGCCTTAGCCTTTGCGATTAACTCACGGAGCTTCCCGTTTGAATTCGGGTCAGCGCCGCCCTCGCGGATTGCGATGGACATTTCTTTTCCGATTTTTGTGAAGATCTTTGCGCGCTGCGCGTCGGTCTTCTCTTTTTTATGCATGATATTTTTCCATTTGCTGTGTCCGGACATTTTTGTTACCTCTCAAATTTTATTCGGTGTTTTCAGGCAGATCAGATGCAGGGCAGTACCCAGAACGCTGCGTGTGTCTGCCACAAGATTCAGCCGTGCACCGCGGAGTGAAGCGTCACAGCCGAGAATCTGGCATTCGTGATAAAAACGGTTAAATGCTGTACAAAGCTCGAGAATATAGCGGGTAATGTAGCTCGGTTCATATTCGGCAAGTGCGCTGTTGACCCGTTCGGAAAATTGGGATAGAACAAGAGCAAGTGCAAGCTCGGGCTCGCCACAGTCGGAAAAGGATGGGGAATCGGGGACGGTTGCGGCTTTTTCCAGGATAGAACAGCAGCGAGCATAGGTATATTGTGCATAAGGACCGGTATTCCCTTCAAAGGAGAGTGCTTCCTCCATGTTGAAGTTGATATCGCGCATCCGGTTGTTGAGAAGGTAGTGAAAAACGACAGCACCGACTCCGACGGCCTCAGCCACTTCATCTCTGTGTGGAAGATCGGGACTTTTCACAGCCATGATGCCTTTGACCTTTTCAATGGCGGTGTCGAAAATATCCCGGAGCAGAATCACATTACCGGTGCGGGTTGCGAGCTTTTCGCCGCCGATCGAGACAGTGCCGTAGGGGACATGAATCAGCTCGCTATCCGCCCACGGATACCCCATGAGTGAGAGAACCTTGAACCATTGTGCAAAATGAAGGGACTGCCCGGCGGAAGTGACATAGATGCATTTGGAAAAGTGATAGGTTTCCTTCCGGTAAAGTGCAGCCGCAATATCGCGCGCAGGATAAAGAGAGGAACCGTCGCGCTTCAGAATGAGACAGGGAGGCATTCCGTATTGATCGAGACGGACAACCGACGCGCCGTCGTCAATTTCCAAAAGACCGGCTTGCCGGATCTTCTCAATGACGGCAGGCATTTTGTCGGAATAAAAGCTTTCACCGTTATAGGAATCAAATTCAATGCCGAGCTGTTTATAAGTAACCTTATATTCCTTCAGACTGATTTCAATGAATTTCTTCCAGAGTCGAATGTCGTCCGGGTCATGATGCTCCAGCTTTGTGAACTCGGCGCGGGCCTCGTCTTCGAGAGAGGAGTCCTTTTCGGCCTCTGCATGAAAACGGACATAGAGGGCGACAAGGTCGTCAACTGTACATTCGTCAACCGGCTTATCAGCCCATTTGCGGAAGGCAATAATCATCTTGCCGAACTGGGTACCCCAGTCGCCGAGATGGTTGATGCCGACACATTGATAACCCGCAAATTCGTGAAGAAGCCTGAGTGAGTGTCCGATAACAGTAGTTCCGAGATGCCCGATATGGAAGGGCTTAGCTACATTCGGGGACGAATAGTCAAGGACAACAGTTTTCCCGTCACCGTTCATCGGAGAGCCATACCGGTCGCCTTTTTCGGAGATTTCCTGAGCCACATGGTTTATAAAAGCTTGCTTGCACAGACGGAAATTGAGATAGCCGCCGGCAACGCTGACTTCACTTACATATTCATTCCGGAAGCCGTCGGCAAGGGCCGACGCAATGGCGGGGGGGGCCATACGGAGCTCACGGGAGAGCTTGAAGCACGGAAATGCGAGATGCCCCATGTTGTTATCAGGCGGATATTCGAGCATGGCCGCAAGCTGTTCGGGCGGAGGAGGCTCCTTTCCGAATTTCCCGGTTATGAGGGAAAAAAGCGTTTGTGCCAATGAATTTTTAACAGCCTGCATATAACGTCTTCCTTTCAATATGATACAACGAAACATTTTACCACGGGATTTCGGCTTTTTCAAGTACATGAACCAAAAAACCGGGTAATCCGCTGTTCTTTTGCCGGAATCTGAGGGAAGGGCGTTCTTTCTAAACGAGCGCGTTCCGATACGGATACGCCCCGCCCGGCAGGACTGCCGGACGGGGCATAATAAGAAGGTTTCGGTTAATCAGAGAAGGCATGCGCAGCCGCAAGCATAACAGCACTGTCGGCACGGGTCATTGCGCTTTCCGGCAGGATATCGCCGGAAACGGGGAGAAGAAGGCGATTGGCAACAGCAAAGCGGACGGCGTTTTCAGCCCAGGAGGGAACGGCCTCGGAATCCGCAAAGGTCTGAATCGCGATATTCTGGCCGCCGAGAATATTGGATGCTATCATGGCAGCTTCTGCGCGCGTGACTGCTTGCTCGGGACGGAAAAAGATCATTCCGTTTTCTGCATATCCTTGAATATATCCGAGCTTGACGGCCGTGGCTGCATAGGGCTGATATTTTTCGGGAATCACTGCGCTGTCCGCAAAGATTTCCGTCTTGGCCTCTGTCAGCTTGACACCGGCTGCATCCATCAGCGACGCAAGCAGCTCAATTCTCGTGACGGTTCCGTTTGGCTCAAAATAATTTTTCTCTCCGACGCGGGTCGGGCTCATCAAGCCGAGCGAGGCACAGGTGATAGCGGCATTGTATGCCGCAGAATCGGACATATCCTCGAAGGTCATGCCCGTTTTGTTTTTTGTAGTACGGAGCGTAACGGTGCAGTTTTTGCTGTAGTTGCCGTATTCATCCCGCACCGTAAAGATAAAACTGTCCTTGCCGGTATAATTCTTGTCCGGCACATACGTGAAGGTTCCGTTTCCGTTCGGGGGAAGCTCAAGCGTGCCGTGCTTCGGTGCACGAATCACGCGGAAGGTAAGCTCATCTCCCTCGGGGTCGGATGCGGTCAAGCAGGAGTGAAGAGTCACATTCCGGTAGGTAGTCAGCGTTTCCGCTGAGGTCGGAAGTGCGACGGTCGGTGCATCGTTGATTTCCTCAAGAAATACAATTTTGCAGGTTAGCTCAGATGCGCCGTAACGCTCCGGTAGAGTGTAGGTGAAGCTTGTGGAATCCACCTGGTCAGAGGCAGCTGTAAAGCGAAGTTTGGAAAGCAGCTCGCGGCTGACAGTCATTCCGCTTTGAATTACGGTGTCGGCGACTGTCAGAACGCCGTCCTCGGCCGGCGGAACGCTCGTGAAGGTCAGGGAGGGGAAGCGATTCACGCCGGTTTGCTGGTAGAAATCCTCCTCGGAGAACACAACATCGCAGCGGTAAAGTCCGGCTTTAACGGAGATTTCCTCAGCAGCCAGTTCCGCAATCGCCGGAGAGAGCGTTGCAGCGCTGACAGGTACCGCAAATAAGGTAAGCGCTGCACAGAACAATGCAAGAATTCTGAACTTTTTCATTTTGACTCCTCAAGAAAGAGATTGTACCACTATTGTTAACCGGTTTTCAATTTTTATGTATGACAGATCGTGCTTTGAAGGCATAAGATGAAAATAGGCAAGATCACTCATCACAAAAAGGAGAAAATATGATCAGATATTCGAATGAAGATTACCGCACGCCCCGTCAGCGAGGAATGCAGCAGAACGGAATGCGCCGGCAATACATGCAGCAGCAATCCGTAAAAGCAAACGCTGAACCGGCCAGAATGCGGTATGACTGCAGCGGAGCGCCGGTAGCTGACAATTGCTCCGTTGTGCCGGAAGGCTGCGGAGGAAATCCATCCCTTGCCGCGGTATATTCTCCGAAGCAGAGCTTTACCGGGCTTTATCCCCCGCCGGAGGCCTTCTACCGAGGGACGCTTTTCCGCGCACTTGATCTCCCTTGGAAAGGGGGTATGGCTTGATGAATGCTGAGCAGATGAAAGCCAGAAATACCATGCAGGAAGCGCAGTTTGCGCTCTGGGAAACGGTGCTGTATCTCGATGCTTATCCGACAGATGAAGAAGCACTTGCCTATTATAGGCAAATGCAGGAAGAGACAGAGCGCCTGTCCGAGGAGTACGAAGCAAAATACGGACCGCTCTCCCAATTTACTTCCAACGGCGAGAGATGGGATTGGATCGACGGCCCGTGGCCGTGGGAAAGTGAGGCGAACTGAATGTTTTTATATGAAAAAAAACTGCAGTATCCGGTAAAAATCAAAAATCCGAATCCGGCGCTGGCGAAAATCATTATTTCTCAGGTGGGAGGACCGGACGGGGAGCTTGGTGCCTCTCTCAGATATTTGCAGCAGCGCTATTCAATGCCCTATAATGAGATTATCGGTTTGCTGACCGATATCGGCGTAGAGGAACTGGGACATATTGAAATGGTCAGCGCAATTGTCTATCAGCTGACACGGAACCTCACTCCCGCGGAAATCAAGCGTTCCGGATTTGACACCTATTTTGTGGATCATACGACCAGCGTATATCCGCAGGCAGCCAGCGGGACGCCCTTCAGTGCATCGGCCATCGGTGTTAAGGGAGACGTGCTTGCCGATATTACCGAGGATCTCGCAGCAGAGCAGAAGGCGCGCGTAACCTACGATAATATACTTCGGCTTGTCGACGATCCGGATGTGAAGGATCCGATCCGATTCCTTCGTGAGCGGGAGATTGTTCATTTTCAACGCTTCGGTGATGCCATGCGAATCGCACAGGATCGCTTGGACTGTAAAAATTTCTATGCTTTTAACCCTTCCATTGACCGTGGAAGAAGTTGAGAAGGGAAAAACGAGAAAAGACAGAAGGCCCCGGAAAGGAGTGATCTTTCCGGGGCTTTCTGCCTTATATTCCCGTCAGAAAATTTTGCCGGGATTCAGAAGATTATTCGGATCGAAAACCGCTTTGATGCCGCGCATCAGCTCAAGATTTTCCGAGGCAAGGGAACGGGCCAGATACGGTTTCTTGGCAAAACCGATGCCATGCTCACCGGAAACCTCACCCGAGAGGGATTTGGCTTTCGCGTACATTTCATCCATAGCAGCGCCGAGCTTCTCCGTCCATTCTCCGTCTCCAAGGTCGTCCTTCAGCACATAGATATGAAGATTTCCGTCACCTGCGTGTCCGAAGCATTTGATGCGCGCCCCCACCTTCTCCTGTAGGCGGTGGGAGAACTCCACCATTTCCGCTACGCTGCTGCGCGGAACAACAACATCAACCTCGTCCATGTCTGTTGTCGAACTTTTGATTGCCTCAAGAAAGGCACCGCGCGCCTTCCAAATGGTTTCATCGCGCTCCGCGGTATCAGAAATGAAGATGTCCTTTGCGCCATGCTCCAGGCAGATCTGTGCGGCGCTTTCGTAATATCCTTCAATTTCTCGGGAATCTGCACCGTCAAATTTGAGAAGCAGATAGGCGTCAGCGGAGGAATCCGGAAATTTACTGCCGAGATAGCTTTCGGCGTCAAGAATGACCTCGCGCTGCATGAATTCGATTGCGGTCGGAATGCATCTTGCCTTGATTATTGCGGGAACCGTCTTGATTGCTGCGGTAATATCCGGGAAGGGAATCAGAAGGCTGACTGTTTTTTGGGGGAGCGGGAGAAGCTTCAGGATCGCTTTGGTAATGACTGCAAGTGTTCCTTCGCTGCCGATAATCAGGTCCTTCAGATCGTAGCCCGAGCTGTTCTTCACGATTTTTCCGCCAAATCGGAGAATACGGCCGTCCATAAGGACAACCTCCAGTTCTCTGACGTAGTCTCGTGTGACGCCGTATTTTACAGCGCGCATGCCGCCCGCGTTTGTGCTGATGTTTCCTCCGATCGTTGCGGATTTTTCTCCCGGATCCGGGGGATAGAACAGATTGTGCTCTTCAACATATTTGGAAAGCTCCATCAAAAGAACGCCGGGCTCGACAGTTACGGTCAGATTCTCTTCGTCAAGCTCCAGAATATGGTTCATCAGGGTTGTATCAAGGATAATCCCGTGCGCGACGGGGACGCAGGAGCCGACAAGACCGGTCCCGCTGCCGCGGACCGTTACGGGAATCCGGCGGTCGTTTGCGTATTTGCAGACAGCGCTGATTTCTTCCGCGGAGAGAACGCGAACGACCAGGTCCGGCTCGCTGTGTGTTCCGCCGAGCTCGTCATGGGAATATTCTTCCTTGATGTCCGTGCCGTAGAGGACACGCTCCGGATCGCCGATCATGCGGGAAATGGCGTCATAATAGGTTCTTTCAAACATTTTATCTCTCCTCCTCAATCTGCCGGATAAGCCGCGGAACGATTTCGTAGAGATCTCCGACGATTCCGTAGTTTGCGACCTTGAAGATCGGGGCTTTCTCGTCCCGGTTCACCGCAAAGATCACATCGGAGTTGTTCATTCCGGCGGCAAATTGCACAGCACCCGAAATGCCGAAGCAGAGAATCAGTTTTGGACGTACGGTTCTGCCGGAGAGACCGATCTGATGTTTGGCGTCCAGCCATCCGGCTTCAACAAGGGGCCTTGTGCAGGCGATCTCTGCACCGAGAAGAGAGGCAAGATGACGGATGCTGTCAAGGTCGTCTTTGGATTTCAGACCTCTGCCTACCGCAACAATGACGTCAGCACTTTCGATTGTGCGGACTTTTTCCTTGGGGGAGATGGAAAGAATCTCTGTGGTCGTCCGGAGAAGCGCGGGGTCAATCGGGCAGGGAACGATTCTGCCGGTTTCCTCCTCCGCACGCTCAGGGGCATTCATAACTTTATAGCGGACTGTTGCCATTTGGGGGCGATGGTTCGGCGTGACAATCTGTGCCATAATGTTGCCGCCGAACGCAGGTCGGATCTGAATGAGATCCCCCTCCTCCGTCATGTCAAGGATCGTGCAGTCCGCCGTCAGGCCGGTCCGGAAGCGTGCCGCAATACGCGGCGCAAGCTCTCTTCCTGTGGTCGTGGCGCCTACAAGAATTGCACAGGGCTTTGTTTTTTTGACGCAATCCTCCATAACGGCGGTATAAAGCTCGGGTATGTAATCGCGCAGCGCCGGATCATCGTAAACCAAGACCTCGTCGATTCCGTAATGGAGAAGCTCTTTTGCGCTTTCCCCAACCCCATGACCGATGAAAACAGCGCGGACCGGCTGCCCCGACTTTTTAGCAAGTTCTCGCGCCTTTCCGATCAGTTCGAAGGTTACCGGGTGTATGGTTTCACCTTCATGATCGACATATACGGCCACACCGTTCCATGCACTTTTATCAATTGTTGGTTTTTTTTCGTCTTCAATATAGAGCGCGGCACCTTCCGGCCCTTTTTTTACACAGAGTCGGCACATTTTGCAAGCTGCGCTGGCCTCTACTTTGCCGTCCTTTTCGCTCAGTGCGCCGAAGGGGCAAAGCTTCAGAAACGCCTGCATATCCGGAATCTTTTCCGGATGAAATTCAAGTCTCGGCATTATTTCTCCCTCCCTTAAATGAATTTCAGCTCTTTGAGCTTATCCGCGAGCTGCTTTGCTGTTTTCTCCTCGCTACCGGTCCAGGTTTCTCTGCTGTCGTTGACAGCCGGGGGAAAAATGCGCTGTACCTGCGTCGGTGATCCGTTCAGACCGTAGTGTGAGGGGTCCGCGTCCGGAAGATCCTTCAGGGAGACATAACGTACCGGACGATCCTTTGTAGCCTTTTTTTTCAGGTAAGAGGGGAGACGCGGGATAAAAATATCCTTATCGACGGAAAGCAGGCAGGGGAAGCGGAGGCGAAGGGTCTCAGACGCGGTTGGGAGTTCGCGGCGAACGGTAATGGTTTCTGAATCGTGGGAAATAATTTCCGTGACATTGGTAACGGACGGAAGGGAAAGCCATTCGGATATCTCCGGCCCAACCTGTGCGGTGTCGCCATCCGTACTCTGCTTCCCGCAGAGGACAAGATCAAATTCTCCCGCAAGGCGGATGCCTTCGGAGAGGGCTCTGCTGGTTGCCAGTACGTCTGCACCGGCAAAGGCACGGTCGGTGAGCAGTATTCCGTCATCCGCTCCGAGAGAGTATGCTTCACGGATGACCGCTTCAGCCTGAGGCGGACCCATGGAAAGCACCGTGACTTTCCCGTCCGTCGCCTCCTTGAGACGCATGGCGCATTCGATCGCATACAGGTCATAGGGGTTCATCTTGGAGTCGACGCCGTTGCGTTTGAGTACACCGGTAACAGGGTCGACTTCGACTTTGTTCGTGTCCGGGACCTGCTTGATACACACAACGATATTCATGCTGATTCCTTTCCCGGCAGCTTTTTGGCTGCCTGTGTAATATCCAATAGAACATATCCAATATATCACAATGTCCATGACAACGCAAGAGAAGAATGGATTTTTTGTAAGAAACCGATGATTTTTTGATAAAATGAGAGAATAATTCCTTTGAACAAATTTTTTTTGGGTGCTTTCCGGAATGTTCTGCAGGAATTCTTGCCTGCCTTGACAAAAAGCTGGAAAGTTGTTAAAATGATAACACCTAAAACAAACGGAAAGGCGGTAATGCTATGCCCGAATATCCCACTCCCCATATCAACGCTAAGCCCGGAGATTTTGCCCCTGTTGTCCTGATGCCCGGGGACCCTCTGCGTTCGGAGTTTATTGCAAAGACCTTTTTGGAGGATGCACGTCTGGTCAACGATGTTCGCGGTGTTCATGGCTATACAGGAAAGTGGAAGGGAACGCCCGTATCGGTTATGGCAAGCGGCATGGGAATGCCGTCGATTGGAATTTACAGTTGGGAACTCTATCATATTTTCGGCGTTGAAGCGATTTTCCGTGTAGGCTCTGCCGGTTCCTTTCAGCCGGATGTCCGGATCCGGGACATTGTGCTTGCCCAGGCAGCATCGACAAACTCATCGTTTGCCGCTCAGTACCGGGTTCCCGGCTCGGTCGCACCCATTGCGGATTTCGGACTTCTTTGTGCGGCAAAGGAGGAGGCGGAGAAGCTCGGTGCCGTCGTGCACGTAGGTAATGTGCTCTCCAGCGATACCTTTTACAGCGACGACCCTGACCAATCATCGCGGTTTGCTGCTCTCGGCGTCATGTGCGTCGAGATGGAGTGTGCCGCGCTCTACCTCACTGCGGCAAGGGCGAAGAAGCGTGCCCTCGGAATCCTGACCGTTTCCGATGAGGTGTTTACCGGCTGTGCGACAACGGCGGAGGAACGGCAAAGCACCTTTACGCAGATGATAGAGGCGGCTCTCAATACAGCACTTCATGTATAACTATGGTCGGTGCCGCTTGCTTGTCTCCCGGATTCACTTGTCAAAATCTGCTTTCCCTCTTGCTTTTCGGATTGCGGTATGCTATCATGTTGAATATTCCGACAGGATCTGACGCAGTGAGGTGGACATGAAGCTGATTGAGGATAAAATCCGCGCATGCGGTGAGGTACTTCCCGGGGATGTGTTGAAGGTTGACTGTTTTTTGAATCACCAGATCGATGTCCCCCTTCTTCAGGAAGCGGGGAAGGAGTTCTTCCGCCGTTTTTCCGACAGCGGTGTAAACAAAATCTTAACGGTCGAAGCATCCGGAATCGCGGTTGCCTGCCTTGCCGCAGAACATTTCCGCTGTGAGGTGCTGTTTGCAAAAAAGACAGTCGGCTCGAACGCGGGCGGGGATTCCCGTTACCGTGCTGCCTGCCGCTCCTATACTAAGGGGAAGGTTTATGAGCTTTCCGTTTCTTCCCGCTATCTTACTCCGAATGACCGGGTACTGATTCTTGATGACTTCTTAGCGGAAGGGAATGCCCTGAACGCCCTCCTTTCTCTCTGCGAACAGGCGGGTGCTTCGGTCGTCGGTTGCGGTGTGATTATTGAGAAGGCTTACCAGTCCGGCGGTGCCCTGATCCGCTCACGCGGGATACGGGTAGAAAGCCTGGCACGCATTGCTTCCATGTCCGAGGATGGGGCGCTGACCTTTTGCGAATAAGACGGTTTTGTGAACATCGTCAAAACCGACCTTCACAAAACCGACATATTGTGACTTTTTGCTACTTGCAAATTTCCATTTTTCCATGCTATAATAATTGCGTTAATTGAATATCGCGTTTCCAATATAGATTCGAAGTAATGGTCCGAATGTTTCTACCGCACACCGCAGTTGCGACTATTGGTATCGGCACACCTACCGCTGTTTATCCGCGGTTTTCTTGTGCTTTTCGCATTTGTGTTGGAAACAGGCTTTTTTGGAGTCTGTTTTTTCTTTTGGTGAATCGCCTTCGGGCTTTCACATACATTATTTTATTTTCATTATAATAGGAGAAACAAAATGAAGAAGCTTTTTGCGTTCCTTCTTGCCGCGGTCATGATGCTCGGCTGCGCCGCCCTGCTTGGATCCTGCGGATCCGACACGTCGTTCAAGGTCGGTTTCATTTTCCTGCATGACGAAAACTCTACCTATGACCTTAACTTCATCAATGCTGTAAAAACTGCGCAGAAGAACCTCGGCCTCAGTGATGATCAGGTTATCCTGAAGACAAACATCAAAGAGGGTCAGGAGTGCTATGATGCTGCCGCTGACCTTGTTGACTCGGGGTGCTCTCTTGTTTTTGCAGACTCCTTCGGTCATGAACCGTATATGATTCAGGCGGCAAAGAAATTCCCGAACGTTCAGTTCTGCCATGCAACCGGTACCCGTGCGCACACAGAGGGTCTTTCCAACTACCACAACGCATTCGCTTCTATTTATGAGGGTCGTTATCTTGCCGGTATTGCCGCAGGCATGAAGCTCAATGAGATGATTGATGCCGGTAAGTTCTCGAAGGATGAGGCAAAGATCGGCTATGTCGGTGCCTATACCTATGCAGAGGTTATTTCCGGTTACACCGCTTTCTTCCTCGGCGCGAGAAGCGTTTGCCCGACTGTGACCATGGAAGTTTCCTTTACCTCCAGCTGGTATGATGAGGCTGCAGAGAAGGAAGCAGCAAACACTTTGATTGCAAACGGTTGCAAGCTCATTTCTCAGCATGCTGACTCCATGGGCGCTCCGACCGCTTGTGAGACCAACGGTATCCCGAATGTTTCCTACAACGGTTCCACCGTTGCTGCCTGCCCGAACACCTTCATCATTTCTTCCGCTATCAACTGGGCTCCTTATATGGAGATGGTAATCAAGGCGGCGATGGACGGTACTGCAATCCCCGCTGACTGGTGCGGCGGTATCAAGGAGGGCGCGGTTGTTCTCTCCGAGATCAATGAAAAGGTTGCGGCCAAGGGCACTAAGGAAGCCATTGAGGCTGCAAAAGCAAAGTTCCTTGACGGTTCTCTCCATGTTTTCGATCTTTCCACCTTTACCGTAAACGGTCAGCCGCTTTCCGCTGATCACATGGCCGATGTCGATACCGATGAGGCATATACTCCCGATACCAAGGTTGTAACAAACGGTTATTTTGATGAGTCCGTTAAGCGCTCTGCTCCTTATTTCGATATTAAAATCGACGGCATCACCCTTTTGAACACCGCGTTCTGATTGGACGGAGTCCTGCCGGGGGAGTTTTTCTCCCCCGGCGCTTCCTGCTTTTCCGGGAGATTTCTTCTTCCGGATATTTTCTCTTTCACTCACTTATTCGGAGGTTTCCCAGTGGCACAAGAGACAGCAATTGAGTTGAAGGGCGTTACAAAACGCTTCGGCAGTGTTCTTGCAAACGACAGCGTCGACCTTACCGTTCTCCGCGGTGAAATTCTTGCCGTTCTCGGCGAAAACGGAAGCGGTAAAACGACGCTTATGAATATGATTGCCGGTATTTATTATCCGGACGAGGGGAAGATTTTCGTTGACGGAGAAGAGGTTGTTATCCGCTCCCCGAAGGATGCGTTTGCTCTCAGCATCGGAATGATTCATCAGCATTTTAAGCTGATTGATGTTTTTTCCGCCGCACAGAATATCACGCTCGGAATCAAAGAGCCCGGCCGATACCGGATCCGTGATATTGAGCGTCGCGTTCTGGAAATATCCGCCCGCTACGGATTCCAGATTGATCCGCGCAAAAAAATCTATGATATGTCGGTTTCCGAAAAGCAGACCGTTGAAATTGTCAAGGTTCTTTACCGCGGCGCGGATATTCTGATTCTGGACGAACCCACAGCCGTCCTTACACCGCAGGAAACCGAAAAGCTCTTTTCTGTTCTCCGGCGCATGAAGGAGGATGGAAAATCCATTATTATCATTACGCACAAAATGCATGAGGTTCTTTCGGTATCGGATCGTGTTGCTGTCCTTCGGAAGGGAAAGCACATTACAACTGTTGATACAAAGAACACAAGCGAGGCGGAGCTGACCGAGTTGATGGTAGGGAAGAAGGTTTCGCTGAATATCGAGCGTACCGAGCCGAAAAACTCCTGTGACCGTCTTACCGTTTCGCATATCAGTTGCAAGAACCGCGAAGGAATCACCGTTCTTGATGATGTTTCCTTTACGGCGCGCTCCGGTGAGATCCTCGGAATTGCCGGCATCGCCGGAAGCGGACAGAGAGAGTTGCTGGAGGCGATTGCCGGACTTCAAAGGCTTGACTCCGGAGAGATTAACTATCTGAATCCAAAAAGCGGAAAAATCTGCAACCTACGCGATCATTCGCCGATGGAAATCCGGGACATGGGTGTCCGGCTCTCCTTCGTCCCTGAGGACAGGCTCGGTATGGGACTTGTCGGAAATATGGATATTGTTGACAATATGATGCTCCGCAGTTACCGCAAGGGAAAATCCGTTTTTCTTAACCGGACAAAACCGAAGAATCTTGCGGATGAGATTATTCGCAGTCTGGAGGTCGTTACGCCGAGTGCGCAGACCCCGGTCCGCAAGCTTTCTGGCGGCAATGTTCAGAAGGTTCTTGTCGGCCGTGAGATTGCATCCTCTCCCGCACTTCTGATGGCGGCATACCCAGTGCGCGGGCTTGATATCAACTCTTCTTATTTGATTTACAATTTGCTGAATAAGCAGAAGGAAAATGGGGTTGCCGTCATTTTTGTCGGTGAAGATCTTGATGTCCTGCTGGAGCTTTGCGACAGAATTCTCGTGATTAACGCCGGTCATATAACCGGTATCGTCGACGGTCGGACTGCCCGTAAGGAGGAGCTTGGCCTGCTGATGACAATGAGTAAGGCTCCGGCCGCATCGGAAGGAGGGGAAAAACGTGCAGAAAACGCATGAAACACATAAAGAGCCGTTTTTGCGGCTTGTAAAGCGTGATTCGCTTCCGTGGTATCGGGCGTGGCTGATCCGTTTTCTTTCGATTCTCGCGGCGCTGGTGGTTGCTGCTCTTGTTTCCATGTTGCTCACGCACAAGAATCCTATCATGCTTTACGGCACGATGATCAAAGGAGCATTCGGTACTTCACGCCGCATCTGGCAGATGCTTCAGAATATTGCGATGCTGCTCTGTATTTCTCTTGCTGTCACTCCTGCTTTCCGGATGCGTTTCTGGAATACCGGGGCTGAGGGACAGGTTCTTGCCGGCGGACTTGCGAGCGCTGCCTGTATGATCCTTCTTGCAAATTCCGGTCTGCCGAACGGTGTCATTTATCTGATTATGACGGTCAGCGCGGTCTTTGCCGGTGCTGTCTGGGCACTTATTCCTGCTGTCTGCAAGGCAAAGTGGGGAACCAATGAGACTCTGTTTACTTTGATGATGAACTATGTCGCCATGCAGCTGATTAGTTTTTTCGTTGTCAAATGGGAGGTTCCGAAGGGATCCGGTTCTATCGGAATTATCAATCAGACAAGCCATGTCGGATGGTTGCCTTCCATCGGAGATAACGATTATCTGCTGAATATTATCATTGTGCTTCTGATCTGCGTAGCCATGCATGTTTACCTGAAATACAGCAAGCACGGATATGAAATCTCCGTTGTCGGAGAGAGTGAAAATACGGCGCGCTATATCGGAATCAACGTGAAAAAAGTTATTATTCGGACCATGCTGCTTTCGGGTGCTGTATGCGGAATCGCCGGTCTGCTTCTTGTCGGCGGAACCAATCATACCATTACCACCTCTACAGCGGATGGCAGAGGCTTTACCGCTATTATGGTTGCGTGGCTTGCTAAGTTCAATCCGCTCTATATGATTTTCACTTCTTTTCTTCTTGTTTTTCTGGATCGCGGCTCCAGTGAGATTGCCGATGTTTACCGTCTCAATCATGCCTTTGCCGATATTATTTCCGGAATCATTCTCTTTTTCATTATCGGAAGTGAATTCTTCATCAATTACAAGCTTATCTTCCGTCATCAGGTTAAGGAGGAGAAATAAGAATGATCCTTACCTTCATTCAACGTGCGGTTGTTCAGGGAATTCCGCTGCTCTTCGGTTCGACCGGGGAGATTATTACCGAAAAATCCGGAAATCTGAACCTTGGTATTCCCGGTGTCATGTATGTCGGGGGTATCAGCGGCGTCATTGGCTCCTTTCTTTATGAGAACGCAGTGGGTCCGGGAAATCCGCTCAATCCTTTTCTTGCCGTGGCAATTCCGATGCTTTCCTCTCTTCTCGGTTCGGTGCTTATGGGCCTTCTTTACTGTCTGCTTACCGTAACTCTTCGCGCCAACCAGAACGTTACCGGTCTTGCGCTGACAACCTTCGGCGTCGGTTTCGGAAACTTTTTCGGAGGGTCTCTTGCCCGTTTGACGAACAGTGAAACCGCCTCTATCGCCCTCATTCGGACAAGCAAATTTTTCAGCTCCAGTATCACGGTTACTTCCGATGTCGGTTGGTTCACGAGAATTTTTCTGTCCTACGGTTTTCTTGCCTATCTTTCCATTGTGATTGCCCTGATTTCCGCCTATGTTCTCCGGCGCACAAAGATCGGACTTTCGCTCCGCGCCGTCGGTGAGAACCCTGCCACCGCTGACGCTGCGGGAATTAATGTGAACCGCTATAAATATGTTGCAACCTGTATCGGGTGTGCGATCGCAGGCCTGGGCGGTCTTTACTATGTCATGGATTATACCTCCGGCGTTTGGTCAAACGACGGTTTCGGAGACAGAGGCTGGCTTGCGATTGCGCTTGTCATTTTTGCAGTCTGGAAGCCGGATCTCAGTATTCTCGGTTCTATCCTTTTCGGTGGTATGTACATTGTCTATCTTTTTATTCCGGGTTTAAGCCGGAGCACCCAGGAACTTTTCAAAATGATGCCGTATGTGGTTACGATTATCGTTTTGATTATTTCCAGTGCTCGCAGAAAGCGCGAGAATCAACCCCCTGCAAGTCTCGGGCTCTCTTATTTCCGCGAGGAAAGGTGAGCGGCTGTTCCGGACGCGGAGCGACGAACAATCTGTTATCGGATTGTTCGTCGTTCTGTTTATATGAATTTCTTTCTCTCCCCGGAGATCCATTCTTTATTAATAAAAAGATTGACGCATGGGGAAATCCGTGATAGAATGAACTGTCATGAGCTACAATCATCCCGGAGGAAAGAATTCTATGGTGACAATAAAAGAAGTTCTGACAAGGAAAGAGCGCCGACAGTTCGCCGATTTTCCAAACCATCTTTATCGCGGCGTACCGCAATATGTTCCCGGATTCCTTTCGGATGATATATCCGACTGGGATCCTCGAAAGAACCCGGCGGCTGTGTATTGTGATTTCAAATGTTTTCTTGCCTATCAGGACGGGAAAATTGTCGGTCGTATCGGGGCAATTCTTTCTCATCGCGCAAATGAAAAATGGCATACAAACAGGATGCGCTTTTCTTGCGTCGATTTTATCGATGATCCGGAAGTCAGTGCGGCACTTTTCGCTGCTGTTGAGCATTATGCGACTGAGATGAACTGCAATGAAGTTCACGGACCCCTTGGCTTTTCCGACCTTGACCGTGAGGGGATGCTGGTTGAGGGATTTGATCGCCGCAGTTGCTTTTTTACATACTATAATTATCCTTACTATATCGATCATCTCTCCCGTCTGGGTTATGTCAAGGATGTCGATTGGATTGAATATCTGCTTCGCGTTCCGGAAGAAGAGCGCATGAGAAGAATAAACCGGTTGTCCGAGCTTGTTTTGAAACGGTACCGACTCCGTAAAGTGTCGGTCACATCAACGGCACAATATCCGGATTATATTGAGAAGGTCTTTCACCTGGTCAATATTGCCTATGCAGGCTTATACGGGACGGTAGAACTGACCGAGCGTCAGATTTCGCGCTATGCCAAAAAATTTGCTCCGCTTGTAAATCCAAAGCTTTTTTGTGCGGTAGAGAATGAGGACGGTGAGCTTATCGCATTCGGCGTATGTGCTCCGTCGGTTGCCAGCGCCCTGAAGAAATCGGACGGAAGGCTTTTTCCCTTCGGGTTTATCGGTGTATTGAAAGCGTTCCGCGAGAATGACACGATTGATCTGTTTCTGACCGCTGTGCACCCGGATTATCAGGGGCGCGGTGTCAATGCTGTCCTGATCAGCCATGCGTGGCAGGGGTGTCGTGACATCGGTATACAATGGGCGGAAACCGGACCGCAGCTTGAACAGAATATGAAGATCCTCTCACAATGGAACGCCTTTGATAAGGATCAGCATAAGCGCCGCAGATGCTTTATCAAGCATCTTCCTGCAGTCGAGCAGGAATCCAAATAAAAACACCGTCGATCGTGCAAGTTTTTTGAATTGACATTTCAGATAAGTTCCGATTTTCCCTTGACACCGTGGTTTACCTGCGTTATAATGACAGTATTCAAAAAACAAAATTCATAATTCCATTCGGAGGTTTTCTATGAGCTATGCAAGCGAGGTTCTGGCTTCCGCAGAAAAGAAATATGCGGATCAGCCGGAATTTCTTCAGGCAATGCGGGAGGTTTTTGAATCTCTCGAGCCTGTGATTTCCAAAAATGAGGAGCGTTATAGAAAGGAAGCTCTTCTCGAGCGCCTGATTGAGCCGGATCGTCAGATTCTCTTCCGTGTTCCGTGGGTGGATGATAACGGTCAGATGCGGGTGAACACCGGATACCGTGTTCAGTTCAACAATTCCATTGGTCCCTACAAGGGAGGTCTTCGTCTCCATCCGTCTGTGAATCTGTCGGTTATTAAGTTCCTCGGTTTCGAGCAGGTGTTCAAAAACTCCCTGACCGGACTGCCGATGGGCGGTGCAAAGGGCGGATCGGATTTTGATCCGAAGGGCAAGAGTGATAGAGAGGTTATGGCTTTCTGCCAGAGCTTTATGACAGAGTTATCCCGTTATATCGGTGCAAATCGTGATGTTCCTGCCGGGGATATCGGTACCGGTGCTCGGGAGATTGGGTACATGTTCGGTGAATTCAAGCGTATTAAGGGAGATTTTGAGGGAGTTCTTACCGGCAAGGGACTTACCTATGGCGGAAGTCTTGCGCGTAAGGAGGCAACCGGATACGGCCTGCTTTATCTGACCGAGGAATTGCTTCGCACACACGGTGACAGCATGGAGGGCAAGACCGTTTCAATTTCCGGTGCCGGCAATGTCGCTATTTATGCTTGTGAAAAGGCAACGGCGCTCGGAGCAAAGGTTGTCACGCTTTCCGATTCTACCGGTTGGATCTATGACCCTGCGGGAATTGATCTTGATGCCGTCAAGGAGATCAAGGAAGTCAAACGCGGCAGAATCAAAGAATACCTTGCTTATCGTCCGAATGCAAAGTATACGGACGGCAAGGGCGTTTGGTCTGTTCCGTGTGATATCGCGCTGCCTTGTGCAACACAGAATGAGTTGCTGATCGAGGATGCCAAAGCACTCGTTGCAAACGGTGTCAAAGCGGTTTGTGAGGGCGCGAATATGCCGACAAGCATTGAGGCAACAAAGTATCTCCAGCAGCATGGCGTTCTCTTTGTCCCCGGTAAGGCCGCAAATGCCGGCGGTGTTGCTACCTCCGGCTTGGAGATGTCTCAGAACAGCGAGCGTCTCTCCTGGACATTTGAAGAAGTGGATGCGAAGCTGAAAACGATCATGGTCAACATCTTCCGCAACATTGATGATGCGGCGAAGCGCTATGGCATGGAAGGCAACTATGTTGCCGGAGCCAATATCGCGGGATTTGAAAAGGTCGCGGATGCGATGCTGGCACACGGCGCCTGCTGATAAAAAATCGATAATATTCACCAAAGAAAAAGCCTTTCCCTGAAAACAGGGAAAGGCTTTTTCTCAGAAAGCTGTCAAGATTCTTTTGAGGGGACAGTTGTTTTTCTTTCCTTGAGCATCTGAAGATAAGGGAGTTCCGTATATCCGAGGCGATTATAGAGCGCCCGGGCGCGTTCATTTTCCGGTTCGGTTTCGAGGCGATAACGGGCAGCCGGGATATTTTCTTCAAGCCAAGCAAAGAAGCGGTGCGCGATCCCTTTGCCCTGCCATGACGGACGTACATAAAGCTCGTCTACCCATATGGTAACCCCACCAGCCTCGCGGGAAAAGGTTTTTATCAACAGTGCATAGCCAATGACCTCCCCAGAGCCGTCTTCAAAGAAGCGGCAGTCGAGGTAGCGGTCTGAGCGCATCAGCTCCGAAAAGGCTTCTTCATGAAAACTTTCGGGCACGTCGTGCAAAACTGCCGGAGAACGATAAAATTCCCGGCTCATCTCAAGAAATGTTTTTTTATCTTCGGGACGGATCCCTCGAATGATTAATTCCATGATATCCTCCATTTTTTATTATTATACCCAAAAGCGCCTCTACTGTCAAGTTTGCGGAATCTTAATAAATTCTTATGGAATTTCGTGATTGATTCTTAAGGAGAGTTTTGATATAATGTCAGCAGAAAACCGGAAGGAGCGCGATTATGTATAACATTTTGGTTTGTGACGATGAGCCGGATATTGTATCGGCGCTGCGCATTTATCTCAGTGGTGAGGGATATCGTGTGATAACTGCGAGCAACGGAAGGGAAGCCGTTGACGCTGTTGCTCGGGAGGAGATTCATCTTGTCCTGCTGGATATCATGATGCCGGAGATGGACGGTATTGCAGCAATGTCTCACATCCGGGAATTCTCCAATGTGCCGGTCATTCTGCTGACAGCGAAGTCTGAAGACAGCGACAAGGTTCTGGGGTTAAATGTGGGGGCTGACGATTATGTTTCAAAGCCTTTCAATCCGGCGGAACTGCTTGCAAGAGTTCGTTCGCAGCTCAGGCGCTATCTGACCCTCGGAGGGGGAGCTGTGCGCGGGGATCTCTATTCCATTGGAAATATCCGTTACGACGATGCGGCAAAACAGGTCACGGTTGACGGTGATCCGGTTTCCCTGACACCGCTCGAAACGGAAATTCTGAGGCTGCTGATTGCAAATCCCGGAAAGGTTTTTCCGCTGAAAGAAATTTATAGAAGAGTCTGGGGCGGCGGTCCGGACGGCGCGGAAAGCGCTGTCACCGTGCACATCCGGCATCTGCGTGAAAAACTGGAAATTAACCCGGCGCAGCCACGCTATATCAAGGTTGTTTGGGGGCAGGGCTATAAAATGGAGGACGGAAAATGAACAAATTCTGCGGTTCGGCCTTGACGAAAGCATTTGCGTGGTTTTTTCATGTCCTTACTCTTCTGATGACCGTTTTATCCGGTATAGGCATCATGATACTTTTGGAAAGCGGCGCTTTTTTTGATGATGGAATTTCGCTTCTTGCTGATACCTATGAAGATGTTTGCTTCAGTGGTGCAAGGGATGTTTTAAACTATCAAATGGCCCTTGACAGCAGCAATTACATGTCGCAAATCCAAGTGGATACTCTTGCGCAAGCGTTGTCACCCGATTATTCAAACCTTCGTTGGCGTGTGAGCGATTCAAACGGCAAGGAGCTCAATTCCACTATGGACGGCAGTGCGATCGGACCTGTTTGTACAAGGAGGGTTTACGGCGAGACTGTCGAGACAGAAAGCAAAGTTTTTTCCCGTTATTCGGACGGAGTGTCATACGTTGAATCTTTCAAAGAGACCGCAACCGTTGTGGACAGCGTTTGTGACCTGCTGACTGACCCGGATACGGATAAATCCTCCTATGTTTTTCGTGTCAGTTATTTGGTAAACAGGGAATATATTGTTGAGATCGCCGTGGTGAATGAGCGCACAAAGATAGACCGTGCCTATTATGAACTGGGTGCTGTGGAGCTCCTGGTCCGCTATTCCTATCAGATGATCGCGTTGCTGGTTATTTCCGCTCTTACGCTTCTTGGCGTTTCTATCTTTTTGCTTTGCTGTGCCGGGCATCGGAAGGGAACGGCGGATATCCATATAGGACCGCTGGCGCGCGTTCCCTATGATTTGCTGTTGAGCATTATCGGAATTGCTTTTCTGCTTTCCGTTCTTGAGACCGATGGGGTGCTTCTTGCTTTCTTGCTCGTTATCTGGTTTCTTCTTGCTTTTCCGATTCTATACAGCTTTGCCGCACGAGTCAAGACACCCGGGTGGTGGAAAAATTCACTGATCCTTCGCTTGCTGCGTCTTCTTTGGAGAGGTGTCCGCGCGCTCGGATCCGCAATTGGCAGAATCGGTCTATTTCCCCGGACTGCAATTCTTCTTCTTCTCATTGCTCTATCGGAAATCGTTTTTCTTTATCCGTTTCGGGAGGATTATTCCGCCGTTTTCTGGATTCTTGAAAAACTGCTTCTGTCTGCACTTGCCGTCAAGTTTGTTTTGGATTTGAGAAAGTTGGAGAAAGGCGGGCATGAAATTGCACGGGGAAATGTTTCCTATAAGGTCATGCTTCCCTCTGTTTTGCCTGTTCTGCGCCGTCACGCCGCCGATCTCAACAATATTTCCGACGGACTGGACCGTGCGCTTGCCGAGCGGATGAAGAGTGAACGTATGAAAGCGGAGCTGATTACTAACGTTTCGCATGATATCAAGACCCCGCTGACATCCATTGTCAATTATGTTGATCTTCTGAAACGCGAGGGTCTGACATCGGAAAATGCTCCGGAATATCTCTCGGCTCTTGACAGGCAGTCGCAGCGTCTGAAAAAGCTGACAGAGGACCTGATCGAAGCGTCAAAGGCTTCTTCAGGGAGTCTTACGGTGAATGCTGAAAAAACAGATCTGAATATCGTTCTGGATCAATCCCTTGGGGAGTATTCCGACAAATTCCGGGACAGGGAGATCAACGTTGTTTTTACCCGCGGAGATACAGCCCCTGTTCTTGCTGACGGAGGACTCCTCTGGCGTGTTTTTGATAATCTTCTTTCCAATATCTTAAAGTACACACAACCCGGTACCCGTGCTTATATTTCTTCAGTAACCGAAGTCGGAAGAGTGTACGTGGTCATGCGAAATATCTCGAAGGATGCACTGAATATTACGCCGGATGAGTTAACGGAGCGCTTTGTTCGTGGGGACGTATCGCGAAGTAGCGAAGGAAGCGGACTTGGACTATCCATTGCAAAAAATATTACGGAGCTGATGGGGGGAGAGTTCCGGATTGAGATTGACGGGGATCTGTTCAAGGCAACCGTGAGCTTCCCGCTTTTGACTTGCAATTCATAAAGAAGTGTGTGCAGCCTGTCATTGATAAAGCACCGGGGCGTATGCCGCCCCGGTGCTTCGTTCTCCTACCGTGAAATTTGATGCACCTCTGCGAAAGAAGAAAAGCAGGATTTCAAAAAATCTTATATCCTTGCGCCGTATGAAGAATAAGAGCATCTTCTTTGAGTATCGATTCAAGAGCGTCAATGTTTGAGACAAGAATCCAGCGGATTCCCGAATCGGAGAAATATTTCAGAATAGAGCAAAGTCCGTCTGCACCTTCGGAATATGCTGTGCTTTGAAAAGTTTCGTTCAGAAATACAAGGGCTCCTTCCCGAAGATTGTCTACCATGAACGCAAGCTCACGAACCTCCTGTTCAAAGCGGCCGGCGTCATTTCCCGCGCAAAATTCCTTTTCTCCTTCTGAGAATTGAGCGGCAATTTGCGAACAAAAGGGAATAGTGACACTTTCTGCCGGAACCGGAAGCCCTGCCTGCGAAAACAGCTGCAGGCAGCCGATAGCTCGCAGAAAGGCGGTTTTTCCGCTTCCGGTATCGCCGAACAGAAGAATTCCACGCGTTCCGACCGGTACTCTTAGGTCATTCGGCACAATCGTTTTCGGATTCTCGGATGACATCAGCAGATAGAGGTCATACAGTCCCCGTATCTCCACTGCGCTGTCATCTGAAATCTTCGGAAAGCAATAGGGAATTTCTTTCTCGTCCATTGCGGCGATATACTGCAAAGCGACTGAATAAAAATCCAGCTCAGAATTCATGGGAGAGAATTTTTCAAAAATCTGCTCGGAAACGGATGCGAACAGCTTCGATAAATCGGAAAGCGCGGATATTGTCAAAGAGGTATAAAAATCATTTTTCCCGGGATAAAGACGCGCGCAGGGATACTGCTTTTCTGACGTTTTTTTGAAAAGCGCGAGGCCCTTGGTTTTGACATCGGGATCGGTAATATGAATATAGTCATGATCAATGAGTTGATAATCCCGGATATGTCCCTCCTCGTTCATTTCAAACTTGAAATCCAGGAACCCGTGCGTGCTGAAATCCACATATTTCCCGCAAAAGGCCAGCATTTCCTTGAACTCCGGCTTTTCGTAAATATCCCGGCATTCGGCGTACAACCGTCTGAGCCCAGATGATTTCAGCGGATAGTTTGAGAGAAGTTCACAGAGTCTCTGAACAAGCAGGAGCGTGCGCTCCAGAGAGAGCGCTCGGGTTTGCAGAATATTCCTTGATGAGGAAACGGACGCGATGCGGTTTACGCTGATCCGAAAACCGTCGCCTCCGGAGGTTTTGTGCATTGTTTTTAGTTCCTCAAACTGCCGGAAAATCGAGGAAATCTGCTCGTGCAGCCCCGTGTTGTTGAGAAAATCCCGCAGAATACTCTGACGGTATTCAACATCGGCTTTATTACCGGAATATTCCGAAAGTACGGACAGGAACTTTTCCTGCTTGCGGATATCAGCGCAGAAATAGGAGAGCGAACGGTCAATGGATAGCTGATAGAGAAGTTTTCTGTCGAGCGGATTTACCCGTAACAGAGAGCGATCGGAAAACAGAAGACTGATCGGCATTCAAGACCTCCTTTTGCTGAGCGATTCATCGTCCAGCCCGTATTTTCTCAGAATGTCCGCGGCGTAGGAGGAAACAGTACCCTTGAATTTGATAATCCGATAGGTTCTCTTGTTATCGTTGTCTCTATCGACAACGGCAGAAAGCAGGGGATAGTCCAAGAGTTTTACTTCATGAAAATGAGTGACATACAGACCGAAATGGCCGGAGTTCCGGATCCTTTCTGCCGTGTCCTGCAGCAGCATAAACCCCTGACTTTCATCGGCACCGCTGAAGGTTTCGTTTAACATGAGAAAGGCTGTTTGACCTTCGGCGTCTGATAGCAGAGAGTTTACACGCAACAGCTCCTCGTCCAGTCTGCCGGTGTTTTCAAAACGTTCGTCTGTCGGGAAATGGGAGGCTACAAAGGAAAAAGGATAGATTCTTGCTTCCTTTGCATAAACCGGACACCCGGAAAGGAAAAAGATCAGGTTGATTCCGACGGCACGGAGATAGGTGGTTTTGCCTCCGCCGTTTGCGCCGGTAAGAAAGAAAAACGGTTCATTCCGGGAAAAACTGATGTCATTCGGTACAATTTGAACGCAGGATTTTGCGAGCAGTGAGATATCGTATACCTCTTTAGCCAGGTATTCGGGTTTCTCCGAGAGAGAGGGAAAGCAGTGCTTGGCTCCGGAGCCTGCAGCTTTTTGTTCAAGCTCAAAAATTTCGAGAAAGAATCGGATTCCCGGAAGATAGGAAAGGGGTTCTGCAAAATCAACGGAAGCGCAATCATTAAAAAGAGCCCTTAGCTGAGCTGCGGATTCGGCGTGAAGACGCAAGATGGCGTCAGCAAGGGTAGGATCCGGCTTTGTATTGCGGTTGATTTTTTCCCGCACCGCAAAACCAAGCTTCTCAGCGCAATGCGCGATTTTATCACACTCATCCGCGGCATCCAATACGGGGGTAATCCAGACCTTCCCGGAAAAGGAGAGAAGACCTTTGTGAAAGTTTCCGAGAATTTTTAGCGCTTCGTTATGGACGCCGCGCAGTCTGGTGCGCAGATCTTTTTGCGGTTCACTGGCAAAGTAGGCGGAAATCTCCGAAAATAGCTGCCCGCATTCTGTCAGTGCGGCAAGGTATTCGCAGACATCGATGTAATCGGAGAGGACTGTGACCTGTAAGTGGAAACGCGCCAGCTCGTTTTCTGCGTTTCTCAAAAGCTCACGGTTATGCTCCAAGGTGTGGAGCAGCACAAAAGCTTCTTTGATTTTGGCATAGCAATCCGCATCTTCCAGATGAATAAACAGATCCTGCCGACGAAGGATCTCCTCTTTTCCGCAGGGATTTTGCAGGACGGATAAAGCGGAATCGCTTAAAACGCGGTTGAGCTGCAGATCATAAAACAGCATTTTTTGCAGAGTGACGGTGCTGCTTCTTTTCAATAATTCCGGTATTCTGTTCATTTATCTTCTCCTTGACGGTCTGACAATGCATTTTCTGCGGACCGGAAATAAGAACGACTGAAGGATCAGAGAAAAACATAACGATTATATTTCTATTTTATCATAATCGGATTTTCGTGTAAAGGGGACCGGCATATTTTGTAGGGAACTGTCGGGAACCGTCTTGCCGGTTATTGGTGTCGGAAATGAGTATTAATTAAAGAAAAGACGGAGCAGCTTACAGTTCATGCAGCTACTCCGTATCGGCGAATGAACGCCGTTTTTGTTTGTTTGAAAAAGGATCGCTCGTGACGGAAGCTTATTTTGAGAGCTCCTCAAGATAGTCAACGACGTCTCCGACCGTGATGAAGCGATGGAGATCATCCTCATTTACTTCAACGCCGAGCTGATCTTCGACAACAAGAACAAGCTCCGCAAGCTCGAGAGAGTTTATGCCGAGATCGGCGGCAAGCGCGGCGTCCATAGTGATCAGCGATTCGTCAATCTGCAGTTCGGACATCAGAATTTCTTTTACCTTGTCAAACATGGCTTTTCCTCCAAATTGAATAAAAAATCAAATTTTATATGGGATAAAACGCATCAAACTACTTTGAAGCGTTTGATCTTACGGGATGCGGTCTTTTCAAATTCTTCCCAGCGGATCTCCGTAATCGCAATCTGTTTGAAAATCGGAAGCTTTTTGTTCAGTGCGGTGATTTCCGCTTTGATTTTCTTCTCAATTTCCTCGTTGGACATTCCCTCAAATTTTGCCAGATCGGGGACACAGATTGCAGTGATACGAGGTTCTCCGTTTTCATCCTTTCTGCCTACAACGACCGACTCCAGAATCCCGGGAATCCGGTAAATATATTCTTCAAGCTCTTCCGGGAAGATATTCTTTCCGTTTGAGAGAATTATGACGTTCTTCTTTCGGCCTGTAAGATAGATATAACCGTCTTTATCCATATACCCGATGTCTCCGGTACGGAAGAAACCGTCTTCGGTAAATGCTTCCGCAGTGGCTTCGGGATTGTTGAAGTAGCCGAGCATTACATTGTCGCCCTTCACCAGCACTTCGCCGGTTTTGCCGTCATCTCCGATATCGATCCGAACCGTACAGTTTTCAACCGGTACGCCGACGCTGCCGAGCCGTACGCCGCTCGGACGATTGACTGAAACAAGGGGAGAGCATTCGGTAATTCCGTAGCCGTTGAGAATGAGAATCCCGAAGCTGTAAAAGTCCTTGATGATTTGTGGGTTCAGGGCAGCCCCGCCACAAACGATCGATTTGAGATTCCCGCCGAATGCAGAAGTAATCTGACCGAAGAACTTCTCGCGCATATCAATACCGACGGCAAGCATGGCATCAGACAGTTTCATGGCGGCCCGGACCTTGGAACGCATACCGCGCTTATCAATTTCGTCCCAGATTTTCTTGTGCATTGTCTCGACGAAGAGCGGTACAAGCATCAAAGTGTTCGGTTTGAAGGTGGCCATATCTTTGATTGTGCGCTTGAGGGAACTGTTGATCTTGATTGTCGCACCAAGGTTCATAATGGCGAACTGACCGATTGTCATTTCATAGGTATGATACGGGGGAAGGAAGGAGATAAAGGTATTGCGATCGTCATATTCCATAGACTGATCAGCGGAATTGGTCGCTGTTGTCAGGTTGCGCTGGCAGAGCATTACGCCCTTGCTTGTTCCCATGGTTCCGGAGGTGAAAAGAATCGCACACATTTTTTCCATGTCGATCGTATGATCGGTCAGGATCGTGTCTCCGCTTTCGACCATCTTTTTCCCGGTTTCAAGAAGATCGTAATACTTGTGGAACCCGTTTCCGGTTTCGAAATCCTCGGATGGCTCGATGGCAATAAAAGACTTGACTCCGGGGAAAAGGGAACGGTGCTTTGCCAGCGTATCGTTCATTACCTTTGTATAAACGATGGCTTCCGCATTGGAAATGCGGACAAAATCCGCCAGACTTTCGATTTCCAGCTCTTTCGGAAGGGGAACAATAACCCCGTTTCCGTTGACAACGGAAAGATAGGTTGCGATATATTCGGGACAGGTATCACCGACCACGGCAACGGTTTTGCCGAAAAGGTCTATGGATGAAAGAGAGGTCCCAAACCAATTGACGTGGTTAAAAAGATCCTGATAGGTAAAAACGTGTTCCTCTCCGTTCCGGTCATAGTAATACAGTGCCTTGTCACCGAAGCATTCGGCACCGGTTTTCACCATGTGATAGAGATTCTCAATTACCTTGGGCTTTCGCTGCTGGTCAAGGGTATCCTTGAATTTCATATGTTACCTCCATCTCAAATATTCTTTATTATATTATCCTTTTTCGGGATTGTCAATATTTTTCTCCGAAAACGCGAAAGGTGTGAAAAAGAGAAAGCCGAAGGATTTTTCTGCCTTGATGATACTCTTTGTTTTGTTATAGAAATCTCTTTCAGTGCCTTGATTTTGCAGTGAAAATAGAGTATAATACCCATACCACGGTATTCTTTAAAAAGAGTGTGTGAAGGGGGAGAACTGAATGCCGAGCAAAAAGCCTGTCTGTGCGTCGCAGGAAAAAAAGAAAAGAATCAAGACCGCTTTTTTGATTGTTTTGCTTTTGCTTGCTCTTCTTCTCCTAATATGCGGCGTTCTTTTTCTCGTTACCCGTTTCCTACCGGATCGCAGCACTGCGCAGCCGAACGACATTTTTTTTGAAGAGCCGGACTATGAGATTGATATTTCACAGGATCCGGATTATCTCGTTCTGGATCGCCGCATTTGGGTGGATGACGGAATTATCTCTCAGCCGCTCGGTGATATTGATTCTGCCGGGAATCTTCTTTACCTTTTTTTTGAACGGTATTTCCAGGCTCTTACAGAGGGAGATGCTACCGCATTACGGAAATGCTATACGGAGGAATGCGTCCGCGTTTTCAAAATTCCGTACCGGATGCCGATGCAGAGAGTCTATGACATTCGGGTACTTCTTCTCTCGTCCGAGTCGAAAACCGATTCGGATGGGATCGTGTATACCGAGCACATTTGTCAGTTTGAATACAAAATTCTGAAAAATGACGGCGTTTTCCGCTCGGATTTGGAGAGCGGAGCCGTTCGCCCGCAGATATTGACTATCCGCGAGTATTATGACCGTGTTATCATTTATGATGCGGTAACCAATTTCCGAAAGTAAGAAAAGCAAGAAAGGAAAGAATTATGTGCTTTGTCTGGGGGGCTGTCTTTGTAGCAGCGGTAATTCTTGAGATCCTTACCTCTGCTCTAATCGCGGTATGGTTTATCCCCGGCGCTCTTCTGGCGCTTGTTTTTGCCTTGCTGTCTTTTCCTCTCTGGGTTCAGCTTTTTGCGTTTTTTATCGCATCCCTCGGGATTCTGTTCCGGATTGCCTTTCGTGACAGCCTTTTTCGGGGAAGAGGGCGCCGGCATTCCGGGAGAGACAGGCAGAAGCAGGGAAGAGGACGCCGTTCGGATTGACCGCACGAACCCGTCAAAGGATGAGAAGGAATACAAATTATTTTTATTTCTGAAAAATCGTTAAAAGGTATTGCAAAAGCAAAACTGTCGTGCTATAATCAAGTGTAATTGCGGAATCTACAGAAAGGTGTGTTGAATCATGAAGAACGGTATCCATCCCGAATATAAGGACGCAACTGTAACCTGTGCCTGCGGTGAGACCTTTGTTACCAAGTCTACCAAGGGTGACATGAAGGTTGATATTTGCTCGAAATGCCATCCCTTCTTTACCGGCAAGCAGAAGTTTGTCGATGCAGGCGGGCGTGTTGATAAGTTCAACAAGCGTCTCGGCAAATAATCATTTCGGCTTTTATGGGGCAGGTGAGCGATCGCTTGCCCCTTTTGCTCGTTTTGGAGGTGATTTCGGATGAGTCTGGAGAAAAAAATAACAGAAGGGACTGAGACGCCCCGCGTTGTTCTTGCGGCGCTTGAGCTCCCGGGCAATACCGGGGGGCAGGCGAGCCTTGAGGAGCTTGCCCGTTTGGTTGATACCGCAGGAGGCGAATGCTTTGCGGTTCTGACACAGCAGCGTGAGGCGCCCGACGTCCGTACCTGCATCGGTAAGGGGAAAGTTGAGGAGCTGAAGCAGATTTGCTCAGACAATGAGATTTCACTTGTGGTTTTTGACTGTGAGCTTTCCCCCTCCCAGCTTCGGAATCTTGAGGAAGACCTTGACGGTCCTTCCGTCATCGACCGCAGCATGCTGATTCTTGACATTTTTGCGAAGCACGCGGTCACGCGGGAAGGAAAGCTGCAGGTTGAACTGGCACAGCTCGGCTATACCGTGCCGCGGTTGATCGGAAAAGGGAAATCCCTGTCCCGTCTCGGTGGTACAATCGGAACCCGCGGTCCCGGAGAATCGCAGCTTGAGACCGATCGCCGGCACGTTCACCGCCGGATGGATGCTTTACGTTCCGCACTTGCGGAGATTGAAAAAAACCGGGGAACCATGCGCGCTGCGCGCGACAGGAGCGGGATCCCGAAGGTGGCAATTGCCGGCTATACCAACGCCGGTAAGTCAACTCTGATGAATGCACTCTGCGAGGCGGATATCCTTGCTGAGGATAAGCTGTTTGCGACGCTTGATCCGACTACAAGACGGTATCTTCTTCCGGACGGTTCGGATGTTCTGCTGACCGATACGGTCGGTTTTATCCGTAATCTTCCTCATCAGCTGATTTCCGCCTTTCGCTCCACGTTGGACGAGGTGCGGTACGCCGATGTTATCCTTCTTGTCATTGATTCTTCCGATCCGGAAGCGGAAGCGCAGACCAGAGTGACCGAGCGGCTTCTTTCCGAGCTTGGCGCGGACGAAAAACCCCGTATTTATGTCTTCAATAAAATCGATGCCTGCCCCGAAATTCCTGCCGGGATTCACTCGGATCCGGAGTCCGGGATCTGGTCCTGCAGTGTTTCCGCCAAAAACGGCGCCGGGCTCGCCCTGCTTGCTGAGCTGATCGGAACAGTTGCTTACCGGGACAAGCGTCACACCCAGTTCTTCTTCCCGTACTCCGCGGCTGCGGAGCTGAACCGGCTGTTGAATCTCACTCCCGTAACAGATGTTCAGCATGAGGATGAGGGAACACGGGTACGTCTTACGGCGGATGAGAAGATACGGGGAATGTTTGCCGCATATCTTACGGAGTAAAAGATGGGGATAAAAGGAAAGAAAACGATTCTCGGCACTGCGTCAGCGGAGCTTGTTGAAAAAAAGTCGCGTTTTCTTGCGGCCGCTTTTCATGCGGAAACCGATGCGGAATGCGCAGCCCTTGCCGCCGCGGAGCGCGTAAAATACCGCGATGCACGTCATGTTTGCTTTGCTTATATAACCGACGGCGGGCGGACGGTACGGATGTCTGACGACGGGGAGCCTTCCGGAACGGCCGGTGTACCGATTCTGGATCTTTTGCAAAAACGCGGGCTTGTCGATTGCCTTGTCTGCGTAACCCGCTGGTTCGGAGGAATTTTGCTCGGTGCGCCTGGGCTTGTCCGTGCTTATTCCGGTGCCGCCAAGTCAGCGCTGGATGCTGCCTCTCCTGCTGTATATGCGGAGGTTTCCCTCCTTACCTGTGTCTGCGGCTATTCGGACTATGAGAGGCTTCGGAATTTTCTCGAGAGATCCGGTGCCTGGGACCTGAAAGCACAGTTTGCGGCAGAGGTTACCCTGACCTTGCTTTGCGATGCGGAACACGCGGAGACCCTTTGCTCTTCCGTGTTTGACCGTACGGCGGGCAGAATCTCTCTTTCACTCCTTGAAACCCGCGCAGAGCTTCGCCCCCTCTGAGAAATTCGACAAAAAACACCGACTCAAAATATTTTTTTCATGATTAAAAGATATTTTGAGTCTTTTTGCGTATATTCACTATGGTATTTAAGGACGCATATGCTTTGCTTTTTGAAAGGCGGGATGCTATGAACGATCGAATCAGCGATCTTTTTCTCGAGCGGGAAAGAGAGACTTTATCGGAGTTTGCTTTTCTGACGGAGAATACAAAGGGGCGGGATAAGCCCCAAGAGCCTTGTCGGATCCGTACGGAATTCCAGAGAGACCGTGACCGTATCATTCATTCTTCTGCGTTTCGGCGTTTAATGCATAAAACCCAGGTTTTCCTTCTTCCGCAGGATGAGCTCTATCGCACGAGAATGACCCATACTCTTGAAGTGACGCAGATTGCGCGGATTATTGCGCGTGCGCTCCGGCTGAATGAAGATCTGACTGAGGCTGCTGCTCTCGGACATGATCTCGGACACACACCGTTTGGTCATGCCGGAGAAGCAGTTATGCGCAAGTGCTTTTCTCCGCGTTTTTCCCATGCTGCGCAAAGTGTTCGTGTTGTCGAAAAACTGGAGAAAAACGGGGAGGGGCTGAATCTGACCGTTGAGGTTCGGGACGGAATGCTGAATCACTCCGGCACGGACATGGCATCGACATTGGAAGGGGTTATCGTCAAATTTGCAGACCGCATTGCATACATCAATCATGATATTGATGACGCTTGCCGCGCGGGGATTCTTGCGCTTGAGGATATTCCGCGTCCCCTTTTGGACACGCTCGGTGTCCGCCACAGTGAGAGAATCAACAATATGGTTCTTTCCGTTATCCGGGCAAGTGAAGGGAAAAACTCCATTTGTATGACCGATGATGTTGCACAGGCCACCGATGAACTGCGCGGCTTTCTCTTCCGCAATGTATATACAAACCCGAAGGCAAAAGGGGAAGAGGAGAAGGCAAAGGCGCTGCTTGAGCAGCTGTTTGATTATTTTGTTTGTCACCCGGATGCACTTCCGGCACCTTATGACAAGATAATGGATGAGGAAGGTGTGCCGCGCGGGGTATGCGACTATGTTTCCAGCATGACTGACCGGTATGCGATTGATCTGTTTACCAAGCTTTTCGTGCCGTCTGTATGGAAGGGATGATGAAATGATTGACCCGAAGCTTGTAGAGGAAATCAAGGCGAGAAATCCGATCGAGGATGTAATGGCAGGATACGCGGATCTGCGGCGTGCCGGCTCCAATCTTGTCTGTTCCTGCCCTTTTCATTCCGAAAAAACTCCCTCCTGTACGGTTTTTGTCGCCCGACAGTCCTTTTACTGCTTCGGTTGCGGTGCGGGCGGAGATGTTATCAGCCTTGTTCGCCGTGCCGAGGGATTGGATTATGTCGAGGCACTTGAATTTCTCGGAAGGCGTGTCGGGATTGAAATTGTCGATTCCGACGGCGGCGGTCCGCGTTTTGACCGGAAGCGCTTTTATGAAATGAACAAAGCGGCTGCGCGGTATTTTCGCGATGTTCTTTTCAATCGTCCGGAGGGAGCGGCGGGAAGAGAGTACGCTGCTGCCCGCGGACTCTCCGATGCGACCCTGAAGCATTTCGGAATCGGATATGCCCCCGACTCCTTTTCATCTCTTTATCCGTATCTTTCCGATCTTGGCTATACAGAGGAAGAGATTTGCGCAGGATTTCTTGCCGGGAAAAGTCAGAAAACCGGGCGCCTGTTTGATATGTTTCGCCGACGTCTGATGTTTCCTATTATCGATGTTTCCGGAAATGTAATCGCTTTCGGAGGCAGGATTATCGATCAGTCGGATGACAGAAAATATCTCAATTCCTCCGATACCCCGGTTTTCCGGAAACGCAAGAATCTGTATGCTTTGCGGTACGCGAAAAACTGCTGCGCCGAGCGGATGATCTTGTGTGAGGGCTATATGGACGTTATAGCCCTGCATGCAGCAGGCTTTGAATTTGCCGTTGCTACGCTCGGCACTGCCATTACGCCGGATCAGGTCCGGTTGATGGCGAAATACACCAAAAAGGTCATCATCTGCTATGACAGTGACGCTGCAGGGATAGCCGCCACGGATAAAGCGATGCGTCTTTTGAGTGAGACGGGTCTTGAAGCCGCGGTGTTGCATGTAGATCGGGGGGCAAAGGATCCGGACGAATATATCCGAAAATACGGGCATGACGCATTTGCCGCGCTGCTCGGTGAATCCAAATCAAAGTTCCGTTTTACACTTGATGAAATTCTCTCTAAATACAATATCAAGGAAACCGACGGCAAGGTTCGTGCGCTTGCGGATATCTGCCGGATGTTGGCGAATGTATATTCTTCTGCGGAGCGGGACATCTATACGAGAGAGATTGCCGCGGAGCTTGATGTTGCCCCGGAGGCGATCCGTGCGGATACGGACAAGCTGATCCGGAGGGCGGAGCGCGAAAGGAAAAATTCAGAACGCGAAGGTGCAATCCGGGAGATTTCCGGAGTCGGGGACCGTGTGAATCCGGACTATATGGCGAACGTAAGCGCCGCAACAACCGAGGAGCAGATTCTCGCCCTGCTTCTTCTGCGGGAGGAAAACCGGGCGTGCGTTGCCGCACATCCTGAGCTTCTTTCTGCCGATGATTTTGTTACAGAGTTCGGACGCAAGGTGTTTTCCCTGATTCTGGATGCCGGGAAGGCCGGAGATTTTTCCGAGGGATCACTCGGGGCTGCTTTGACGGTTGATGAAACCGCACGCCTTGAGAAAATAAAGCTTCGACGCATTCCGCTTTCAGAGAACGGGGAGCAGGAGCTTCTCGGACTTGCCGCAGCGCTTCGGGCAGAGAAGCGCAGGAAAGACTTGTCCGATGCCGAGCTTTCACCGGACCAGCTTGCGGCATATTTCTCTGCGATCAAAAACAAACAAGAAAAAAGTAAGTAAGATACAAATAACGGAAGGTATAAAATGGCTGCTGAAAAAGGTTTTGATGTAAAATCCCTGATTGAGAAAGGAAAAGCAAAGGGCTCGCTGACGAACGCCGATATTCTTGAAGCTCTGGAGGATGAGGATCTCGACATTGATCAAATGGAGAAGATCTATGAAGCGATCGAGGCAAGCGGTGTTGAGATTACCGGTTATATTGATAACGACACTTTCGATGATATTGATTCCAGTGTCGATGACAATCCGGAAGGTGACGACGGGACAAATGTCGACAGCGTTCTGACGCAGGAGGGGCTTGCGGTTGATGATCCCGTACGCATGTATCTGAAGGAAATCGGAAAGATTCCTCTTCTCAGCACCGAACGTGAGCTTGAGCTTGCCGAGAGAATTGCAAACGGGGATGAGACTGCGAAAACAGAGCTTGTCGAAGCCAACCTTCGTCTGGTTGTTTCGATTGCAAAGCGCTATGTCGGTAAGGGAATGTTTTTCCTTGATTTGATTCAGGAGGGAAATCTCGGTCTGATGAAGGCTGTAGAGAAATTTGACTATACTAAGGGGTACAAATTCTCTACATACGCGACCTGGTGGATCCGGCAGGCGATTACCCGCGCCATTGCCGATCAGGCACGTACAATCCGTATTCCCGTTCACATGGTAGAGACCATTCACAAGGTATCCCGCTATCAGCGTCAGCTTCTTCAGGAAAACGGGCACGAGGCGACAGCTGCGGAGGTTGCTGAAAAGATGGGCATGAGCACCGAGAAAGTTCGGGAAATCATGAAGATCGCACTGGATCCCGTTTCCCTTGAAACGCCGATCGGAGAGGAAGAGGACAGCCATCTTGGCGACTTTGTCGAGGATGATCAGTCACCCGCTCCTGCAGAAACGGCTTCTTACTCCCTTCTGAAAGAACAGATCAATGAGGTTCTTCATACTCTTACCGATCGTGAGGAGCAGGTTCTGAAGCTTCGCTTCGGACTGGAAGACGGTCGTCCGCGCACGCTTGAGGAAGTGGGGAAGGAATTCAATATTACCCGTGAGCGTATCCGTCAGATTGAAGCAAAGGCTCTTCGTAAGCTCCGGCATCCGAGCCGCTCGAAACGTCTGAAGGATTACCTTGACTGATTTTCGTCAACCTGCCCAGTTTGTCAGGGGGCAAAAATCGCTATTTGCACGAAAACTAAAATTCTCCTTTAATTCTCCTTGACACACGTAATGCTTTGTAGTACAATATCATGAGTAATGTTTTTGTTGATGCATTACTTTGAAATTCCAATTGGAGGAACCTCATGAAGAGAAAAGTCTTAGCGCTGTTGCTTTGTATCGTTACCGTTCTTACTCTTTTCACCGCGTGCGGCGAAAAAGAGATCGATGAGGATGAGCTTGTATCGGAGCAGTCGACCAGAACGGCCGTATCCATCAATATGTGGATTGTTACTGATAACAAGGTTTCTGAAGAGACAGAGGCATTGATTGAAAAGGCGGTCAACACGATTACAAAATCCCGCTTTACAACTTATGTCGACCTTATTTTCGTGACCGAAAGTGAATATGATGCAGCGATTGATGCCCGTTTTACTGCGATTGAAGAGCAGGAAAAAGCGCGTGAAGCGGAAATTCAGCGTCAGAAGGAAGAGGCACGTTCTCTGAAGGCAGCCGGTATTACCACGATCGCGACTACAACAGAAGCGCCGGTTGTTTCGGAAACTGCCGAAGAAACCGTTCTCAACGAATACGGTGTGGTTGAGCTGAAATATCCGGTTATTCCGGAGGATCAGATCGACATTATCTGTGTCATGGGTCGGGAGCGTCTTGAGGCGCTTGTCGATGCAGGGCGTCTGATGGATCTTGATGATGAAATCAGCACCACCGGTTCCTCCAAGGCTCTGAACGATTACATTCATCCGACCTTCTTCAACTTTTCGAAGATTGACGGAAGCTGCTATGCGATTCCGAACAACCATGTGATCGGTGAGTATACATATTTGCTGATTAACAAGCAGCTTGCCGAAAAGTATTACATTCATCCGGATTCTATTTCCGATTTCAAGGATTGCCTCACGTTCATTGAGGACATCAAGAAGAATGAAACCATTGCACCTGTAAAGGCTCCTTTCGCATCTCATCTGACCTATTTCTGGGATGTTCAGGATCTTTCCAGCCCGGATTTCAGTATTCTTGCCTCCAGCTACGGTCTGACGGCCAAGCAGATTTACGGCGAGAAGTCAAATATTAAACTGAATCTTACCGATGTTTATTCTGTTAGAAATTATACAGAGCATCAGGTCAGGATGATGACCTACGAGCAAAACGGTTATTTTGCCGCAAATGAAGACGATCCGTTCGGTGTCGGTGTTGTCACAGGTGATTACTCTCTTCGTAACCAGTATGGCGATGATTACTATGTCAAGGTGCTTCGTGCTCCTGTAGCGACAGAAGAGGATGTTTTCGAGTCTTTCCTTGCGGTTTCCAGCTATACAGCTAACCTCAAGCGTTGCATGGAGGTTATCACGCTGCTCAATACCACCTCCGAACTTCGTAATATTCTTGCCTACGGCATTGAAGATGTACATTACACCATCAATGATAATGATGTTCTGGTTCGTCTCAATAATGACTATTGCACAAAGCTTGTCAACACCGGCAATGTGTTTATGGCCCATCCCGATGAGGGGATGCCCGGCGACATGTGGACCTACGGAAAGCTTCAGAATCAGGACAGCTTTGCCCATGTTCTGCTCGGGCTTCGCTCTGCATGGGGCGATGTCAATCAGTCGAAGCTTGAGACTGTTGATCAGCTCACTAAGGAGTATCAGGCACGCGAGTTGGCCTGCAAAACCCCGGAGGAGCTTCAGGCGTTCTATGATGCAGCAAAGCTTGAGCTTGCGCAGAATGCGGTAATTAAGGGCATCAAAGATGCTATCAACGATACAGATACCCCTGCCGCTGTTTACAAGTCCTGGTACGACACCAACTGGCCGACTGTGGACTGATCCAAACGATATCTTTTATGCAGGCATCGGAAGCTGATCCGGCTTCCGATGCCTCTTCTGTTTTTTGCTTAATTAAGAGATCGGAGAGAGCGGTAAAGGAGATCGCATTCATACGGATGATTGAAGCATCCGAAACTGAGACGTATGGTCCCTCCTACCGAAAGAGTGCCGAGTGTTCTGTGTGAAAGCGGAGCACAGTGCAAACCGGCGCGGCTGCAGATTCCGTCCCGCGCAAGATGGGCGGCAACCTTTTCCGGTGGCAGGGAGGCGTGTCGGAAACTGAGAACTGCACATCCGCCTTCCGAATCATATACCGTGATTTCGGGAAAAGAGGACAGAATTTCGACGGCACGTTTTTTGACTGCGTTTTCTCTTCGTTCCGCTTCCGAAATGCCGAACTGTTTGAGAAAGCGTATCCCTGCATGAAGCCCGGCGATTGCCGGAACGGCAACGGTTCCCGGTTCGTATCGCTCCGGAATATAATCTCCCATTCCCAGTTCTGCAGAATCCACTCCGTTTCCTCCGAAAACAGTCGGAAGGAGCCGTTCTCCACCTTCGCCGAGGAGAAGCGCACCGCACCCCATCGGGCCGAGCAGTCCTTTGTGACCGGGTACGCACAGTACGGTAATCTTTTCGTGTCGCATATCAATCGCGCGGTGTCCGGCAAGCTGTGACGCGTCCAGAAGAAACGGAACGCCGCGTGTGCTGCATTCCGCCGCAATTTCCGAGTAGGGAAGAATTCTTCCGTCCACATTGGATGCTGCGGTCATTATGACCGCCCGGACATCCGGAGTAAAGCGTCTCCGAAATTCGGATAGTGTTGCCTCCTGATCGATGTTGCTTGTCGGGCATACGGTATAAGTCATTCCGGTTCGCGTGCAAAGGGCGTCTACTGTCCGGAGGACGGCGTTATGCTCAACATCCGAGATCAGAATTCTGCCTTCCCGGAACGGAAGACCTCCGATTGCCATATTCAAAGCAGCGGTCGCATTCAGAGTGAAGACAACACGTTCCGGATCGGTTCCGAAAAAATCAGCGACTGCCTCTCTTGCAGAGAAGACGGTTTCTGCGCTTCGCATGGCGGCCGGATGGGCACTTCTCCCCGGATTTCCCACGCTTTCCTCCAATGCGCGCCGAACGGCGTTGTAAACAGACTGCGGCTTCGGATAGCTTGTTGCCGCATTATCAAAATAAACCAGTTTCATGCTTGAGTCCTTGTAACACGGTAGTCAATCCGGTTTTCGTGAAGAAGCCGGAGCGCTTCGGTCAATTTGCTTGTGTCGAGCTCCAATACATAGGCACAGCCTTTTTTCCCTTCGCTTTCTTTTTTCAGCTCTGTCCGGATCCCACTTTGCCAAAGGAGGCGTTTCGCCCGCAGAGCATTCGTCTGCGGACCCAAATCGATTACGGAAGTATACATGGGGGACCTCCATTTGCGGCATTAGCCGCATTAACAGGGTATGCGCCGGATTTCTCTTTGATAAAAAGATCAGTTTTTTTTTTCTTACAGTTGCAATCAGTTCGGATATGGTGTAAAATAAAACTTAAAAAGAAACACAGATACGGAGGTTGCCATGGCAAGGATCCTTCGGGCACGCACGTTTGGATATCAATCAAACTGTTACATGATTTTAACCGACCGTGCCGTTGCTGTCGTAGATCCGTCCGTTCCGCCGGAAGCTTTTCACTTTCCTGATGGCGCGGTTCCGACGCATATTTTTTTGACACATGCGCATTTTGATCATATCCTTGCTCTCGACGAATATGTAAAGCGTTTTTCCTGTTCCGTTTACCTCTCGCCCTTGGATGCAGAACTCCTTGATGATCCCGAAAAGAACGCTTCGGCTGTTTTCGGACTGCCCCCGGTGCGATCCACCGTGAAAACGCTTCCGGTATCGGATGGTGACCGGATTGATTTGGGAGAGCCGCTGGAGGTTCTTCGATCTCCGGGTCATACTGCAGGCTCTGTCTGTTATCGGATCGGAGATACCCTGTTTACCGGTGACACTCTTTTTCGCGGCGGGTTCGGTCGTTGTGATCTGTATGGAGGAAGTGAGGCGGTACTCCGTCGGACTCTTGCGCGACTTTTTTCGCTCCCGGAAGATTACAGAATCCTGCCCGGGCACGGATCGGAAACCCACTTATCTGATGAGAAAGCTCATTTCTTTTCGGCATATGATTGATTTGATAAAGTGAGGACTTATGGATACCAAAAAATTAGCTGATCTTCTTTTCCCGGATGTGACGGTTACTCCGGAGGAGCTTGAACGTCGCTATCCGCCGCGTGAGTTGCCGGAAGGGGCAAAGGTTACCCGTTTTGCTCCGAGTCCTACCGGTTTTATTCATCTCGGCGGTATCTACGGCGCCATGATTGATGAACGTCTTGCCCATCAGTCGGACGGAGTCTTTTATCTCCGGATTGAGGACACTGATGCCAAGCGTGAAGTAGCAGGGGCCGCTCCGGCGCTTATCCGAACTCTCGCCGAATACGGAATGCATTTTGATGAAGGGGCAGCGATCGGAGAAAACGGAGAAGTAGTTGACCGTGGGGCCTACGGTCCCTATAAGCAGAGTGAGCGCGCAGAAATTTACCATGTTTATGCTAAAAAACTGGTTGAAGACGGTAAGGCATATCCTGTTTTTACTACAAAAGAAGAACTGGATGAGTTGAACGCCCGCGATAAGAAGGCGGAGGTCAAGAGTAAGGTCTGGACTGGAGAGGTGAGCGCCGAGGAGCGCCGGGAGATGCTCCGACAGCGTGAATTCACGATTGACGAGGTTGAAGCGCATCTTGAGGCGGGGGATCCCTATGTTCTCCGGATTCTGTCAGACGGGGACGGAGAGAAAAAGACAAAGGTTACCGACCTTGTCCGCGGTACGCTTGAGCTACCCGAGAATGATGAGGATTTTGTCCTCTTGAAATCTGACGGAATTCCTACCTATCATTTTGCTCACGCGGTTGATGACCATCTGATGAGAACCACGCATGTGATTCGGGGGGAGGAGTGGCTTCCCAGTCTTCCGAAGCACCTTCAGCTTTTCCGCTATCTCGGTTTCCGTGCGCCGAAGTATCTTCATACGGCACAGATCATGAAGCTCGATGAAAACGGAAACAAGAAGAAGCTTTCCAAGCGTGATATGGGACTGGACATGAAGGACTATAAGCGCGCCGGATATCTTCCTGAATGCGTGACAGAGTATATCATGACCATTCTGAATTCCAACTATGATGAGTGGCGTCTTCAGAATCCGGAAAAATCCTACCGCGATTTTCCGTTTTCCATAAAAAAGATGAGCAATTCCGGATGTCTGCTTGATTTTGCTAAGCTTCAGGATGTCTCAAAAAACATCCTCTGTCGGATGCCGGCAGAGGAGATTTATGAAAAGCTTACTGCTTGGGCAACCGAATATGACCCGGAGTTTTCACGGATTCTGAAAGCGGATCCGGAAAAGGCAAAGCGCATTTTCGGCATCGGGAAGGGAGGCAAAAAGCCCCGCAAGGATCTTGCCACATGGCAGGATGCCAAGCCTTTTGCCGCTCTCTTTTATGATGAGTACTTTACCATGCAGGATGACTATCCGGATGGATTTTCCTCTGCTGTAATCCGCGAGGTGCTGGCCGGCTTTCTTGCCGGATATGACGAAAAGGATGACAACACCGTCTGGTTTGAGAAGGTCAAAGCTCTTGCCGGCAGGCTTGGCTTTGCCGAGGACATGAAAGCATATAAAAACAACCCCGAGGCATACGCCGGAAGCGTTGCTGACGTCAGCTCTATGATCCGCGTTGCTCTGACCGGACGGCGCAATTCCCCGGATCTTTGCGAGGTAATGCATATTCTCGGCAGAAATACAGCGGTCCGGCGGATTGAAAAAGAACTTGAGAGACTTTCTACTAAGGAGGCATGAACCATGGCTGAGGTTGCAAACAATTTCATTGATGAGATGATTCGCGAGGATCTGGACAACGGGATCTATACGCATGTTCATACCCGTTTTCCTCCTGAACCGAACGGATATCTGCACATCGGACATTGCAAAGCGCTTGTGATCGATTTCGGAACCGCAAGAAAATTCGGCGGGCTGTGCAACCTTCGTATGGATGACACCAATCCCGCAAAAGAAGATACCGAATATGTCGACGCTATCAAGGAAGATATTCACTGGCTCGGTTTTGACTGGGATGATCGCTTTTTCTACGGCTCAGACTATTTTCAGAAGGATTATGAATGCGCTGTAGAACTCATCAAAAAGGGACTTGCTTATGTCTGTGAGCTGACGGCGGAGGAATTTCGGGACAAAAAATACTGCGGCGATCTTACCCATCCGGCAGTTTCCCCTTATCGCGACCGTCCGATTACGGAGAATCTGGATCTTTTTGAGCGTATGAAGAACGGAGAATTTCCGGAAGGGAAATATACCCTGCGTGCCAAAATCGATCTGGCCTCCGGAAACTTCTGTATGCGCGACCCCGTTCTTTACCGCATCCGCTATATCGAGCATCATCGGCAGGGAACGAAATGGTGTATTTTCCCAATGTATGATTTCGCGCACCCGATTCAGGATGCGTTGGAGGGAATTACACATTCCCTTTGCTCCCTTGAGTATGAGATTCACCGCCCGCTCTATAACTGGGTGATCGAGAATTGCAGCCTGCCAGCGAAACCCCGTCAGATTGAGTTTGCCCGTCTTAATCTCACTTACACGGTGATGAGTAAGCGCTTTCTGCGCCATCTTGTTGAATCCGGAATGGTGGATGGTTGGGATGACCCGCGGATGCCGACGCTCTGCGGTCTTCGCCGTCGCGGCTATACAGCCGACAGCATTCTGGATTTCTGCTCCAGAATTGGAGTGGCAAAATCGAACAGTCTTGTGGAGCTTGAGCTTCTCGAGCACTGTATTCGAGAGGAGCTGAACGCTAAAGCCGATCGCCGTATCGCCGTGCTGAATCCAGTCAAACTGATTGTGACGAACTATCCCGCCGATCGGGTTGAGTATTTTGATCTTCCGAATAACCCCAATGCGGAGAACGCCGGAACACGCAAATTGCCGTTTACCCGTGAACTCTATATTGAGCGGAGCGATTTTGCGGAAGTTCCTCCTCCGAAATTTTATCGGCTCCGCCCCGACGGAGAGGTGCGTCTGATGGGCAGTTATCTTGTCAGATGCACGGGCGTTGAAAAGGATGCCGACGGGAATCTCACTGCCATTCTTTGTGAAGCGGATCTGGAAACCGGAAACGGGAATCCTGCCGACGGAAGGAAAATCAAGGGTACGATTCACTGGCTGAGCGCTTCCGCTGCCGAGGATGCCGTTGTCATGGAATACGATAAGCTTTTTACCGTTGCCAATCTGAATGACTTGCCGGAGGGGAAAACCTTCGATGATTTTCTGAACACCGAGTCGGTACGTCGCCTTGACAATGTAAAGGTCGAACCGGGTCTGTTTGACGGCGAGGTGCATCGTTATCAGTTTGTGCGTACCGGATATTTTGTCACCGACACCAAGACCGCCCGTACCTTTAACCGGATTGTCGGGCTGAAGGACAGTTTCAAGCCCAAAGAGGAAAAATAAGGAGATTCATAGAATATGGACTTTCTTCAGCTTGCAAAAAGTCGCCACAGTGTGCGGCAGTTTTCCGGAGAGCGGATTCCGCGGGAGAAGCTGAATCGAATTCTGGAGGCGGGACGCTTTTCCCCTTCCGCGCGCAATTCTCAGCCCTGGTGCTTTTATTGTGCTGAAAGTTCTTCCGCTATTGAGGATACCGCGAAAGCGATCATGATGACCGGAAGAAATGCCTTTACCGAAAAATGCGGTGCGATTATCGCGATTACGGAGGAGCCGATCTCCACGGAACTGCAAACGGGACGGCGTTTTGCGGAATATGATATCGGCATGGCTGTGATGCAGATGTGTCTCGAAGCAGAGTCTCTCGGCATCGGAAGCTGTATTCTCGGTCTGTACAGCGAGGAAGGGGTAAAATGCGCCCTTGACATACCGGAGGACCGGAAGGTTGCGCTTTTGATTGCTCTCGGTGTTTCCGCAGAAATATCGGTTCGGGAAAAGATTCGTAAACCGGAAACCGAAACCGTTATTTTTCGTTGATATGAGATATGAGTGATATGTTCAGTTTTATGGAAGCCGCTTTCCCGATATTCTTTATCGTTATTTTTGTAATTGTGGTAATGGGTTTTATCCGTACTTTTATCGCATCGTTTTCTCACGGCGCTGTAAAAAAAGTTCTGTCTGCCCTTGAAGAAACGAATGATACAGACGGTGATGATACTCCGAAGTCTCTTTCCGGCGGAGACTCACTGTACCTTCCCATGATTCTCAAAGATTTTCCTGATTTTGATCTGCGGACAGCGAAAAAAACCGTTGAGCAGAGAATTCGCGAGGAGCTTTCCTCATTTGAAGGTGTGCGCCTCCACCGCACGATTATCAGCGGCTACGATCATACAAATACTGAGAGTTTTATTGAATTTCAATCTGCTGTGGAATATCTTGAGAACGGAAAAATGCGTCAGAAGAGATATGTGACCGACTACTCCTTTCTCTTAACCGGGGATCGCGGAACGCGGTCGGCTGTTTGTCCTCACTGCGGTGCTGAAATTTCATCACTGCACGCAAGAAAATGTGACTATTGCGGTTCTCTGTTGGTCAATATACTCGGGAATGAGTGGAGAATAACTTCCTTCTGTGAAAAATGAATAACGGAGTCTGCCTTTGCGCTATGCGCAGAAGCACGACTCCGTTATTTTCTATTTGGTTGCCTTACCCGGCGCAGCACGGGTTTCTGTCGGTTCCATCTCCTCCTTTTTGATGATTGTTCCTTTTTCTCCCGCGCAGAGAAGAATCCGGTCACCGGCTGAAATCTTTCCGGTGATGATCGCTTCACTGAAGGGATTTTCCAATTGACGCCGCGCAGCTCTGAGGACCGCGCGTGCGCCGTAAGATGAACTTTCGCGATCAAGGGCAATCTTTGTGAGCAGTTCTTCGCTGACGCGTACGGCTATGCCAAGGTCTTCGGCTCGCAGTATAAAGTCATCTGTTTCTTTCTTTGCTATCCGCGTCAGAGCCGATGCGCTGAGGGGAGAAAAGCGGATTACTTCATCAATCCTGTTCAGAAGCTCCGGTTTAAAAAGCACTCCGGTATTGTTTCTGCTGTCTACATTTTCTCCGGTAGAAAACCCGATTGTACCGTTTTTCGTAGCATTTGATGTCAAAATAAGTGTTGCGTTACGGAAATCTGCCCGTTTTCCCCGACTGTCTGTCAGCGATCCGTCTTCAAGTATCTGGAGAAGAAGTCCGTAGATATCCGGGTGCGCCTTCTCAATCTCATCGAACAGGACAACACATGCCGGCTTTCTTCGAATACGGTCGGTTAGCTTTCCGCCTTCCTCATAGCCGACATACCCGGGAGGAGAACCAATGAGTTTTGAAACGCTGTGCGGTTCGGAGTATTCTGTCATATCCAATCGGATTATGGCGTTTTTTCCGTACAGCTCTTCCGCAAGAATCTCTGCCAATGCAGTTTTTCCGACACCGGTCGGCCCGACAAAGAGAAAGGAACCAAGCGGTCGGTTCTCTCGATTCATTCCGAGTCGGGAGCGAATGACGGCTGCCGCGAGTGCACGGCAGGCTTTCTCCTGTCCGTAAATTTTGTTTTCCAGCTTATCCGAAAGACCCGACAGGTTTATTCTCTCCCGTTCGTCAAGCTCTGAGACCGAGATGCCGGTCTGCTGCGAAAGGGTTTCCCGTATCTGCACGGCGGTCAGAACAGATGGGACTCCTGTCCCGTTGTTTTTTTGTCGCGTTTCTCTGAGCGCGGCCGTGTAGGCAAGTTCCTTTCTGTGTGCATTTTCTGCCTCATCCAACCTTCCGGAAAGCAGCGCACGTTCCTTCGCGAGCTTCGCGCTTTCCACCAGTGATCTTGCACGCGATAGCTCCGTGTGGCCGGAGGAGGCCGAGAGCCGGAGGGCCGATGCTGCCTCATCCAGGAGATCCAATGCTTTATCCGGAAGAAAACGTTCCGGAATATAGTGAACAGAGAGTCTAACGGCTGCTTCAATGGCATCGTCGCTGATCCGAATGGAGTGGTGTCTTTCGTATCGTTCTCTCAGCCCTGACAGTATAACGACTGCTTCTTCCTCGGTCGGTTCATCAATTCTGACCGGCTGAAAACGGCGGTCGAGCGCACTATCCCGTTCAAAATGACGTGTGTATTCTTCCTCTGTTGTTGCACCGATCACGCGGATTTCGCCGCGCGCAAGAGACGGCTTCAGAATGTTTGCGGCGTCCATCGCACCTTCGGCGCTCCCTGCACCGATTACGGTGTGAATTTCATCAATGAACAAAATGATATCGGGATCCCGTTTCGCTTCTTCAATGACTTTTTTTAATCTCTCCTCAAATTCTCCGCGGTATTTTGCCCCCGCGATCATCGCGGAGAGGTCAAGGGTAATAAGCTGTTTCCCCGAAAGAGGTTCGGGCACGGTATCGGCAGCAATCTGCGCTGCAAGTCCTTCTACAATTGCTGTTTTTCCGACACCGGGATCCCCGATCAGCAGGGGGTTGTTCTTTTGCTTACGGCAAAGGATACAAATCAGTCGGGCAATCTCACGTTCCCTGCCGATAACCGGATCGCTGTCTCCCGACATCAATTCGGTGAGATCGCGCCCATAGGTGGTAAGCGCGGTATGACTCTGTTTCTTCTGCTGCTTTCTTTTTTCCTCAGACGACGGGTATGCTTTCAGCTCTTCCACTGCGCCAAAAAACACCGATACATCCGCTCTGAGATCAACCGCCGATACTCCGAGCAGCGCCAGCACTCTGAGCGCGGAGCATTCTCCCTCTTCAAGGATAGAATAGAGAAGATGTTCCGTTCCCACAGAAGAAAATCCGAGACGGTCGCCGGTTTTTGCCGCGCGACTGACGATACGCTTCAGTTTGGGGGTCATGTCGTCTGGCGATAGTACCGTTCGGGTTCCGCTACCGGAAAGAGAAGAGATTTTTTCTTCAAGATCTTTTGCTCGGACCCCGCGCCCATCCAACAGTTTCGCGGCAACACAGCCGATTTCTGCAGTAAGACCGTAGAGCATATGCTCGCTTCCGATATAGGTATGACCATGCCGCTCGGCACATTCCTTTGCGCGCTTGATTGCTTCCTCCGCGCGCGGTGTGAATCTGTTTCTCATACAGCCCTCCCTGTCAGCGATTCTTGACCGCTTCGTGCCCTTTTATCCGCATTCGGTGAAAATCGGCAACTTGACTATGAATCTTTTTAATGGAAAATCAAAGTTTTGACAGGCTCTCCCTTGACTTGCCGCCTGCATGTTGTTATAATATATTTGTAAAGAATTCGGAGGTGCGTTATCGTGCAGGAAATCATAAAAAGCATTTCAGGAGCGATCGGAAATACCCCCCTTCTTTCAGCAAAACGTTTTTGCAGTCGCGCAAAGTCGCTTGCCTCTATCTATGCTAAGTTGGAGTATTTTAACCCAACTGGCTCGGTAAAGGACAGGGCGGCTTTTTACATGCTGCAGGACGCGATCCGGGAGAAAAAGCTTACACGGGAGTCCACTGTCATCGAGCCGACAAGCGGCAATACCGGGATCGGACTTGCGGCGCTGTGCGCTTCCTGCGGGCTTCGATGCATCATTGTCATGCCGGATTCCATGTCGACCGAACGCATCCGAATGATTCGCTGCTACGGTGCTGAGGTTGTTCTGACACCCGGCGCCGACGGTATGTCTGGTTCCATCGAAAAAGCAAAGGAGCTTTCTGCGCAGATTCCGGGATCCTTTATCCCGTCTCAGTTTGATAACCCTGCCAATGTCCGTGCCCATTATGAAACAACCGGTCCGGAAATATGGAGACAGACAGACGGAAAAGTCGATTTTCTTGTTTGCGGTGTCGGAAGCGGCGGAACAATCACCGGCTGTGCGCGTTATCTGAGAGAGAAAAATCCTTCACTCCGTGTGATCGCGGTGGAGCCTGCCGAGTCTCCTGTCCTCTCAGGTGGGCAGCCGGCCAGCCACGGAATTCAGGGAATCGGGGCAAATTTTGTGCCGAAGCTTCTTGATCTTTCTATTATTGATGAGGTTCTTCCCGTACCGACGCATGTTGCCGTTACAGCTGCAAAAATGTTTATCGCCGCAGAGGGGGCGCTTGTCGGTATTTCCAGCGGTGCGGCACTTGCTGCTGCCGCAAAGCTTGCCGCTGATAAAGAAAACGCGGGCGCTTCGATCGTCTGCATTTGCCCGGACAGCGGGGACCGTTACCTTTCCGGTTCGCTGTTTGAATCGTAATCCCAGTATCTTTATATATCATTTTACCGGAGGAAGTATGAACGATAATTTGTTCGGACCGCTCAGTGTCATTGCCATGAAGGGAACCGAGGAGTTTGCCGATCAGGTCGATAACTACCTGAAGGACTGGCGCTGGCATGTTGAGGATGAGAGTTTTATTGTCAGGGCAGACTGTCCGCGTTTCGGAACCGGCGAGGGCAAGGGACTGGTATATCAGTCTATGCGCGGACACGATGTTTATATCATTGTGGATTGCTTCAATTGGGGAGTCAATTACAAAATGTACGGACAGAGCGTCCCAATGAGTCCTGACGATCATTTCTGTGATCTGAAGCGGATTATCGGTGCAATCGGCGGTAAGGCCCGCCGCATTTCCGTTATCATGCCGATGCTTTACTGCGGAAGACAGCACAACCGTTCCGCGCGTGAATCTCTCGATTGCGCTTCCTCCCTTCAGGAGCTCATCAGCATGGGCGTTTCCAATATTATCACCTTTGATGCGCATGACCCGCGTGTCCAAAATGCAATTCCACTTGCCGGCTTCGACAATGTCCGGCCGACCTATCAGATGATCAAGGCGCTTGTTCGTGCTGTTCCGGATATCCGCATCGATCGTGATAACCTGATGATCATTTCACCGGATGAAGGCGGAATGGGGAGATGCATGTATTATGCCTCCACGCTCGGTCTGGATCTCGGAACCTTTTATAAGCGCCGCAACTACTCGGTTGTCGTTGACGGAATGAATCCCATCGAAGCACACGAGTTTCTTGGCTCCGATATCACCGGAAAAGATGTCATTGTTGTTGATGATATGATCTCCTCCGGAAGTTCTATCATCGATGTCGCCAAGCAGTTGAAGGAGCGGGGCGCAAACCGCATCTTTGTTTTCGCTTCCTTCGGCCTTTTCTGCAACGGTCTCGAGCGGATGGACGATGCGTATCAGCAGGGACTGTTTGATAAGATATTCACGACCAATCTGATTTACCGCAGCCCGGAGCTTCTGCGCCGGGAATGGTATTCCGAAGTCAATCTATGCAAGTATGTTGCCTATATCATTGACACTCTGAATCACGATGAGACCATCAGCAATCTTTTGAATCCCTCCAAGCGGATCCATAAGCTTCTGGAAAAGCATCTTGCGGAGCTTGCGGAGAGTGACGCAAAATAAGTCCGGTATATTTACAGAAAGAACGGCGCGTAATCGCGCCGTTCTTTCTACGGTCATGGTGGGGCGTGACCGCCCCGCGTGTTATTAGGATACGCCCATTCCTTCACTATTATTCATTGTTTTCTGAATTTTGTAAAGTATATTGACAAGCTGCCAGAGCTGGGGGTTAAATACCAGAGTTTTCCATACTCCGAATCCTTCTAAGCCGAGATCCGAAACCGTGTCAAGTGCTTCTTTTGCAGTTCTTGCATCTGCGTACCAGACTTCAATGTCCTCCCCGGTATCTTCGAAAGGGAAGGTGAAGTGCGGCATAGCGCTTTCCGGATCGTATTCGATAACCGCGCCATGCTCCCTCGCCAGGGGAACGGCATCCGTGTTCGGAATAAAGTATTGCCCGCCTCCGGTTTCAAACGGAACGGTCCATGCACGTGCAAAGCCCGGATAGCCGAGTGTAATCGGCGCGGCCGGAAAACGTTCCACGGCCGCCTCCGCCTGCGTCCGTACACGGTTTTGCGGTGCATAGGGTCCCGGTGCGCCTTCGCCGTAGTCGTAGGTGACAAGATACAGGGGACCGTCGCAGCCGCCTTGCGTATCCTCCCGGTACAGATCGGTAATAAGGTACAACCCTTCTTTCAGAAGGGCATCCCGTAGTGGGGAGCACACGGCCTCTTCACGGCAGCTACCGCATTCCACCCCTGCGTAGCCCTTTGCTGCGGCATCGGCTGCAATTTCCTCGAAACTTTTGTTCTCTGGTAGCATTGGGTAAAATCGGATTGCCTCTGCCTGATATTCCTTTGCCAGCCGGATCAGCTCAGCTTCGGTTTCGGGGGTCATCTCATCTGTCGGCTCGATGGAAAGACGCGTGAGGTAGGGGAGAATTTGTCGCAGAACATCCTGATTCGTGTCGGAGTAGATATAGCCGACGGTTACCAGATCTCCGAGGCGCGGTTCCGCATATTCGATAATCAACTCCTGCCCGACGATTAACTCGTCTCTGCCGCGCAGCAGAGGATTCATCTGCCACAGTTCATTCTTTGACAAACCGAAGAGCTTTGTAAGACTGTCCAGCGTGTCTCCCTTCCGGACCGTATAGACAACACGCGGTTGGAAAATCAGCAGAGATTCTCCGACTACAAGTTCATCCGGAGAAGTGAGCAAATTCTCCCGGATAATCAGCTCTGCCGGAATTCCGTATTTTTTTGCTATCGAACCAATTGTTTCTCCTTGTGTTACTGTATGTATCGTCATAAGCTGTTTTCCTCTCTTTGATACTATATTTTATGCAGTTGCAGAGAAATTTGCTATTGACAACCGGAGATTTTGTGTGTATAATATCTTTGTTGTCGAACAGACAGCCTTTGTGCGAAGGGGGGGAATCAAGATCATGGCAGAGGTAAGAGTCAAGGAAGGCGAAAATCTCGACAGCGCCCTTCGTAGATTTAAGCGTCAGTGCCAGCGTAGCGGCGTACTTGCCGAGCTTCGCAAGAGAGAGCACTATGAGAAGCCGAGCGTAAAGCGCAAAAAGAAGTCCGAAGCTGCAAGAAAGCGCAAGTATAAATAAGTTTACCGGCGCTGGGGTCGATGTTATATTCCAAAAGAATGTTTATCGGTCGAATGTTTTTTATGCTTTCCAAATCACCCGCAGAACAGTGATCTGCGGGTGATTCTGTTTTTCTGTCCGATTTTTCTTGCTTAAAAGAGTTGATTTGCCAAGGATTTTGGTGGTATAATTAAACAAACTTTTATTCCTTGGTGGAACGATGAAACTGACAGAGATATTAAAAAAAGGAAAGTTATCTGTTTCCTTTGAGGTTTTTCCCCCAAAAGCAGACGCGAGTTTCGAAAGTGTGAGATCGGCGGTACAGGAGATCGCACAGCTGCATCCTGCGTTTATGAGTGTGACTTACGGTGCGGGCGGAGGAACAAGTCAATATATAGATCATAATATCTGAACAGAGGCTAAGGATATGCTGAATCAGTTTTCCAGAACGGAACTTGTTTTCGGAAAGGATGCGATGGCAAGACTCCGGAACGCGCGCGTTGCCGTTTTCGGTATCGGCGGTGTGGGAGGCTATACCGTGGAGGCTCTTGCGCGTTCCGGAGTAGGGGCGCTTGACCTTGTGGATGACGACCGCGTTTGTCTGACGAACATCAACCGCCAGCTTCTTGCGACAAGGAGTACGGTCGGTAAATATAAAGTGGATGTCGCGGAAGAACGGATCCGCGACATCAATCCGGAGTGCGCTGTACGCACCTATAAAACTTTTTTTATGCCCGACACAAAGGATCAATTTGACTTTTCCGTTTATGATTATGTGGTGGATGCCATCGATACCGTGACCGGCAAGAAGCAGATTCTTCTGTGTGCTAAGGAAGCGGGTGTGCCTGTTATCAGCTCTATGGGGGCAGGGAATAAGGTTGACCCGACACTCTTTCGGGTTGCTGATATTTTCGACACGTCAGTCTGCCCGCTTGCCAGGGTTATGCGCAATGTTTGCCGCAAGAACGGTATCGAGCATCTTAAGGTCGTTTATTCCGAGGAAAAGCCCATCCGTCCCGTGGATGATATGGCAATCAGCTGCCGGGCGCATTGTATCTGTCCGCTGGGAACGGCAAGAAAGTGTACCGAACGCCGGGATATTCCCGGATCCACGGCCTTTGTTCCGTCGGTTGTCGGATTGATCATCGCCGGAGAAGTAATCAAGGATCTTACCGCATTTGACAGGACCGGACGGTAGAGGCGGCTTTAGCGATACGGCGGATTCGCCGGATACGCCGGAAAAATGAAGGTGTATGGATTCTGCTGCCCTCTTCGGCCGTCCTGCCTTCGCATCCTGAAAGGGAAAATGTGCTGCTATTCTGTCTCTGGAACTGCAAGCAGACGGATATCCCACGCGGGGCAGACCGGTTCCCGCAGAAAATGGAGACGGTATCCTCCGTACCGGGCAACCATAAGCGGCAGACGAAAGAAATCCTCCGTTTTATGATAGACCGACAGAAGAAGCGCCGGTTTGCGGGAGCAGATCAGTTCTTTCGCTCCGGTGAGCGCTTCCGTTTCGCAGCCTTCAACGTCAAGTTTAATGAGATCTGCATCGGAACACTGTGGGGTGGCATCAATTGAAGTAACCGGAACTTTTTCGTATCCCGGCGAAAAATGTGCTCCGCGGTTATGAGAAGCCGAAAAGGAAAGACTTCCCGGCGAACTCCAAAGCCCGTACGGAAGTGCGTCAAACCGGACACCGGGAAGCTCGGTTTCGGTGAGACGGGAAAAATTTACCGAATCGGGCTCAAATGCGACGATTTGTTTCAGCGCGGGGAAGAATCGGAAAAACTCCCGTGCGCTGTCTCCGCGGTAGGCGCCGCCGTCGATTGCTTTTTTTACGGAAAGACCGGAAAGAGCGCCGGGAAGCAAAAGCGCGTTTGTTTCACATAAGAAAAGCTCCTCCGGATTCCATGTCAGAAAATAGCGGAGAAGAGAACGGAAAATGCTTTTTGACCGCTCATCCGAAAGAAGTGAATAGACTTCGCCGATTTCCTCTTTGTGTTGGTTATAGGAATTGGCACAAAAAACAGGACCTCCGAAAAGGGGAAGATGAGGCATGAATATCTGCCCGCCCGCCCGTTTTACTCTGCCGAGGTACATCCGCATGTCTCCGTCGGGACAACCGAAAGTAACAAGTGCGATAAAACCCGCAGGATAACGTTCGGCAAGCTCTGATGCCGGAAAGACATTGTGCCCGAGAAAGCTTTTACCGCTCCGGAATCCGTCACTTGCAAATACCCCGTCAATGCCGAGACCGGCGCTCTGCATCAAAGATGCGGCTTTCTCTGCGCCATTTCCCATTCCGTAGAGAAGGATCGGCAGATGTTTGCTTCGGATTTGCTCAATCGGAGATGGCGGAAGCCCATCGGGAAATAATATGTCCAGCATACTTGACCTTCTTTCGGATCGGGTATAAAATAATATAGAAAAGTGGAAAGGAGAAAACAATGGACTGTTTATTTTGTTCGATTATTGAAGGATCGGTTCCTTCAACGAAGGTGTGGGAGGATGAGTACTGCTATGCTTTCCGGGATATCAATCCGCAGGCGAAAGTGCATGTGATTGTCGTGCCGCGTGCTCACATTGAAAGCGCGGATAAAATTTACCCGGGCAACTCGGTATACATTTCCAAAATTTTTGAAGCCATTCCGAAAATTGCGGAAAACCTCGGACTCGGGGAAGGTTATCGCGTGATTACAAACGTCGGTAAGCATGGCTGTCAGAGTGTACAGCATCTGCATTTTCACATTATGGGCGGAGAGCAGCTTCCGGAACGTATGGGGTCCTGAACGATCTTTTTTGCGGGAAGCGCACCGGGAGACCGGTGCGCTTCCTGTATTATTTTACAAATTCCTCGTAGATTGCTTCAATTGCCCTTGGATAATCTGTTTCCGACACACCGATGATAATGTTGATTTCGCTCGAACCCTGATCGATCATGCGTATATTTACACCCTTGGAGGCGGCAGCGCGAAAAACCCGTGCTGCGGTTCCCTTGGCGCTGATCATTCCGCGTCCGACAACAGCTATGAGTGCCAGTCCGTGCTCAACCGAAATATTGTCCGGATTGGTTGAGCGGCAGATCTCCGTGATCATACGGTCGGTCTTTCCTTCAAGCTCTTTATCGGAAATAACGACGCTCATTGTGTCAATGCCGGAGGGGAGATGCTCAAAATTGATATTGTTGGTTTCAAGAACCTCGAGGACCTTTCTTCCGAAGCCGACCTCGGAGTTCATCATATCCTTTTCGATATTGAGTACAGACAGCCCTTTTTTACCGGCGATTCCGGTAATGACAGTTTCGTAGTTGTAGTAATCGCTCTGCGGAACAATCATGGTTCCGCGGTCTTCCGGACGGTTGGTGTTACGAATATTGATCGGGATACCGGCGAAGCGAACGGGGAAAATTGCATCTTCATGCAGAACGGTAGCGCCCATATAGGAAAGCTCCCGAAGCTCGCGGTAGGTTATTTCATCGATTGTGCGGGGATTATGGACAATACGGGGATCTGCCATCATGAAACCGGAAACATCGGTCCAGTTTTCGTAAAGATCGGCACCTGCGGCGCGTGCGACAATAGAGCCCGTAATATCGGAGCCGCCGCGCGAAAAGGTCTTGATGGTGCCGTTCGGCATAGAGCCGTAGAAACCGGGGAGAACGGCATATTCATGCTGGGAAAGACATTCGGACAAAAGATCGTTGGTTTTTTCCGCATCAAAGCTTCCGTCATCCTTGAAGAAAATATATTTTGCCGTATCAATGAAGTCAAACCCGAGATATGCGGCAAGAATTCGGGAATTAAGGTACTCACCGCGGCTTGCTGCATAATCCCTTCCCGGATGATGATAAAGCGCAGCACGGATCCTCTCGAAGTCTGCTCCGAGATTAATGTCAAGCGCCAGACCGGAGATAATGGATTCGAATCTTCCTTGGATTTTGGCGAAAATATCTCCGATATCTTCACCGGCATCTGCTCTGTTGTAGGCTTCATAGAGCATATCGGTGATTTTGGTATCACCGTCAAAGCGTTTTCCGGGGGCAGAAGCAACGACATAGCGGCGCTCCGGTTCCGCCTTGATAATATTGGCTACTTTTTTGAACTGCTCGGCGTCCGCAAGGGAGGAGCCGCCGAACTTGACTGCTTTGATCTGCACGATAATCTCCTGATATTTCTGATAAGTCGTTTTTATTATAGAATAATCATTATTATATAAAAATTGAATGTTTTTGTCAACGGTTGAAGCAATTTTATTTTCCGCTGTGCTGCCCCTTTAACAGAATATGATGAATCAAAAAATCAGAGCATGGCGGGGTCGGAAAAGACCGGCATATCCTCCGTTGTATCGTCGGAATCGTCCGAACCAGCAATGTGGTTATGCGGATGGAGGGATGCTTCCGGCGCGGCTGCCGATCCCTCATTGTAGCGGCGCGCCTGTGCCATGAACATTTCTGCATACTGACCGCCGTTTTCCATTAACTGTGCATGGGAACCGTGTTCTGTAATTTTGCCCCCGGACAAAACAATAATGCTGTCTGCATTGACAGCGCTTGAAAGCCTGTGGGAAACGAACAGTGTGGTTTTTCCGTTCCGAAGCTCGTCAAACTTATTGAAGATTTCCTGTTCCGCAATGGCATCCAGTGCAGCTGTCGGCTCATCGAGAATCAGTATATCGGAATCTTTATAGTAGGCTCGGGATACGGAAAGCTTCTGCCATTGTCCGCCGGACAGCTCCATGCCGTTTGGCTCAAACATACGGGTAAGCGGCGTATCATAATTGTCCGGAAGAAGATTGATAAAGGTGTCGGCGTCGCCCTCCTTTGCTGCGGCTCGTATGCGCTCCTCGTCAATCGGCCGATGAACATTACCGAAGGCGATGTTTTCCCGGACCGTGACGGCGTATTTACCGAAATCCTGAAAAAGGATACCGAACAGATCATAATATTCCTTCGGATCAATCGTGCGGATATCGATGCCGTCTAACAGGATTGTTCCCACGGTTGGATCATAGAGACGTGTGAGAAGCTTGATCAGCGTTGTTTTTCCGGCGCCGTTCAGACCGACAAGAACCACTGTCTGCCCGCCTTCAATCCGAAAGCAGAGATCCTCGAGAACCCAATGCTCCGTTCCGGGATAACGAAAATAGACATGTGAAAATTCAATGCTGTGTGCTGTGTTCCGTTTTGGCTCGGTTTTTGAACCGACAAGAAAAATCTTTCTTTTTTCCTTCATGAAAAGAATCAGATTGTCAATAAAAAGAGTACCTTCGTACACGGAGGAGCTCGTCGTAATCAGGGAGACGACCGCGGTACTGACCGATGTCAGTGCACCGGTAAACAGGGAATAGTCGCCGACCCGGAGCTCCCCCCGGAAGATCTGATAGGCGATATACAGGAACAGGGCGCAGTTCCCGAGTGCAGTCAGGATACCGAGGACGGTCAGCCAAACCGTTTCTTTTACAATCAGGTGGCGAATGCCGGCAAAGTACTCGGTAAAAACTGCTTTGAATTTTCCGATAAAGGTATCGGGAAGGTCGAGCAGCTTCATCTCTTTTGCGTGGTCCTTGCTTACAAGGACATTTGCGTAATAATTCATTTCGCGCCGCGCCTTGGAGTTTCTGCGCACATACCGATATGTCTGCTTCCGAAAATGAAAATTGATCACAGCAGAAGGAAAGGCGAGCAGAATGATCAGAATCGGCGCCCACGGGGAAAGCGTGGCAAGGACAACAATAAAAGAGACAAGTGAGATAATGTTGCTGATTACGTCAAATGTGGAGCTGATGATGGATACGGGGCGTGATCCCGCCTCACGCTGAGCATTTTCAAGGCGTTCGTAGAACTCCGGATCGTCAAAGGAGGCCAGGTCGATTTCTTTGGATTTTTCTATGATCATCAGACGGATATGCTTTGTCACAAGCTCTCCGGCAATTCTTACGGTCATGTGATTCAATCGGGAAATCGTTTGCTTGAGAAAACGAAAGCCAAAAAGAATCAATATTAAAAGAAGAATCGGTTGGAAACGGATTTCAAGATTTCCTTGGGCATCGACAAGGGCATTGATGATGTCTTTTGACAGATAAGCTGTGACGACCGGAATCACACCGCTCAGAATGGCGAAAAAGGACATAAGAAACAGAGAGGCGGGAGCGGCCTTCCAGATGAGTCCGAAGACATAAAAAAGCCGGGAGAAAAATCCGGAGAGCAATTCCCGAAGAAAGGCGGGAAGCTCCCGGATCCCTTCCGGTCGCTTAGGAGTGTTCTTGTTTTTGTCACTCGGGGGAGGATACATTCGGTTCAAAACAATACCTTCCACTTTATTTTTTAATATTATACCACGTAGGGCGGAGGGGGTCAATATAAAATCGCCATTTTCTCCCCCTTGCAGGGACAAGTTTCACTTGTAAACTTACCCGCGGTATGCTAAAATAATATCAGACGGAGGTGTATATGGACGGTTATCATGAAATATTCAGATCTGCAGATATTCTTCTTCCGGAGTTCTACCGAGAGGAGGAGTTTGCTGCATACCCGGTTATCGCATGCGATCAGCACACAGGAGAGCTTGATTTCTGGAGGGAAACCGAGCGTCTGACCAAAGGAAAAGCAAGTACGCTTGATATGATTCTGCCGGAAATCTATCTTGGCGAGGCGGAAGCACGTATTCCGCGTATTCATGCAGCTATGCGGCAGTATGAGGATACCATTCTGCGTGAACATCGGAATACCGTTGTGTTTGTTGAGCGGACACAGGCAGACGGTAGGATCCGGAGAGGGGTCGTTTGTGCTCTCGATCTTGAGTATTATGATTATCGTCAGGGAAGCACCCCTGCTGTCCGCGCGACAGAGGGAACCGTGCTTTCCCGTATTCCGGCGCGGGTCGCTGTCCGGCGGGGGGCCGATTTGGAGCTTCCGCATGTAATGCTTTTGCTGAATGATCCTGAATGCACCGTAATTGAGCCGGAGTTTTCCAATCGTCCGATGCGCATTGTTTATGATACCGATCTCATGCAGGGCGGAGGTCATATCCGGGGAATGGTGCCGGACGGGCGCGGCGCAGACTTTTTTCTGCACCGTCTCAATGCCCTTGCGTCCGGGGGCGGCGGTCAATTTACCGTTGCTGTCGGGGACGGCAATCATTCTCTTGCCGCTGCGCGCGCATGGTATGAGGAGCTCAAGGAAACGATCGGTGCAGAATCCGCAGCGGTCCATCCTGCCCGTTACGCTCTTGTTGAGCTTGTTAATCTGTACAGCCCCGCTCTTGACTTCGAGCCGATTCACCGCTTGATCTGCGGTGCCGATCTTGATGCTCTTCTTGCGGCGGCACGTCATCGCTGCGACGGTATCGGCGGTCCTGTCCATCTCTTCAGCGCGATATCCTCCGGGCGAAGCGCAGAACTTCCGATTCCGCTTTCCAGCGCTCTTCCCCTTGCTTCTCTTACAGCTTTTCTTGATGATTTTTCCGCACATAATTCAGCTGTTACGGTAGATTATATTCACGGAGAGGACACGCTTGCGCGGCTTTCCGTCTGCAATGCTGTTGGGATCCTTTGCCCGCGGATGGAAAAGGAAACCCTGTTTCCGGCTGTTGCCGCTGACGGTGCGTTGCCCCGGAAAACCTTCTCCATGGGAAATGCCTGCGACAAACGATATTATCTTGAGGCAAGAAAAATTACCTATTAAAACGAGAAATACCGCAGAACTCGCTTGAGTCTGCGGTATTTTTTACTATATTTCTCTGTATATCAGAAATCCGTGTTTGCTTTTTGCCTGAATCACTTTCCTTTGTGTTGCTTGTTTTCATTCTCGATAAATTCTGCAATAGCATCCGGAAACAGATAATCACGCAGCAGAAGGATCAGCTGTTCTTTATTGTCTACCCCTGCGCTTTTTATCAGACGCTTGATTCGGTAAAAAACGACATTCTCTGAGACGAAAAGCTCGGAAGCAATTCTTCCGTACGGAACCGAGCGTAGCAGACCAATGATGATTTGCAGATCGATTCGGTCGCATTTAGTGAGCATCTGTTCGATCCCGAGAATCCGTCTTGATTCCTCGTCGTTGTAGAAGTTCACGCCGGGGTCTGGCGTCTGACATACCAGCGGACCGAAATCGGCGCCGGCGGATGGCTGCAGCATGGCGGTTGATGCCCGCACCCTGAGGGTGGATGCAACCTTCGCGGACATATAGATGTTTTCACCGGCACGATAAAGATAGGAGTAGGCACAGATTGCCTGACGTCCGATTTCCTCATGGTCTACGGCAACCGTTGTGAGAGAGGGAGAACCGATTTGGGAAAGAAGGGAATCCCCGAAGGATACAACAAAAAAGTCGCGGGGAACTTCTCGCCCGAGCTGCTTCAGCATTCGTATTAGGGAATAGGCTACGATATCGTTGGCACAGACAAAGGAATCGTAATTTTCCAGCACCTCAATAAGTCCGGAAAAGCACTGGGACAGACCTGCGTCATTATAAAAAACAGCAGAGCTTCCGTAGGTGTTGAAATAGTTTGCCTTGATCATGTCCGTTGCGGAATTCCGGTTGATTCCGTAAAGTGCGGGTCTTGTTTTTCCGCAGGAAGTAAGGTAGGAGACTATCCTGCGCATGCCGTCTTCATAATCGACAATCAGATTGGAACATCCGACTGAGGCTCGGTGGGACTGATGATTGACCAAGAGAACATGAATTCCGTGTCGGCGGAAGCTGGCAATCATTTTCCCGGTATTCCCGACTGAGGTTGTAAGACACAGTACGATTTTTCTTTTTTCTGCGGAAAAGAAGGTGTCAAAATCAAAGGTATCCAAATCCTCACACTCTATCAGACGGACAGAGTATTTCTTTTTTGCTGCTTCTTCACAGATTGCGCGATAGGTTTGTGCGGACCAGAGAGAGCCACGGTATTCCGGATCGGTATAAACATATATGTTCATGGTTTCCTCCATACATATTATTTATAGCATTCGATGGGGAAAAAGTCAAGTTTTCAATTCACGGAAAATTCGGGGGTATTTTTTACGAAGATTTTGGTGTTGACACTTTTCTGAAATATTGTTAGAATAATTTTGAAATTACCAATCTTTTTTCATGGAGTTATCTATGCCGAATGTTATTGCACAGCGGGAGACAATTGTCATTCCGACTTATCCTGAAGCCCCCTGCGAAGAACTGCCGATGTTTGCCGAAAACCGCGTTCATCAGCGTTCCTCCGGAAATCCTTATCCGAACAAGGTTGTCATCAAAACAAGAGAGAAGGAAAAAGTCGATCGCTCCTATGAGGCGATCAGGCTTGAGAATGAGTATCTTGAGCTGATCATTCTCCCCGAGCTCGGCGGCAGAATATTCAGCGCAAAGGACAAGCGGACCGGCTATGACTTTTTCTACCGGCAGCATGTGATCAAGCCGGCTCTTATCGGCGCACTCGGGTCCTGGATTTCCGGCGGAGTTGAGTTTAACTGGCCATATCATCACCGTCCCTCCACCTTCATGCCGGTCGACAGTGAGATCGTCCGTGACGGTGCCGGTTATACCGTATGGCTTTCGGAGCATGACCCGATTGATCGGATGAAGGGAATGGTCGGAATTCATCTGGAACCCGGAAAAGCATATTTTGAAACCAGAATGAAGCTTTCCAACCGCACGCCGATGCGCCGTTCCTTCCTCTGGTGGGAAAATACCGCGGTTCCGGTCAATCCTGACTATGAGATCTTTTTCCCGCCGGATGTCGATTATGTGAATTTCCATTACAGAAGAAGCCATACAACCTACCCGATTGCGCACGGAATGTTCAACGGTTTCCGGTATGATGACGGCGGGGTTGATATCCGTAAGCATTTCAATACGAAATATTCCACTTCCTATTTTTCTGCCGATTCCGATTATGACTTTTTTGGTGGCTATGACAACGGCAAACAGTGCGGCGTTGTTCATATATCCGATCATCATACCTCGACCGGTAAAAAAATGTTTACCTGGGCGTATAATCAGCTTTCCCGTTCCTGGGAGCGCGCCCTGACCGATTCTGACGGAGCGTATGCTGAGCTCATGGCAGGCTCCTACTCCAATAATCAGCCGGACTTTTCCTGGCTTGAAGCGTACGAAACAAAGAATTTCTCTCAGTACTGGTTCCCGATTTCCAGGATCGGCGTTCCGACGTATGCTACATTGAAGGGTGCGGTTCACGTTTCAGGCGGCTGCGTGAAGCTCCAGACGACCGAAAAAATCAAGAATGCGAAGTTAACGCTGACGGTCGGGACAAAAACGCTTCTTTCCAAAAAGGTTACGCTTGAGCCGGGGGAGGTTGCCGCATTCGAGATACCGGAATGTGATCTTTCCGAGTATATTATTTCAGTCGAAGACGTTCTTTGCTATCAGAAAAAGAACCGCGAGAAAAATCCGCTCCCGCCGTTTTTCCCGGAGGTTCCGATGCCGAACGAGGAGATAAGCGCATATCAATGCTGGCTCTCCGGAATTCATTTGATGCAGTTCCGTGATCCGAATGCCGATCCCCGGAAGTATTTTGAGCGTGCGATTGATCTGGACCCTGAGTTTGCACCGGGGTATGAGACGCTCGGCGAATGTGCAATCAATGACGGGAACTTTGAACTTGCTGAGGAGCTTCTCACGAAAGCTGTTGATAAGATGAACCGGCTCAATACGGAGCATCAAAGCGGCAGAGCCTACTATCTGCTTGGACTTGCAAAGCGCTATCTCGGAAAGGATCATGAGGCGGAGCATTATTTCCGTAAAGCTGCGTGGAGCGACGATTTTGTTTCTGCCGGCATGACGGAGGCCGCCCGTATCGGAACCAAGCGCGGTGATTATGCTAACGGCCTTTTCTGTGCGGAAACCGCGTTGACCCGAAATGCTGAAAATTGTGTTGCAGGACCGATTGCAGCGCTTTGCCAATACCGCCTCGGGGAGAAGGCAGCAGCACGACGCAGAGTCGAAGGCATTCTTGCCGTGGATCCGCTGAATCACCTTGCACGCTATGCCGCTGTTATGATCGGCATGTCCAATGAAAAGGACTTCTTTTCCAAGCTTTCTTCCGACCCGAGCCAGACCTGTCTTGACCTCGCGGTAGATCTGAAGACTTGCGGCTTTGAAGCGGAAGCAAAGGAGCTTTTGTCGGATCTTGTTACATACCGTACTACGGCTGTCGCACCGACGGTTGCCTATTGGATCGGAAAACCGGAGCTTGCCGATCCCAAACACCGCACCTTCCCGTTCCGCCCTGAGGAGAGAGAACTTCTGCGTGAACAAAAAGATGATTTTGCCAAATATCTCCTCGGATGCCTTGAATTCGCCCATCGCCGCTACGAGGATGCTTTCCAGCTTTGGAAGGATCTTCCGGGTTATGATGCCGCACGTTGCCGCGCCGTTTACTACTGGAAGGTTGGACGCCATGATGACGCGCTCCGCGACCTTGACCGTGCCATCTCTCTTGCACCCGATTGCGATCAGCTGATCTATGAAAAAGCCTATCTCCTGAATCACATTTCGTATGATGCCAAACGTACCGAAGAGATCATCGGCTGCTATGTCAAGGATGTTGCCACTGCCCGTGATGATGTCTGCACGGAGTGGGCTGCCGCTGCGATCCGTGCAGGGGATTATGAGAAGGCACTTTGGATTCTGAATAATCACACCTTTATTCCTTGTGAGGGCGGTGAAACGATTGTTGCAAAGCAACACATCAACGCCCACCTCGGACTCGGGGTTCGTTACTATCAGGAGGGGGAATGGAGCCGTGCGCTTGACGAGGTCAGAACCGCTCAAACCATTCCCGAAAATCTCGGTGCAGGTCTGTGGCATGTCGACCCGCTTGTCCCCTCACAGTATCGTGAGGCGATGTGTCTCATTAAACTTGGCAGACCGGATGACGCCGCAAAAATTTTCTCATATATCGAAGGGATTTATGTAGACTTTTTCTCCAACATGCATCTTCCCGAACTTCCGGTTTATCAGGCGCTCTCCAAAATTCGTCTGGGGAGACCCGAGGAGGGAATTGCGCTTGCCCGCTCCTTCCGTGCTGAGTGCGAAAGGAACAAAGCAAGAACGGACAGCGGCTATTTCTCCACAACTCCGTTTTTTATCTCCTATCTGGATGATGCGCGTGAGATGCGGGATGCCTATTATAACCGACTGATCGTTTTTTGCGATACTGTGATAAACGGCACCACAGAGCTTCTTTGATCCGGTTTCTGTCAAAAATCTGCAATAATATTTATTAAAAGGAGAGATATATCATGAAGAAAGCACTTGCAGCTTGTCTTGCCCTGCTTATGGCGCTGCCTGTCTTCGCTGCCTGCGAAAGCACGAATCCATCTCCTGCTACAACTCCTGTCGGTAATACCGACACCACAGTTGCTCCTGCGCAGTCTACCGAGTATCCCTTCAATGACAAGACTTTTGACGGATATGAGTTTTCGATCCTTGTTACCGGAAATATGGAAAACATGAATGATTTTGAAGCATCAGAGGAGGCAGAGGATGTTGTTGGCTCCGAGCGTTACCGTTGGCTGCTCAGGACTTCGGAAAAGTATGATATTTCCATCGTTGACATTGCGGAGCTGAAATTCAATTCAACAAAAGGGGGCGGTCCGGGTTACAACAGACTTATGCAGGTTTACCGGACCGGAGATACAACATATGATGCCGCAATGATCGGTACCTACGATGTTGCACAGCTTGCCAGGAGCAATGTTCTCACCGATCTCAATTCCATTGAGGGACTGAATCTTCAAAACGAATGGTGGGACCAGCGTGCCAATGAAGATATGACAATTCACGGAAGAATGTTTTATACCACCGGCGATATCAGTTTAACGGATAATCAGGTTACACACTGCATTCTTTTCAACAAGTCCCTTGCAAAAGCAATTGAGGATCCTTATACGCTTGTTAAAAACGATGCGTGGACCTTTGAAAAAATGTCCGAGATGATCCGCGAGGTTTCTAACGATATCGACGGAAACGATGTTTTTGACCGGAATGACAAATATGGCCTTCTCACCTGGAACGATTCGATGCTTCAGTTTCTTGCCTCCGGCAGGGAGCGCATTTGTTCGATCGATGAGGACAGCAATATCGTTCTGACATTATACAACGAGCGTGTTGTTGCGATGTATGATGATTATATTGAGCTGGCAAAAGATACCCGCCATGTCTTTAATTATCAGGTCGGAACCTCATCAAGCGATTGGGATCCGATGCGGCTTGCCATGTTTGATGAAAACCGGGCTATGTTTTATATGACCCTGTTTACGACCGTTCCGAAGCACCGCGACTCCGAAGTCGATTTCGGAATTCTTCCTTATCCGAAGTATGATGAGACTCAGTCCGATTACGGTCATCTGATCAGCTCCTTCCATAGCCAGTTCCTCTGTGTTCCGGCATTCTTTGAAAGCGAAGAGATTACCGCAAGTGTGCTGGAATATTTGGCCTATACCGGAAAAGAGCAGATGACACCGGCTTACTATACAAAGACGTTGGTCGGAAGTCATTTCCGTGACGAGGAAAGTGGGGAGATGCTGGATATTATCTTTGCATCGCGCGTTTATGATGTCGGTATTTATTACAATATCGGAACTTATAAGGACGCTATTCCGAAACTTTATGTAGGCACCGGTAATGTAACCCTGACAAAATTCTATAATGCATTTCTCAGCAAAGCCAACAAGGAGCTGTCTAATCTTAACGAAAGCTATACTAATCAGAACAATTAATGAATTCTATGCGAAAGCCGGGAAAAACCGTAAAAGGTTTTTCCCGGTTTTTTCGATATCTTGACAACGGATTCTCTCTTTCGTTGTTGGTAATGAAGTTCCCTCTATTCCTATCAAAAAATTAAGTGGCTCTCTCCTGAAACGGGCAACAAGAAAGCACAGGGATTCATTTTCCTGTGCTTGTGTTGCAATATGAGGTAAAAAGAGTTCAAATCTATCGGAAACATATCCGAAAAGGCGATGTTTACATCTGTGATTGGAAG
>JAXFQY010000019.1:0-3158 GCA_034178705.1 Eubacteriales bacterium | reverse complement strand
TGAAAAGCCAGAACTATCCCTTCACCTCTCTGGAAGCGGCTTGGCTGATCTATCAGTGCCGCTGCGCCACCATAAAAGAAAAGCACGAGGCTTGGCAGGAGCTGATACAGACCATGCCCGACTGCGCGGTTGCGGAGCGTCCCCATACCGCACGCCATGAAAGCCTGCATCAGTTTCTGAAGGAATATATCCGGACAGAGGATGAAATCCTGGATTGGTTTTTCCGGGATGAAAAGGACGCCATATACAATTGCGAGTTTTGGGAATATGCCATGTGGTGTCCCGGCGGCGAGTATTTTGACAGCTTTCAGAAATGTTTGAAGGCGTATACCGATCGGCGTTTGGGGAAAATGACATTCAAAATCACAAAGGAGATTGTCAACAGCGGTCAAAGCATCGATGTGGTTTTTTCCGCAGACAACGAGCCCTTGACATTCGACACGAGTTGGTATCCGGAAGGCGGAGACGAAATCCTGTATGGCGTGCTGGGCGGTTTGTGGTTTGATTTTCCAACACCTTTTCAAAAAGGCGATATCCTATGTGAACCGGATACGGCGGAGATGGAATCAAACGGCTTATGCGCCGGGTCGTTTGTTATGCTGGATATTTCCTCTCAGAACGCGAGTGAAAACACGCGGTGTTACGGCGATGAAAGCGACATGAACGCCTGGGGATATTTTCAGAATCAGGACGGAACGGTTTATCATGAGGTCATGTCTAACTATATGGATCTGGAATACTACCGGGGAGAGCTTTCCGGCAAGAAACGCATTTTGAAGGCACTCAGCAACTATATCAAGGGCGAGATTGATGTCGGTCTCTTTGCCAATGCGTATCACAAGATTTTATGTGAAGAATACGCAAAGTCACAGAACCCCTGGAATATTACCCCGGAGGGCCTGGCGGCGGCAGGCTTGGCATAGTAAATTCACCCCATATAGTTTAGCAGGAAAATGAAAAATAATCGGGAGGACAACAAACATGATCGAAGAAAAGAGAAATGAACTTTTTGATGTTTATCGGAAATGGGAGAAGGAGTTGAAGGGAAAATGCCCTGAGCTGATAAATAAACAATATTCGCATCCGTATTATCTTCATATTCCGGACAAATGGTATCAAAGTACGTATCGTATTCTAATCGTTGGCGAAGAAGGACATGGCGAGAAAAAATTTGACCTTTCTATTGAAGAAGCACAGGAATTTAATCGGAAATATCTTTTGAGCCAAATAGATCCAGAGCAATTAGACAAAAACGACCGATATAAGCGGAATGGCAGTTGTTTTTGGCGCAGAATCCGGAGCATTGCTCAACTAATGAAGAATAATGGTTCTTCCTATTCCATAACCTGGACAAATCTGGATATGATTCATCGCTCTGCAAAAAATGGTAACTGTAAGCTGAAAAAGAAAAATCGAAAAGCGTTACATGATACTGATATTAAGATACTTTCCAAAGAAATCGAAATATTACGGCCTACCCATGTGATCTATTTTGGTTGGTATGGCATCTCTCTGGAGAAGGAACTCCCGGATGTATTCACTCGCCTTTACCCCAATGGATTGGGGGATGAGTCTCTATGGAAAGATGAAAAAATGGCAAAATTTCGGGAGAGCGGGATCTGGAATATTTTTACTTATCATCCAAGTTGGGGGTACCGTCAGAAGCGTGATGATAATGGAAAAAACTACGAAGATAAGGTTCTGAACCAGATATTGGAAACGCTGATGCAGGAATCATCTGATGTAAAATGAGAATCCCTCGCATGAAAACACAATCAACATGAGGCGAACAACATGATTGAAATTAAGGGTGCATATGCAAACGCCGTCGTGTTTGCCGATGCATTGGAAGCATCGGCGGCCGGCCAGATTAAAGCATTCTGCGATCAGTCGGTTTCGGCGGGCAGCAAAATACGGATCATGCCCGATGTTCATGCCGGAAAAGGCTGTACCATCGGCACGACGATGACCATAACGGATAAAGTGATTCCGAACATCGTCGGCGTGGATATCGGCTGCGGGATGCTCACGGTAAAGCTGAAAGAAAAACGCATTGACCTTCCGAAATTAGACAGCTTTATTCGCAAGAATATCCCCTATGGCCGCGATGTCCGGGAAAGAAGCCATCGAAGCCATGGCCGCCTGGATATCTATGATCTGCTTTGTGTGAAAAAAATCGATATTCGCAGAGCGAAAGAAAGCCTTGGAACCTTGGGCGGCGGCAATCACTTTATTGAGATTGATACAGACGGAGATAGTATGTATTTGGTGATTCACACCGGCAGCCGGAATCTGGGGCTGCGGGTAGCGGAGCATTATCAAAAGATCGCTTACAAAGAATGCGGAGGTCGGGCTCAAACCGAAATCCCGTATGAACTGGCCTATTTAACCGGAGATGCCATGCAGGAATACCTTCACGACATGGCATTCATGCAGCGCTTTGCCGAATTAAACCGAACAATTATCAAAGAAGTGATTCTTGACGGAATGAAGCTGACCGAAGATGACAGTTTTTCAACCATTCATAACTATATTGATACCGACTCAATGATTCTTCGCAAAGGGGCGGTTTCGGCTAAAAAAGGCGAACGCCTTCTGATTCCGATGAATATGCGGGACGGGAGTCTTGTGTGTACAGGCATCGGAAACGAAGAATGGAATGTCAGTGCCCCACACGGTGCAGGAAGACTGATGAGCAGGAAGGATGCTTTTAATTCTTTTACGCTTAGTGCTTTCAAAGAATCCATGGCCGGCATTTTTACAACCTCGGTAGCAAAAGATACCATTGATGAATGTCCGATGGTATATAAACCGATGAATGAAATCATTTCTCATGTGAAAGAAACAGTTACGATTGATAAGATCATTAAGCCGATTTATAATTTTAAAGCCAGTGAAAAAGCGTCCGAAAAAGGGCAATAAAGCAATGAGAAGTTTCACATTATGAGTCTCTATAAAGGTGTTTTCTGGGAAGTCGAAGATATGGTGTTTGAGAAGAATTACTTGAAAATTGGATATTACATTTTGTGGCGCCGTATTGTTGTGCTTTGCAATACGGCGCTTCTTTCATTTAACCGAAAATGTAACAGTAATTGATCGCTATCAAACTGTAATGCATGATTTTATAACTCAGGAGATCGGTGGAAGGGGTATGACAG
>JAXFQY010000117.1:0-5049 GCA_034178705.1 Eubacteriales bacterium | reverse complement strand
CTTTGTCAAATAGTCATTTGCGCCTACGTCAAGCCCCGTGATTTTGTCGTCGATTTCAGATTTTGCCGTCAGCATCAGTACCGGTGTCATATTACGCCCGGCTCTTGCACGGGCGAGAACGGTTATTCCGTCCATCACCGGCATCATAATATCCAATATCGCAGCATCGTAAAGTCCGCTTTGAAGATAATCGAATGCAGCTGCTCCGTTATCCACTGTGTCGACGGAATAATTGTTTTTCTGAAGTATTGATGCAAGTACACGACGAAGCGAACTGTCATCCTCGGCAATCAGAATCCTCATTTTGTTTCCTTTCCGGTTGGGTGCGCCTGCCGCTTTTTGTGACTTCATTGTAGCGTATCAACCTCAACCCGAGTTCAAAGTTATTTATATTTTACAAATTATTTTAAATTTTCTATGAGATAAAAACTATATTTTTCATAAGCTGTCTGCGTAAGTAGGATAACATAATACCGAAATGTTTTCAATCGCATTTTGTAAACATTGCCGAATTAGAAGAAGCTTTCGGTTTGGATTGATCATCACTCACCGTACCGTCTAAGGTAGATGAAAGGGCGACGCCGGTTTCATCTCATTGCTCCGCAGACCTGATATCTTCAAGAACAAGCATCTTTGTCGGCTGCTCAACCAACTCATAGTCGGCATGTTTTCTGATCCGGGCATGCTTCCCTTGGAAATCGTCATAGTCGGCTCTGTGAAAGCCTTCGCTTGCCGTACCACGGTTCGATGGAGGACGAGAATATATTGCGATCACCGGGAGTAGTGGATTCTTTCGGGGGCGCGGACGGGCTTGATGAATTCGACTGTAAATCCTTCCGGTAGCAAGAATCAATAATCCGCATTTTTCAGAGGGTGTCTTGGGCATCTGACCGCGGTACATGCGTTTTTTCTTGCTTTGGAATTCCTTTTCCTGTGTATCTCCTGTGCATCTCCTGTGTATCTTGAAGTGCTTGTTCGTTGATTTGCGGCAAAAAAGCACAATCCGGATCGTGTATTTTATGGAAAAATTACTTGAATTTTGGGGAATATCGTGTTATAATCTCGATGTATATATATTGGCGACAAATTTCTGGATTGCTGTGATATTTATTTATTTCTCCCTTCTTCGGCACTGAAGAAAAGCGGGAGCTTTCTGTATTTCCCGAAATATTAACCTGACAAAGGAGGTGCCCCCCGTTGGAGGAAAAGAAGGAAAACAAGGAAAACAAATTGAAAGCGGTAATTATCATTTTATTGCTGCTCCTTTTGTTCAGCCTTCTGGCACTTGCCGGAACCTTGATTTATACTCATTTTGCTCCATCCCGGTCGGTTTCTGTTACCGTTCCGGATAATATTATCACACCGGATAAGCCGGGGTCCTCCGGCAGTTCGGAAGGCAGTTCGGAGCTCTCCCAAAGTTCCGCAACGAATACCGGTACGGCGGAGCCTGTAACCGTGGAGTCGGGTACGGCTGACTCCTCGACAGCGGAGTCGACTGCTTCAGAGACTTCGACGGTTTTTCCTGATGCTTCTGAATCCTCCTCTGAGAGTTCCGTTACTACGGCAGTCCCTGCTCCGAGCTCGTCCGTAAGTGAACCCGATTCAACAACTGAAATCACGGCACCTGTTCTCTCCCTGCATAACCGCAATCCTGAGGATAATTCGCCGTTCCGTGTAATCAACATGTTTCCGGGGGATCGGGAAACCAAGTATTTTTGTGTTCGGGTTTCCTATAAAGGGAATATCGTCCTGCGGTTCCGTGCCAATGTGCTGCCGGGCTATGAGAAGCTTGCCGAGGTTTTGAAATGTCGGGTCGTTCTTCCGGAAAGCGGAGAGGTTCTTTATGACGGGCTGATGCGGGATATGCCGGAATCTGTCGATCATACTCTGAAAACCGATACAAGCAAAACAAGCGATGTATATTATGAAATTACCGCCTATCTTGAGACCAGTGTCGGTAATGAATATATGAATTTGGATTTAAGCACGGATTTCTGCTGGTGGGTGGAGGAGGACGAAAATCTCGATTCTCCGCCGACAGGCGACTCTGCAAATGTTTATTTGTGGGTTTTCCTCGCTTTAGGCTCGCTGTTTTTGCTGATCCTGCTTGGTACAAAACGTTGGAAGGAGGAACAACAAAATGAGCAATGACAGCAAGACCTCGAAACGCCTGACGGGCGGTATTATCACGGTAATTCTGTTAGTGATCTGTTTGTGTCTCACTACCTTCGCTCTTGTCTGGACAACTGTTTCGGTGGATAATAATCTGTTTCATACTGCCAAGGTTGAAATCAACCTGAACGATAGCGAGCCGGTGATTCAGGAGTATGAATACCTGTTCGCGCCGGGTACGACCGTGGAAAAACATTTCTTTCTTGAGAACAAAAGCACCGGAGATGTTTACTATAAGCTGTATTTCGACAAGGTGAAGGGCGGACTTTCGGATGTTCTGGAAATCACGGTCATGGACGGAGAACGGGTTCTTTATCGGGGGACCGCCAAAGAGCTTAACCGCACGAATGTCGGGGCTGCAGATGATATTCTGCGGCTTAATGAGCGACGTGAACTGACGGTGTATTTCCGCTTTCCTGAGGAGGTCGGAAACAGCGCGCAGGGGCTTACCCTCTCCTTTGATCTGTGTGCCGATGCGGTTCAGGTGAGAAACAACCCGAATAAGCTGTTCCAATAATTCTTCCCGTCGGGAAAGCTGGCAAAAGACTGCTGCTTTTACCGGTATTGAAAAAACGCCATAAAAAAGCTAAAGAGCCATTTTAACTACGGAGCGGCGATTGGGAGTATACGTATGAAAAAAGCATGGAATGTCATAAAAAACGTTTTTATCTGGCTGTTGGTCATCCTGGCGGTGGGCATGATGATTTTTACGGTCATATCCGTTAATTCCTTTGACCGGACTGATCGCGGTCTGTTCGGTTTCAAGGCGTTTATCGTTCTGACCGATTCCATGTCGAAAACGGATTTTTCGGCAGGAGATCTGGTGCTGGTGAAGAGCGTGGATCCGGAGACACTGAGGGAGGGGGATATTATTGCCTATACTTCTCAGAGCCCTTCAAACTACGGTGCAACGGTTACCCATAAGATACGTAAGCTCACGACCGACGAAAACGGAAACCCGGGTTTTATAACATACGGCACAACAAATGATACAGACGATGAAACGATTGTTACTTATCCGTATGTTTTGGGGAAATACCAGTTTCATATTCCGAAGGTCGGCAAGTTCTTCCTGTTCTTGAAGACTACGCCCGGCTATATTGTCTGTATCCTGATCCCGTTTCTCCTGTTGATCCTGATTCAGGGGCTGAACTGCATCAAGCTTTTCCGCCGCTACAAGGAGGAACAGCTGGAGGAAATGCGTAAGGAACGGGAGAAGATCGAGGCGGAGCGCGCTGAAAGTCAGAAGATGATGGCGGAACTGCAGGAACTCAAAGCACAGCTCGCCGAGCAGAAAAAGAAATCCGAGGAAAACCAATCTCCCGAAGAGGATGTTGGCCAAAGCTGACTGCGTCGGTAATACGGTTTTATGATTCTTTGCTGCTGACGGCAAATGTTAAAAACGGCGAAAGGTCGTTTACATAAGGATCCAAAACAAAATTTATTTATAGGAAAGGGAAAAAACATGAAGACCACACACGGCACAAAGCGCGCGTTGGGGTTCTCGGTACTGGCAATGCTTCTCTGTGTTGCCATGCTGGCGGGAACAACCTTCGCATGGTTCACCGACACCGCAAGCACAGCGGTAAACAAGATTCAGGCGGGTACGCTGGATATCCAGCTGCTTGACGAACAGGACAATTCCCTTGAAGGTCAGACGCTCGGCTGGGTAGCCGCAGACGGCAGAGCACAGGATGAGATCCTTTGGGAGCCCGGTTGTACCTACAATACGCAGCAGTTCTATATCAAGAACAACGGCAATCTCAATTTGAAGTTTAAATTTTCAGTATCCGGTATTACGGGCGATGCCAAGCTGCTGGAGGTCCTTGATTTTACCGCTATGGCTGATGCAAGCTGGTTCAAGTTCAACACCGGAGCCGTTTCAATTGCAACTAGCGGAGAGTTTGATCTTCTCAAAGGCTATGATCTTGATACCGTGTTCTATGGTACCATGCATTTTGATGAATACGTCCTTGAGCCCGGTGAGAAAGTCGGTCCCATTGTGATCTCCGGTCACATGGCAGAATCCGCCGGCAACGAGTATCAGGGCAAGTCCATTGACGGCATCGCTATTACCGTTATGGCCACACAGGCTACCGGTGAAGAAGATAGCTACAATGGGGTATATGATGAAGATGCCGAGTATCCTGTCACAAGCAATGCCGATTTAGCGGATGCTATCCAAAAGGCCCAGCCCGGCAGCGTTGTCACTCTGGCTTCGGGAAGCTATACACTCCCCGCCATTCCTGAGGGCGTGACCATTGCCGGTGACGGAGCGGATAATACCGTAGTTGTAACAGAAGCGACAGGATATACCGTAGAGAGTGATAATATCACAATAAAGAATCTTAAAGTTGACGGAACAGCAGCAAGCGGAGTTTACTACGCCGGAGCGATTAACCTGAAAGGGAACAATGCAACAATCGAAGACTCCGTTATCAGTGGCGGCGGAACCGGTACATGGGGTGCTTCAGTTTATGTTAATTTGGGAGCCGGAGAAACTGCTTACATTAAAAACACAAAGATCAGCGGTGGATTCCGCGGTATTTTCCTCGGCAGTCAAAGCGGCAGCGTCGTGGTAGATAATTGTGACATTGATGCGGTTTATCCGATAAACGTTGACGGCGGTGGAGATTTCACTGTTACTGTAACCAACAGTAAGCTGCACGGCTGGACTTCTTACGCCCAGATCACTAAAGCAACATTTACTGATACCGAATTCAGCATGGGTGCCAGCGGCTACGATGTGGTAGCAGCATATACGGATACAACCTTTACAAATTGTACTTTCGACAGTAGCTTTAAAGTCTACGCACAGGATGCTGGCTTCAACTTTGAGTTTAACAACTGCACAAAGGATGGAACACCGGTGACGGC
>JAXFQY010000097.1:0-51624 GCA_034178705.1 Eubacteriales bacterium | reverse complement strand
CATCCCTTTCTGTGTATTTTCAGCTATCCAAAGGTTTGTACTCGGTCACATTCCTGAGATACGCTTCCAGATCGCCGTTCAGCACCAAGTTTGCATACCCGACCGGGTCATTGTAGATGAGATAATCCAGTTCCGACCGCTCGTACATATTCTGAGCAATTTCATTCTCCAGCGCGGTGCAATCTATGGAGTACATACTCCCATCTGTGTACCTCAATTCCACGCACCCGGTATCCATGTTATACGCACAACTGACTAACTCTTTCATGACTACACACTCCTGCCTCGATTTGATTTTTTCTTTCTTGGGCCTCTTGGTTTGGCGGTGGGACGCTTGATAACACCGTTCCGGAAATGAGTATCTTTAAACTTCTCGAAGAAAACAAATAATCCGAACCCGTCTCCAATTAAGAAGATTCAGTTCGGATTATTTTGGTTTGGTGCCGGTGGCGGGGGTCGAACCCGCACGCCATCGCTGGCAAAGGATTTTGAGTCCTCCTCGTCTGCCAATTCCAACACACCGGCATATGTCCGCCCGAAGGCGGACGGGATCATCCGGGCGCAGCCGGATGACGGGATAACGGGTTGGGAAAGATCAGTTCTGGTTGTCTGCGTCGGTTTCGGGAGCTTCGACGGACTCCTCTTCCGCTGCGGCCTCATTCTTGAGGTCGCGAAGCAGAGCGCGAATGGAAAGGCTGACCTTCTGCTTTTCCTCGTCAATCTGGGTGATCTTGACATTGACAATATCACCGAGCTTCAGCTCATCCTCGGGCTTTTCAACCTTGTGATCGGCAATTTGGGTGACATGGATCAGACCGTCCACACCATCCAGGATTTCTCCGAATGCGCCGAAGGGCATCAGGCTGACAATCTTAACTGGGATAACGTCGCCGACCTTGTGCTGAGCAGTAAAGACATACCAGTTGTTCATCTCCGGCGTTTTGTAGCCGAGAGAAATGCGGCGTTTCTCCGGATCAAAGGATTTGACAAAAACCTCGATCTCGTCACCGACCTTGACAACCTCGCTCGGATGCTTGATGCGCTTCCAGGAAAGCTCGGTATTATGGACCATTCCGTCAACACCGCCGATATCGACAAATGCGCCGAAGCCGGTCAGGCTCTTGACTCTGCCGATGTAATGCTTGCCTTCCTCAATATTTGCCCAAACCTCCGCTTCGCGTGCCTTCTTTTCCTCGTCAAGGACGGAGCGAATGGAACCGTAAGCATGACGGCGGGTCTGATTGATATCAATGATGCGGATTTTTTCGGTCTTTCCGACCAGCTGAGAAAGATCGGCGTCTTTCGGAAGTCCGGTAAGTCTGCCGGGAATAAAGACACGGATGCCGTTAACAAGGATAATCACCCCGCCGCGTACGGCCTCAACGATCTTACCTTCCAGAATCGTGCCGTTCTGCTCGGCTTCAACAATGGTGTTCCAGTTCTGCATCTGATCAACGCGCTTTTTCGAGAGGGTCGCCATCCCCTCCACATCGCTGACCTTTACGACGAAAGCATCAAAGGTATCGCCGACCTTGAAAAGCTCTTCGAGTTTTGCCGCGGGATCGTCTGTAACATTATCCTTCGGAATCACACCGGAAACCTTTGCTCCGATGTCGACACCAAGCTCTCCTGAAGACACGGACGTGACCGTGCAGGACACAACATCTCCTGTATTTAAGGTTTTGAGAGCGCCTTCCAGCATCTCTGCGAAATTTTCGGTATTCTCGTTTGCCATCTTGTTTACAACCTCCTCAATGACACTGTCAGGCGTGGATGCGCCCGCGGTGATGCCCAGACGGGCGATCCCCCGGAACCGCTCCGGTGTCAGCTGTTCGGCGGTTTCAATCCAAACTGTCGCGGGACAGACAGCGGAAGCGGTTTCATACAGCTTCCTGCTGTTCGAACTGGATTTTCCGCCGATGACGATCATCCCGTCCGATCGTGCCGCAAGCTCAGCCGTGCCAGCCTGCCTTTTTTCAGTGATATTACATATTGTATCAAATATTTTTGCGTTTGTATATACTTTTCTGATTTTTTTTTGACTTTTTTTCCACTCGGATACGTTTTGTGTGGTCTGTGCAGCCAAAAGAATGCGTTTTCCACCTGTTTTCAGGGTCGGCAGAAGGCGGTCGAGGGCAGCAGCGTCGGGAAAAACATGAGTTTCTCCTCGGGCGTGACCGAGAATTCCCTCGGCTTCCGGATGTCCAGGAGTACCGAGAAGAAGCAGAATAGAGTCTTCTCCGGTATGCCGGGCGACGATTTCATGAATTTTCCGCACAAAAAAACAGGTCATGTCGCGGACAAAAAACAGAGGATGCCTTTGTACAAGGGAGGAGAGCAGCTCTTCCGCCGCGGCGGTGATGCCGTGCGCGCGGACAAAAAGCTCGGTCCGGCGCCCCTTGTCCGATTCGGCGGCGATTTGCTCCGCATCGGACAGAGAGACGGTTTCCACGCCTCTTCCGGCAAGCTCCTCGGTATAGGTGCGATTGTGGATGAGCTCACCAAGAACGCAGACCCGCGTGCCGTCATTTCGGTCAAGAACCCGCTCAATCTCTGTTGCGGCCCGACGCACACCCGGACAAAAGCCCGCCCCGGGAAGCAGCGTCAGTTCCATTGTCCGGATTCCTCCATTTCGCAGGTGCGGAGGAAAAATTCCCGCATCGCCGACGTATTGTCCGTACCGTAGGCCGAAAGCTCTTCCGGAGAAACAGGGGGACCCACGATGACCTCCACCGGACGGAACAGCAGACAGCGGCGGTTCTTTGTTTTGAGGAAAACGGGGACAATGGGCACCTCGGCGCGGCGCGCGATAAGCATTGCGCCGCCGTGTACCTCTGTTGTGCGCGGATCTACACCGGGATTCCGATGCCCCTGCGGAAAAATGACAGCGGTTTTTCCCTCTTTCAGAAGGGCGATTGTCGTTTTGACGGCGCCGATATCGCCGCCGCCCCGATTAACCGGATAAGCCCCAACGCTCCGGATGAAATTTCCGAAGGGTTTGAAACGGAAAATCTCTTTCTTGGCCATATAATGCAGCGGGCGGTCCGGAAAGGCACAGGAAAGCACCGGAATATCGGCAAAGGAAATGTGGTTCGGACAGATCAGGCATCCGCCCTCCGGGAGAGCGGAAACATCCCCGGAGACGCGCACCCGCCAGAGAAAGCGGATCGGACCGATCAGAACGCGCAGGGCGCGCCGGTATTTTTGTTCCGAACGGAGTTCAATTTCCGCGTCGGTCTGTGAGCTCTTTTTCTTCGGCAATTCTCAGTACCTCGGCTATTGTTTCTTCAAGATTCATTTTGGAATTATCCAGCAAAACGGCATCTTCTGCCGGCTTCATCGGTGCGACGTCGCGGGACGCGTCCCGTTTGTCCCGCTCTGTTTGCTGCCGGATCAGCTCGGAGAGCGAAAGGTCAATTCCTTTCTCTCTCAGTTCAAGAAGACGGCGCTGCGCACGCGCCTCCGGTGATGCGGTAAGAAAGATTTTCAGATCTGCGTCCGGAAGAATGACCGTGCCGATATCGCGCCCGTCCATAATGACATCCTGCCGTTCGGCAATATCACGCTGCAGGGAGAAAAGGAAGCGTCTTACCTCCGGAACGGCGGAGACGGCGGAAGCATAATGCGATACCTCCGGCGTGCGGATCAGTCCGGTTACATCCTCCCCGTCGAGAAAAACGCGCTGACACCCGTCCTCGTTTTTCAGTTCGACGCTTAAAGAGGGGAGAAAAGCAAGAATCCCCTGGGTGTCCTCTGCGGGAATTCCGCGCCGCAGCGCAGAAAGTCCGACCGTGCGGTATAGTGCACCGGTATCGACATAGGTCAGTCCGAGTCTGGCGGCAACACCCTTGGCAAGCGTGCTTTTTCCGGCTCCGCTCGGACCGTCAATTGCAATTTTGAGCGTTTTGTGAGTCATTTTCCGTATCCTTAACTTTCTTCTTTTCTATCAGGATTTCCCGGTTTGCATCCTGCCATTCCCCGTGCGGCTGCTGCGGCGGTGGAAAAGGCAATCTGCAGGTTATAGCCACCTGTCAGCGCATCACAGTCAATGAGTTCGCCGGCAAAAAACAAGCCGGGGCAGCGCTTTGACTGCATGGTTTTCGGGTCAATCTCCCGCACGGATACGCCTCCGGCGGTAATCACCGCTTCCTCCCGAGGCCGAAGGCGAAGGAGACGGATTGGGAAATGCTTTAGATTTCGGAGAATACGTTTCCTTTCTTCCTTTGTAATGGAATTTGCTTTTTTATGCTCATTCACTCCCGCCAGCTGCGCGAACGGGGCGCACATTTTTGCGGGAAGCAGACCGTGCAGCAAATTGATCAGGTCGCGGTTCTGCCCGGCGGCAAGATCGGACAGCAGGCGCGCGTCCAGTTCCGCTTCATTGAGCGCGGGCTTGAGATCCAGAATGGCGGTATAGCCGGTAAGGTCATCTTCCCGCAGAAAAGCGGAGGCAGACAGTACAGTCGGACCGCTGACCCCAAAGTGTGTGAAGAGCAGTTCTCCGAAGTCGGAATAGACGGTTTTCCCGGTTCCGTCCTCTATGCGGAGTGCGATGTTTTTCAGCGTCAGACCCATCATGGAAGCACAAAGCGCACGGTCCGCGCATTCAATCGGGACAAGTGAGGCTGCGGGAGGGACTACGGTATGTCCGAGCGAACGGGCAAATCGGTACCCGTCCCCGGTCGAGCCGGTTGCCGGATAGGAGACGCCGCCGGTTGCAAGAAGCAGCAAATCAAAGAGCTCCGTTCCGCTGTCCGTGGTCAGACAAAACCCCTTCTCCGTATATTCGGTCTTCCGGACAACGCAGGAGAAACGGAACTGCGCCGAGCGACCGGCATAAGCACGCAGTGCATCGACGATATCGTAGGCTCTGTCGGAAACGGGGAAAACCCGTCTGCCGCGCTCGGTTTTCAGCGGAACGCCGAGCTTTTCAAAGAGCTCCATGGTTGCCTCGGGGGGAAACGCATTCAGCGCTCCGAAGAGGAAGCGGGGATTCGCGACCACGTGCCGCAGAAACTCGTCCGGTGTACAATTGTTTGTCAGATTGCAACGCCCTTTTCCGGTGATCGCAAGTTTTCTGCCTGCCTGCCGGTTCTTTTCGAAAACGGTAATGCTGCAATCGGAAAGCTCGCCGAGCATCCCGGCGGCAAGCATCCCGGCGGCTCCCCCTCCGATAATAGCTGCGCGGAGCGGGGACGGGTCATTTATTTTTGGCGTAGACATCGTATTTGTCCCAGAGGGTTTCCAGCCGGTCAAAGCGCTCTGCAATTTCCGCTTGCTTTTTCCGTCCGATCGCGACCGTCAGCGCGTTGATAACCGAAAGCGGTGCGACCAAGGAGTCGATGTAGCTTGCCATGTCGCTCTGCGCCACAAGCACCTCGGATGCATGCTCCGCAATCGGGGAATTGACATTGTCCGTAAGCGCGATGACACCTGCCCCGAGCTGCTTGGCATATTCGACGGCATTGACAATCCGGGAGGAATAGCGCGGAAAACTGATAGCAATCAGCACATCCTCCTTTGTCATCGGGAACAAGCTTTCAAAAACCTCACTGCCGCTTGTGGTACGGACAAGTCTGATGTTGTCAAATACCAGATTCAGACTGTAAGAGAGAAATTCCGCAAGCGACGCGGATGCGCGTACACCCATAATGAAAATTCTTCTTGCCCCAATTATCCGGTCGACTGCGCGGTAAAAGTCCTCCCGGCTGATTGCGTCCATTGTGCTGCGGATTTTATCCGCATCGCTGAGCAGAACCTTGTCAAGAAGATCCCCGTCGCCGATCCGGGTGTTCGTAACGGCGATCCGCTGATTATAGGTCAGACGGGATCGGATAATCTCCTGAAGGGATTTCTGCAATTCCGGATATCCGTCAAACCCCAGTTCGATTGCGAACCGTACAACCGTGCTTTCCGACACACCGACAAGCGCACCGAGACGGGCCGCCGTCATATATGCCGCCTTGTCGTATTGCTCAATCAGATAGCGGGCAATCAGCTTCTGTCCTTTGGAAAATTCGGGCATCTTTTTTTCTATCTTTTGTATCAGATCGTTTGCCATTTTTCACTCCGTAGCGAATCCGACAGGATTCTTAATCTATAGTATTGGATGATTCCCCGCAGACCGCCTCGAGAAAGCAGATCGTTTTCCCGGCAGAGACGAAGCCTTCCTCATATTCGGTCATTACATTGTCCGCTGCGCGTGCCGAGGCCTGCAGATCGTCGGTTGCAAAGGCAATCCGGAAATCTGCAGCTTCCAATGCGGCGAGAGAATAGTCAAAGAGTTCCCGGTTGTCCGTTTTCTGAAGAATTTTTCCGCCGGGCACAAGCAGACGCCGATAGGACTCCAGCTTTTCCGGGGCGGTCAAACGGCGCCGGTGATGTCCCTTCTTCGGCCAGGGATCGGAAAAATTCAGATAGATGACCGACAGACAGTGCGGAGGGAAATACTCTTCCAGTTCCTCGGCGCGTCCGAGAATGAAGCGAAGATTGCCGATGCAGGCCTCCCGGTTTGCTTCCGCCTTTTCCAGCGCGTTTACCATCACATTCCCGACCCGTTCCATTGCGTAGAACACGGCATCCGGGTTTTTTGCAGCACTTTTTACGGCGAAGCCGCCCTTGCCGCATCCGATTTCCAGCCGGAGCTCGGTAGCTTTGTTCGCAAACGGTGCGTGCGGATCTGCAAAAACGACCGACCGATCCGGGGCAAGAAATTCGGCGCAGCTTTGCATGCGTTCTGCTCCGTGACGTTTTTTTCGCATTCTCATCTTGCTTTTTATCCTCGGGTTTAGTATAATAAAAATGAATTGGATTGCCGTGCGCTTTTTTTCGGTGCAACGGCGAACCTATCTTATCATATCCGATTGAAAATGTAAAGGTTTTTGCAGTATTTCCTGCAAAAAACACCGAAAAAGAAAGGACACGGCATGGAAAAAGCGGAATTTCTTGACCGGATTGCAAGCGGACTTGCAAAACGCGGTCTGAAAAACGATGAGATCCTGAAATATACCGACCGTGTTTCCTCCCTGCTCGATGAACTGCCCGAAAAGGATGTCCGGACAATTCTCGGGGGAAATGTCAATATTGAGGAGTTTGTTTCCGGACTGCTGGCGGAGAGGAAAAACGCTGTCCGAACGGAGCGTTCCGCTCCGGAGGCTAACGGAGGAAAAAACGGAGGACAGCCGGCTTCCGCTTCTGGCAGTACGGTACAGGAGCGATTGCAGCCGCCGAAGCAGGCGGTCAAGGAACCGCCGACGACGAGACAGACAGCGCCCGCCGGCGTGTCTGCCGCTTCCCGTTCGACCGGCGCTCCCCGGCAGATGGATCCTCGCCCGGAGCGGAAGCCGGCATCGGGTCGCTCCCGGCTTGCGGAGAAGCTTGCCCCTAAAAAAAGTCAGCCGCTTGTGCCCCCGTCTCTTCAGGGTACGGCACCGGCGAAAAAAACAGAACCGGCAAAGGAGACCCAGAAAAAAATTGAAGTTCCGCTTTCGGCCGGGGAGGCGGATAAAACCCGACCTCTGCCGGAGGGCAGACTGCGTGAACCGGGGAAAAAGCGGACACGCATTACCGATACGCGGGATTATTCCCGCTTCTGGCTTTTCTTCTGTCTGCTTTCTCCGCTGATTCTTCTTTTCTGCGCTGCACTGGTTTTTCTTTTTGTGGGAGCTGTCGTTTTCCTCGCCTTGCTGACTGTGGCGTTGATTCTGCTGCTGGTTGTTATTGCTGCGGGGGGAACCGCACTGACTCTTATCGGCGCAATTTACGGGACAACACAGCTGTTTGGGGACGCAACCTTTGCCATCGGTCTTTATGAGATCGGCGTAGCGCTGATCGTCGTCGGCGGAACTTTGTTCCTTGGTATTCTGGTTTATTATGCCGCGGTTCGCCTTGACCCGTGGCTGATGAAGAAGGTTGTTCTTTTGGCAGGCAGAACCTTCCGACAACTCCGGAATCTGTTTTTCCGTGTGAAAGGAGAGATGGCAAGATGAAGCCGGCAGCAATTATTTTCCTTTGCATCGCTCTTGTGATCTCCGGATGCGGCTTCTTCCTTTGTCGATCTGCCGAAAAACGCGCGGAGAGGGACGGCGTCGAGCTTTTCAGCATCTCTACGGATGACAATGGCAACCGGGTTTCTGTTCTGAATTATGACACATCCAAAATGGAGAAAATTTCTGTTTCTCTGAAAAAAGGGACGGTCAACATTCTGGAAGGGGACAGCTGCCGCGTTGAGATTTACAACCTTTTTGAAGGCGCGTATGTTAAAGGAATCTCCAACAACGTTCTTCAGATCAACGATACACTCGGTCTTGCCGAGATTATTAAGGAAGGCGGTCTCGGCATATCCTTTTCGGGTATTCGCAACTATCTGCACGCCATAAAGCCTTTTACTTACGACAAATGGATTAATGTGTATATCCCTACGGGGACGCCGCTGAACGCGGTTGAGATTACCGTTCTGGAAGGGGACATTGTGATGCGCGGCATCCGGGATACCGGTGCAGATCTGTTCCTGACAGCAAAAAACGGGAATATTTCGGTTGAAAACTGCAGCACCGACAACCGGATGCAGCTTGAGGCCGCGCAAGGAACGGTTTCGGTTTCCGGGGGCTTTGCCAATGATCTGCGAGCGACCGTTGAGAAGGGGGGAATTGCCCTCTCCGATGGTATTTCCTTTATTCAGGCGTCCCTTCTGGTGACCGGAGAAGGCGGGATTGATCTTGCCCTTTCTCAAAGCATCAGCCGCATGGCGGTGACCCTCACCGCCCGAGACGGAATTACCCTTAACGGAACCTCTCTCGGTACCAATGAGTATGTGACCGCGCACTCCGGCGGACAGACACTGACCGCCTCCGCAAAAAGCGGAGCAATCCGGATTACCGACTGATTTTCCGTCAAGATGCAGAAACGCTGTGCGCCTTATGAAAAAGGCGGACGCAAGCTTTGCCCTTGCAGATAAGACGATTTCAGGGTGGGAACCGCGGTCACCCGACCGCGGTTCCCACCCTGCTTCTTGTGCATCAACTTCAGGGTCTTCCTGCAAGCGTTGCTCAGGACCCTTTTACTCCATGAAAGAGCCCCCGGAGGTCACTCGGACTGCCGGGGGCTCTTCTTATAAGTGAACCGCTAAAGTAACGGCACCTTAACTTCTCTTGTCATGCTTTCTTTTGAGAGAAGCGGGAGAGTTACCAGAGTTTTGCCTGTTCGGCAAATTCTTCGTTGACTTTTTTCAGCTCGCGTTCTGCCATCGCCTTGTAGCGGGCAATAGAGGAGGCATAGCCCGTTCCCATTTCACGGAAGGTCAGAATCAACTGCGCGTTGATTTTGCCCGGCTGAAGAATGTAACCGAAGTCGTAGATGCGGTTTGCGGCAAGCAGCTCGAGCATTTCCAGACTTTCATCGTCGCGGACCAGCTGTCCGACGAGGGTTTTTGTGTGGTATGCCGGTGTCAGATGCTTTTGGGAGAGCCATGCGAGAGCGTCCGTAATCTCACCGCGCATTTCGATATCCTCATCAAGTGCCAGCGTGCAGAGATAGTTCATGTGGTACGCAGAATTGATCGTGTAGTATCTATCCTGGCTTTCCGATGCCTTCGGATAGGGAAGAATTCCGTAGTTTGTATTCATATCACGGAAGTTCTGGAAGGAGGAGATTCTTCCGAAGAAGAACATCGCGCGGTTTTCCGTAAACATCAGCGCCGCAAGGTCTCCTCCGCTCTCGTAACGCTGATAATTGATGCCGGTTTCCGCAATGATTTCGGTATAGCGGGTCAGTGTGTTGAAAATCGTCTCATTACCGGAGATCGCAAGGGTCAGTTCACCGGTGCTTTTGTCTGCTTCGACCATTTTGGAACCCGTGGAGGAGAAAACGCCGTAAATGGAATCATCCCAAGTCAGGATTCCGTAACGATCCTTCATGTCCATCGTTTCGTTTCCGTCCACATCACCGGAATAGTCTTTTACGAAATCATAAATCATTTCATAGGTGAACTTGCCTTCGCGGACCGCTCCGTAAAGCTCCTGCGTCTGATGACCCTGTTCCTCGATAATCTGTTTGTTGAAGCCAACTGCAAACTGCTGCAAATCATCCCAGATCGAAATATCGCCGGTTGTATAGAACAGGTTGCCGTTAACGGCATTTTCCGCATTGGCGTTCTGATCCCACCAGTCTTTTTTCAGATCGAGGGTGTCGATGGAAGCAAGGTCATAAAGCACGCCTGTATAGCCGAGGTTGGCGACATCATAGCCGGCAATAAAAGACAGATGGTAGCCGAGGGATCCGGCGGTTTTTTGCTGTTTCATTTTGCTGTATCCGCCGGTTGAAGGTCCGAAATCGTTCACGGTTTCGATTTTGATGTCGTACAGTTCCTCGCAGGCAAGATTTTTCTGATATACGGCGTTGTCGAGAACGCTTTGTTCCTCTTCTGCATAAGTGAAATCGTTGAAGGTTTCAGGGGCGAAGCCGGACATCAGAATGATAAAGGACTGTCCGTCGTAGGTTTTTCCGGAGCTGACAAAGGCCGGAGGATCCGTTGTCGGGGAGACGGTTGTGCTTTCGGAGGAGGGGGTTGTTACCGGACCGGTTTCCCCTGCGCAGGCAGCACAGGAAAGCAGAGTCAACAGCGCCAGCGCGAAAGCCGCTGATTTTTGTAAAAATCCTGTCATAGTTATCTCCTGTTAGTTTGCTTTTTTTCTGCGAAGCAGGACAAGAAGGAGAACGACGCCGACGGCGACAGCACAGAGAACGATGATTGTAATGTCACCGGTCGTAGGAGAAGACGATGAGCCGTTGTCGTCGGTTGTCGGAGCGGCAGTAGTTGTCGGAGCATCGGTGGTTACCGGTGTTTCTCCGATTTTTGCAGACGCGCCGAAAAGCGGAATGATTGTTTCCACGGCAGTTTCTGCGTCGGGGGCATAATACAGAACGGAGCTTTTGACTCCCGCGCCGATTTTGACATTGATCAGATAGGCATCCTTGCTTTTCACATTGACGGTGAGGCTGTTTATTCCGCCGTCGGCCGGAAGTTTGTAATCCGACTGAAGATTCATGATACAGCCCTCTTCATCCAGATTGATGATGCAATCACCGCCGTTTTGAGCACGGCTGTCGAAGGTTCCGGCATATAGTGCCTCAACCATTCCGGTGCCGCAGACATTGACGGTTACGGTGCCGGTATAGTCGATGCTGTTCTGCGAGGAGGAAAGATAGCGGTTCAGACCGACCACATGTCTGAAGGTACCGCTTTTGATTGTGATGGAGACGTTTCTCTCTTCGGTGCCGCCGTAGTTGATTCCCGTCTCCGCATCGATTGCGGCAGTGTCGGAGTTGTTATAGCCGCCGACGATGTAGGCGCCTTTCCGGAAGGCGGAGATGTCAAAGTTTTCACCGAAGGTAATGGCATTGAAGCGCGCGGAAAAGAGATAGGTTGCTCCGTCTCCGTCGAAGACAAGGTTTTCAAAGGTTGTATCACCGGAGAGGCAATAATAGCTGTCGTTTTTCCCACGAATGGTACCATTGTAGTTGATGCCGTCATAGCTGCCCGTAATGGTGACAGCTCCGGAGTGAACCGGCTCAGAGAAAATTTTCAGCGTGCCGGCTTTGTCACCGATGAAGGCGCGGCTGGTTGTGAGGTCATAGCTTCCGACGATGACGATCGTTCCGCCGTCCGTCGCAAGCTCTTCAATAGCGTCTGCAAGGTCACCCATGGCGCCCGCTGAGGTTTTTCCGTCTCCCGCGCCCCCGTCCGTGACAAAGCGGACGTTTTCCGCCGCGGAGACACCGCAGAGCGGAGCGCAGACAGAAAGGACGAGAACGGCCGTGATGATCGCTGCGATACATTTTTTCATAAATATCCTCCTTGATTCTCTGTGAAAAAGTTTATTTCGTGCGCCCATGCGCGGGATAACAGGATTGTGAGCGAAACAGGTACGGTTCTGTCAACATTATTATAATATATAATAGTTGCTTAGGAAATCATAAATTCCTTTTCCGGTCATGCTTCCTTTTTCCTGCGAAGCAAGAGAAGGATAAGGACGGCACAGAATGCGGCAGCCCCGAAAAGGATCCCCGTGATGTCACCGGTGGACGGCGAGGAAGAATCGCTTGCCTGTGTGCTTGCGGGAGCATTGGTTGTTTCCGGAACTGCAGTAGTTGCCGGAGCTTCCGAAGTAACCGGCGGTTCGGTGGTGACAACCGGAGGCTCTGTGGTAACAACCGGCGGTTCGGTGGTGACAACCGGCGACTCGGGGATCACGGCTGTTGAACCGAAGCTTGATTGAATTGCCGCAACGGCAGCTGCAGCGTCCTGGATATACTTCAGAGAAGCCTTGTCCTTGACTTGACTGCCGATGTATGCTTTTGAAAACACGATATCTTTGTTTACTACCCGGACAGTGAGACTTTCAAGACCCTCCAGCGCATTGAGTTTACTCCAATCACCGACAGAATAAAGATTTTCAATATGTGCCTTTTCACCGAGGGTGATGGTGCAGTCGCCACCCTTTTGCGCGACGGTTCCGTGAATTCCTGCAATGAGGGCTGTTACAGTAGCGTTGCTGATTTGAATCTCTATGGTATTTGCGTATGTTTTTCCCGAAAGATAACGGTCAAGTCCGACAACGTACCGGAAGCTTCCGCTCTTAATCGTGATAGAAACATTGCGGGTTTCGGTTCCGCCGGGGACTGCTGCGGGATCCCCGTTGTTGTACCCGCCGACAATAAAGGCACCGCCGGCAAAGGAGGAAATATCAAAATTTTCACCGATGGTGATGGGATTGAAGCGTGCCGAAAAGAGGAAGGTGGCATTGGTTGCTTCTCCGTCAAAACGGAAGGTGAGGTTTTCAAACATTGTGCTTCCGGAAAGACAGTAATAGTTTCCGTTTTTTGCATGAATTTCACCGTTGTAGTTGACGCCGTCATAGCTGCCCGTGATGGTAACGGCTCCGGAGTGAGCAGGCTCGGAAAACAGCTTATTATTGCTGAAGGCGCTGCTTGTTGTGAGATCATAGCTTCCCACAATGACGATCGTGCCGCCGTCCGTTGCCAGTTCTTCAATTGCGTCCGCAAGGTCGCCCATGGCGCTTGCCGCGGTTTTTCCGTCGCCTGTTCCGCCGGCTGTGACAAAACGGATGTTTCCCGCTGCAGAGATGACACAAAGCGGAACCAGCGCCGAAAGGATGAGCGTTGCCGTAAGAATTGCCGTGATCCATTTCTTTTTCATGATTCTTTTTCAAACCTCCATGAGAATTAAGGGATCTGCACTTCTGCGACTTCTGCGCAGAATAAAAAATATCTGTTATCTGTATGCACGGAGTCCGGCGCGGCAGAAGACGGAAACGGCAGTGTCAAGCGCTTCTTCCGTCGGACGTGGCGTCAGCGGCAGGGGGTAGGGAATGCCGAGCGCTGCATACTTGTCACGGGCAAAATCATGGTAGGCAAGGACACGGACGCCGGTAATGCCGGAAAGTCCGGCAAGAAACGCGGCGCAGTCTTCGGTTTCCCTGTCGTTTTCACCGGGGACGAGCGGAAAGCGGATTTCCATCTGTGCACCGAGTGAGGAAAGAAGACGGAAATTATCCTGAATGCGGGCAAGAGGATATCCGGTCATCCGGCTGTGCGGTACGTCATGTGCTGCTTTCAGATCACAGAGGAAAAGATCGCAGAGGGGAGCAATCTGCCGTACTGTTTCCGCGTCCGCCGCCAGGGCAGTATCCACTGCTGTGGGGATTCCTTCTTCCCGGAGCCGCGTAAGCAGCTCGGAGAGAAAAGCGGGCTGCATCAGCGGTTCTCCCCCGGATACCGTTACGCCGCCGCCGGTCAGTTCATAGAAACGCCGGTCGGCCAGCAGTTCCGGCAGAATCTCCTCTACGGTTACCGTCCTTCCGAAAAGGGTCAGGGCGTCTGCCGGACAGATCTTGGCACAGGCGGAGCAGGCCCGGCAGAGGGAACGGTCAAACAGATGCTGACCGTTTTCCAGACGGTGCGCACCCGTGGGACAGACGGCGACACAGGCTCCGCAGGAGCGGCACTGCCGCGCGTAGAAGGCGAGCTCCGGTGCTGTATGCTGACTTTCAGGATTGTGACACCAGAGACAGCGGAGAGGGCATCCCTTGAGAAAGAGCGTCGTACGGGTTCCCGGTCCGTCATGCGTTTCCAGACGCTTGACAGCGAAAATCGTTCCGGTCATGACCGGGTACCGCCCGAGGCGCGCCGGATAAAATCGGACTGCAGTTCGGGGTTCATCAGGACAAAGTACTCATTCCAGCCGCAGACACGCACCTGAAGATCGGGATATTTTTCCGGATGCTCCCGCGCGTCCAGCAGCGTTTCGGTATCGACAACGGTTCCGTGAATGCAGACACCGTGATTTTCAAAAAAGACGCGTATCATGGCACACATCATGTCAAGCCCTGCTTCACCTTCGCAGGCGGTGGGGTGGAGCATAAAATCCAGTGGAGCGCCATCAACCATCAGGGTTCCGTCAACGGTACCCACTGACTTCAGAAAGCCGGCAATCCCAGAGCGCTCGCAGCCGATGACCGGGCGCATGTTTTTCGAAAGCATTTCATGGGCGTGGCGTCCGTCCGCTGAAGCTCCGGTATATTTGCCGTAGCGCTCTGCCATGTCGACGGAGTCGCCTCCCATCCGGAATACACCGTTGTTTGCCGTAGGCTTTCCGATAATTTCCCGACCCATGAAGCTGTAAATATCCCGGGCAAGCTCATCCGCTTCGGCGATGCCGTTCCCCCATTTTGCCGGATCGGCACGGATTTCAGAGCGGAGAGCATCCGCGCCCTTCCAGTCGTTTTTCAGAATACGGACAAACTCCTTTACGGTAACACGCTTCTTTTCATAGATAAAATGCTTGACCGCTAACAGGGAGTCCACGGTTGTGCCGATGGCGAAGACCTTCACGTTCTCATTGCCAAGCGGAAGCCCGCGGTCGAAGATATCTCTGCCGCGCGCAACGCAGCTTTCCATGGTTGCGGAAAGAAAGGGGGAGGGGTTTGCTGCATAACAATGCGGCTCCTGTTTTCTGATACTATCCATTGTGTAGACAGAAAAGCGGTGCAGGTAGGTATAAAAGGTGCGAAGAAATTCCTCCCAGCTTTCCGGCTCCGGTGTCTGCCCGAAAAGAGAGATTTCCTGAAGCAGATCCTCTCCGCCGGTCAGCGTGTATTCCACCGCCTTGGAAAGGTTGATCCACGAAGAACAGATATGGGTTTCTTCAAGACCCGGAATCACCGATTCGTAGCAGCCGATCGGCAGATACGGCTCCGCCGCTTCGCGGCTGATGCCGATACGGGCATAGGCTGCATAAATGGTTTCGTCGGAGATCAGTACGATGGAGGAGCTTCCGTCACGGGTCATCCGCATGAGTCTGCGCACAAAGCTCTCCGGTGTGTCCTTGCGGATCCGGATATGCAGCTTCGGGCTGTGGATGTGCAGTGCCTGATACTCGTCAAGAAGCAGATCCGTCAGCTCGGCCGCTGCCGTGCCTTCCCGGTAGTCTCTGCCAAGACAGATCGGCTGATCGGCGTAACGCAGCTCCGCTGCGGTTTTTTGCAGAAAGTAGCGCAGAAGCTCCTGAACCTCTTCCCGGGTCAGCCGACCGGCGGCAAGATCCCTTTCATAAAACGGTGTCAGGTTCCGGTCAAAATGACCGTAGGAGCGGATGCGCTCATGCCCCAGCTCTCCGACTGTAAGCGCGACATGCTGGCAGCAGAGCGCCTCATACAGTGTTTCGGGCGCACGAACGGTAAGCGCGCGATAGGCTTCCTCCGCTTCCTTTCTGCCCTGAGCGGCGCAGCCGTCTGCAATCCGGTTCAGATAAGCAAGCACGCCCTCAAGCTCAATTTCCGCGCTTCTGTAAAAGACCTCTGCCCGTTCATCGCTTGTGCCGTCGGCGCGTTTTGCTTCGCGGGCCGCACGGACGCGGGAAAGCAATCCGGGAAAACCGAGCTGAAGCACAGCCTCCCAGTCGAGAACGGTGTGCCAGACATCGGTATCGGGGATCGCAAGTCCGGTCAGGGTTGTGATTTCCCGCAGCTTGCGCACACACGGAACGGCTTCATCAAGCACTTTGTCATAATGCCGGCAGGAGAGTCGCTCGAAAACGCCTCCCCACGCGCAGATCCGATACCCCTGTCCATGATTGATTTTGTCGGGAAACGGGGTATGTTCGTTCAAGTCAAGTCTTCCGCTCCGGAGGGTCAGAGCAAAGCCTTCCGCAAGGGCGATGGGATAAGGAACTCCTTTTTCTTCGCTTTCGTGAAAATGGTTTTCCAGTGCTGCCAGCAGCTCCTTTGGAGCAAGTCCGGTCTCCGGATCCCACTTTGCATCTCGGTATTCATTTTCAATAAAAGGCTTATTGGCGGAAAATCCGCCGGGTGGAAACAGCATGACAATCCTCCGACCGCGGGGAAAAGTAAACAATTATCCCCGCGGGATTTCGTTTTTTGTGAAAGGAAGAGAAAATGACAGCTTATTTGACCCGTTGATAGGCAAATATAGACGGTTTGTCCCTATACTTTCGTTTCCTTTCGTTTTCATTGTACCATTCTCCGCGGAAAAGAGGAATGTGGGAAAAGGGATTTTTTATAGAAAAGGGAACGAAAGATCATTAAAAAAAGCGCTTTTTTCAAGTAGAGCATCCGCCGGATTTTGCATAAAGAACGAAAAAATACACTTTTGGGAACTAAAAAACAACGTGTTTTAGGGAAAGGGTTGAAAAAAAAACGGATTTTCGGTATAGTAAAAATAACTCCAGCAAGCCGGAAAGTTCAACCGGCGGCACGAAAGGACCCATAAAAAGATGAAAGCAACCCGACATGTTTTCCTTTGCCTTCTATTGTTTCTGTTTGCAGCAATGACAACGGTGTTTACCGCTCGCGCGGAAAGCTCCGTCGTGTTTGTGTCCGACGCAGGCTCGGATTCTGCGGACGGACTGACACCGCAGACAGCGGTAAAGACTCTTGCAGCCGCGCAGAAAAAGCTTCAGTCCGGCGGCACCGTAGTCCTCTGCGGGGTATTGACTGTTTCGACAGATGCCGCAGCTGTTTTTCCGGATTTCAAAGGGGCAGTGATCACTTCCCGCTACGGCGGTGTCGACTATGCAGCGACAGCGGGCGCGAAGCTGGTTACTTCCAAGGATCTCCGGCTTTCCGGTGATCTTACCTTTGAATATATGTCCTTTCAGGCAGATGCCGATGTTTTCTTCTGCGGGCGCGGACACAATGTCACATTCGGCGACGGTCTGACCGTGATCCGCGGCGCCAAAGCGAGCCGTCTTCCGATTCTTCTCGGGGGGGACAATGCAACCGCAAACTCCTCGGTTCGCTCGCTTTCTTTTTATGATTATACATTGACGGTGAACAGCGGCTCCTGGTATTATGTCAAAGGGACCAACAACCGCTCGTCAGAAACGCATCCGGTCGGCTTCTGCGGGAATGTGACTGTCCGGATCAACGGAGGAGAATTCCGTGCGACCGGAGGAGCAGACAGTGTTTCGGATCTTTCTTTTGTTTCGGTCGGCGGCTTCAGCTGTCAGAACGGAACCTACACTCTTGAAATTAACGGCGGCACCTTCTTTTCCTATATTTACGGCATCGGACGGTGCGGCGGAAATTCCACCGGCCTTCTCAGTACCAATGACGGCGACCTGATTATGCGCATCAACGGCGGTCGCTTTCTTTCCCGGGGGATCGGGGCGGTGCTGAATACACTCGATACGCGCGTGAACGGAAATTTTTATCTTTCCATTTCTGACGAAGCGGTTCTCTCTGCTGTAAACACAATCAGTGCAGAAGGGGTGAACGGCAGGGCATACGCGGAGGTTCCGGAGAGCAAGCGCCGCTTGCTTACCTCCGATTTTGATCCGGTTCTTTATGTGAACGGCGCCGCAGGAAAGGATTCAGCGGACGGAAAAACAGCGGGAGCCCCGCTGGCAACGATTGCGGAGGCGGTGAAACGCATCGACGGAAACGGTGTGATTGTCCTCTGCGGTCCGACCGCCGCGCCTGCGTCTCCGACCGGTTTCTCCGGGGACGGAACCATTGATCTGACCTCGGAATGGAACGGGCAACAGTTCGACGGTGCATGCCTGATTGTGAACGGGACAGCGCACCTTGATTTTGCTGTTCAGCTTTATTCGCTTGCCCTTTCCGGCAGCGGAACACTGACCGGAGCAGGAAAGAACTTTACAATCGGAGAAGGGGTAACGGTTTCCGGAACCGTATCACTGGACGGAGGTTCGGGAGCCTCTCGGACCCTCTCCGTTGCCTCCGGACAGTTTGAAAGTATAACAGGAGGGACTTCGGACGGGACGGTGCAGATTCTGATGACCGGCGGACGCGTCGGACGGCTGACGGCGGCTTCCTCGGATGGGGGCAACGCTTCGGTGCTGCTTCTCGGCGGAACCGTCGGAGAGCTTTCTGCTGTCGGAAACGGTACGGTTCAGGAAGCAGGGCTTCTGCTTCTCGGAGGAACAGTGACCGACAGGGTAGCTCTGAGCGTGTCCGGCGGTGGGGCGGAGCGGTTTACCCTTGTATCCACGCTTGCGGATGCTCCGATTGATTCCGCAGGTACTGCCAAGGAAAGGGTCAGCAATCTTCCGCTTGAGGGGTATGAAGCGCTCGGCTCTTATGCCTTTGCTGCATCCTTTGCAAGGGCACGGGAGGATTCGGGGGACGGAAAAACTCCGTTGACGGCTTTCCGCTCGGTCGGGGATGCCATCGGCTCTCTCGGCACTGCGGGCGGCACCGTGGTTGTGACCGGGATTCTTGACTGTGACAGCGAAACGGCTGCGGCCTGTGACAGACTGTATCTTACGTCGGTTTTTGCCGGTTTTGATTTCCGGCTCTCGGCAGGTGCAGAGCTTCGCCTGACCGGTTCGCTCAATCTGAACGCGGAAACCGTAATTGAAAAAATTGACTTTCTTTCCTGCTCGGCTGCCGCGTATCTTGCTTTCAACGGACATCCTTCGGTGATTGGTTCGGAGGTAACCTGCCGGACCTGGTTTGACCGCGGGGTTACCGAGTATATCAGCCTTGTCGGAGGCGAATTGCTGCATACCACGAATGCGGGCAAGGGGCTTACAGCGCCGTGTTCCCTCACTGTCTGCAGCGGAAGCTGGGAGAATGTGACGGCGGGAAATTACCGCCGCAGCGGTGGTACCGGAACCGACCGTCTGCTGAAAAACGATGTAATGCTCACGATAAACGGGGGAGCCTTCTACGGCTCCGTGAGTGCGACCGGCATGAACCGTCTGACCGCTAAGGCGGAGCTGAATATAACCGGAGGAGAATTTCACTGCGGGGTTTTCGGAATTGCAAAGCCCTCCCCGACGGTGACGGACAAACTGACTGTCAACGGGGATGTGACAATCCGGATCAGCGGCGGAATGTTCTGCGGTGCCATTGATGCCGTGCACAGTCCGGATACAACCGTTTTCAACGGGGCTTATTCATTGGAAATAACCGGAGGCGATCTGCGGCGCGTTTCCGAAATCCGCGGGAGCGAAGGGCAGAAGGGAGAAAACAGCTGCACGCTGACGATTTCTGAAAGTCTGGCGCTTGATGCGCCCGTTACCGGAACGGCGGAATATACCAATCCGATTGCAGACTTTGCCGATCCGATGGTTCGCTTTTTCGATGGGTACTATTATTACAGCTATGCCGCACAGTATAACGGGAAGCCGGCAATCTTTATGACAAAGGCAGCAAACCTCTGTGATATCGGTGCCGGTCAGCCGGAGCTCGTGTGGTATGTTTCCGAGAATTCCGGATGCGCCGATATGACCTCCCTTTGGGCGCCGGCGATGGTCAGACTGGACGGTAACGTGTGGATTTACGCGACCTGTGTTTCCTCCGGCGCGGAGGGACGGCGTATCCATGTATGGAAGGGGAATTCCGACAGTCCGGAGGACGGCTTCACCTATTACGGCGCAATGCAGAATGCCAACGAGGAAATTTTCAATTATAACCGTCCGAGCTTGATTGAGTTCGCCGGCAAACGCTATCTCTCTTTCGGCGGCATTTGGTCAAAAGAGTATAAAACCAGTACGTTACACCGGCAGTGTATTATGATCGCGGAGATCGATACGCCGTACTCCTTCTCCTCAGAGATTGTGCCGATTGTCTGGCCGACCGAAAGCTGGGAGATTGAGGGCAACGTTCAGATCGTGGAGGGCCCGTTCCAGATCAATTCGCCGGGCGGAAAGCTTTTCCTGCCGTACAGTGCCGCACAGACCGCGCTGGATGATTACTGTGTCGGACTGCTGGAGTTCACGGGAGGGGAGGGCGACTCTCTTCTCGATATCAACAATTGGAAGAAGCATCCGCAGCCGATTCTCAGCAAGAACGCGGAGGACTCAATCCTTTCCACTGCCGGAGCGATGGCGCTTCCTTCTCCTGACGGCAGCCGTACGTTTTTTGTCTATCATGCAAAATTCCACACGCGCACGGTTTATACCGGACGCCGTATGATGGTAACGGACCTGACCTGGGAAAACGAGCAGCCGGTTGTGCGGCAGCCGGAAGCGCTTGATACCGTTTACACACTTACACTGAACTCCATGCCTGTTGCGGAGAGAATTTCCGCTTTTTCCACGGGAAAAACCGATCCTGATCCCGCAACCACGACGGCGGGGACAGAGGATTCCGGTACGGCAACCGTTTTGACAACGCCGGCGGGCTCGGATCCAATCGTGCCGGATACGACCGTGCCGGGGAATTCCGGCACCGACGCGGGAACCCGTGGCGTTCTGATCGGTGCTCTGGCCGCCGCAGCTGCGGTAGTTGCCGCCCTGTTGTTTCTTCTGTTCCGCAAAAAGAAGAAAGCAGACTGACAAAAGCAGACTGACAGATAAGCGCTGAGAAAGGGAGCTTATATGGTATTGCCGTTCGACAACGCCTGCATGGCCAATATCAATCTCGTGATGAAGGTCCGGATTTATAAAAGCAAGGCGGGAGAGTATAATTATTTCGCTCCGCGCGGATGGAACGGGTTTCTCTACTTTACCGACGGTGTGGTCAAGTATTATTACGACGATAAGGAATATATCTGTAAGCCCGGAACTTTTGCCTATCTTCCGATCGGAAAGCCCTACCGTGTTTCCCAGACAGACGGCTTTTGCTACCTGATCAATTTCCGGATTCCCAGTTCGCTTGGGGAAGAACCGTTTTTCGGAATCTTTGAAAACGGATCGCAGATTCTGGACTGTTTTCTGAAAGCAATGACTGTTTTTCAGAAAAAGCGAATCGGTTATCGCGCGGAACTGAATTCCATTTTCTATCGGATTATCAGCCTTGTACAGGCGGGCGGTCATCACGGGTATTTGCCGATGCGGCATTATTCCCTGATCGAGCCGGCGGTTCATCATATCAGCGAAAACTATCGGAAAAAGGAAATCAAGGTGGAGGAGCTTGCGGCTCTGTGCGGAATCAGCCGCAAATATTTTACCAAACTGTTTTCAACTTACTATGATCTGACACCGAAGCAGTATATTATTAACCTCAAACTGGATTATGCCCGGAAGCTTCTGATTTCCGAGCCGCAGATGTCCATCATGCAGATATCAGAGGCATGTCTTTTTTCCAATGTGTATTATTTCAGCCGTCTGTTCTCCGAGCATGTGGGGCAGTCCCCGAGCGAGTATAGAAAAAACAAATAAGAAGGAAAAGCTCCCTGAAGCGCGTGTTCTGTTTTCAGGGAGCTTTTCGGCTTTTCGCGGAAGCGCAGAAAAGGAGACTCTTTCTGTCTCTGGGCAAGGCTGTTCTCGCTTTGGTTTTAAGAATGAACTTTTTTATGAAAAGTCCGTACGCCCGGAAAAAAGGTATTGACAAATCTGCTTCCATCTGTTATAATAACTCCCGGTCACAAAAAGCATCGGCTTTTTGCTGCTATGGCTCAGTTGGTAGAGCGCGTCCTTGGTAAGGACGAGGTCACCGGTTCAACTCCGGTTAGCAGCTCCAAAAATCCCGTTCACGAAAATGAACGGGATTTTTACTTTTCACTTCTTCATTATTCAATCTTACCTCGTTCAAAACTCCTTACGGGATTTTTGGGAAGTAGATAAAAGGGAATAAGTATTGCACCCCACCGCGTATGTGATATAATAGAAGATATAATAAACTTAAGGGGATGAAAATAGCTCGAATAATTTTATGGATTATTATTTGTATAATTTTTCTATTAGGACTCTTATATTTATTTACAGGTTCGTTGGAGTGGTTTCCCAACCCTGAACAACAAGAAAAATCATGTATTATTTCTGTTGTTATGATGGTTATACCCGTTGTTTGCGGTATCGTATTGTTTTTAACAAGAAAAAAATAAACCCTCAGTTTTCAGGTATATTTCATTCGTGCCATTAAGTTCAAACGTCCCATAGAAAAAAGCACCGTTTCATGAAACGGTGCTTTTTTTCTGTATTCTGCGGCTTGCTTTCTTTTTCTTTAAAAGTATTCTCGGAAACCCAGCACGGGATTCTCGGCCGGAGATAACAGCACGGTCTATCTTCTCCCCGCGGAGAGAAAGAAGAGATCTTTCTTTGACAAAGCAGAAGCGACCGTGATGGGAAAACGGCGGTCATTCCGATCGCCGTTTTCCTTGGTTCGTTCAGAATTGCTTCGGGCAGCAGGCAGCCGTTTCTTTGGTTTCTCTTTGAAGATAGGCGTGGTGGAGGTTAATCTTCATAATCAACGGAGGAAAACCCGATGAGTTTGTTTGCAAGAGAACGGGTGCTTTCCGACAGGGTAACGCTGATCGTTCCGGTGACAGAGGAGGAGGAATCCTGAGTGGCTCCGATCATACCGGCGAAGCTACCGCCCCGGATAATCAGGCTTACCTTTCCGCTCATGACGGGCCTGACGCCGGTTGTGTTGTCCCCGATTCTTCCGACGGCGTAGACGGGGCCGCGGAATTCTCCGCCGTTGATTGTCAGCGTACACTCTCCCTCAACCGTATTCATTCCGGTTGCTGAGGTCAGATTACCGATTGTGTTGCAGAAGACACCGCCGTTTACCGTAACATTCAGGGAGGCGTTTTTTTCCACCGTGCCGATGGGAAAGCCGGCATTGCTGCGCCGGTTCCCGCAGCGTACATAGGACCAGGTTCCGCTGTTTACCGTAATGCTGCAGGTATCGGTCAGGCTGATTCGTTCTACCGGAACTCCGCCGATTCCGACGTTACAGCCGGCGAGAATCAGAGGATAGGTTTTTATACTTCCCTGAAGAGTGCAGGTTATGCCGTTCCCGAAGGTGACATTATGGTAATTGCAGGTGATGATTGAATTGTCCAGATTGATCCGGAAGATCAGGTTTTCAAAGGTAAAATCCCCGTTCAGCGTGAGGTTTTTGGAAAGAATCAGGCTTCCGTTGTAGTCCTGTCCGTCATAGGAAGAGGTGATCACGATTCTGCCGCTGTTTTTGGGAAGACTGGTGTCATAGGAGATGTTGCAGACTCCTGTCAGTACGATTGTCCCTCCCCGTCGAACAAGGGCGACGGCACGCGCAAGAGTGGCGACCGCTTTTTCCGGGGTGCTTCCGTCGTTTGTATCCTTTCCGCGGGTGGAAAGATAAACCACGCCGCTCTCCGACAGCGGTATTTCCGGAGACAAGCTTGCTTTTCCGGTGAGAAGACGGAAAAAGACCTGCGCCATATCGGCATACATGCTGTCTGTCGGATGGACTCGATCCTTGGTGGTGTGGATCATCACATCAAAATAATCTCCAAGTTCCGCATAGAGATCCAATACTTCGAATCCGGCGGACGCCGCGGCTTCCCGCTGAAGCTGCTGCAATACGCCGCCTGTCATTTGCACAATAACAGGGGCATTTACCGCCTGCGGAGAGGTAGCGATATAGACTTTTTTCACTGAGGGAAGAAGGGAGTACTCTGTCGCAAGGTTGCAAAGGTCAGCCTTGTATGCTTCCAAAGCTTCAGCACAGCTCATGCTCCTCATGTCGTTTGTGCCCAGCATGAGAATGACAATATCCGGTTCAAATGCGAGACTTTTTTTATATTCCTCCGTGTTACGGTAAGAGAGCGATTTTTCCTTGATATTATACGGATTATCCGGGTCAAGAACATAGGAGCTGCTTTTACCGAAGTTTCCGACTTGATAAGAGTCGCCGAGAAGCTGACCGAGAACAGACGGATAACTGTTGGTTGCGGGATTCGTGGAGGCATAGCCGTAGGTCAGGCTGTCTCCGATACAGGCAATTTTCACTTTGTCCCCCTTGTACGGTACGACGGTTTCCAGGTAGGAATCTGCAACCGGATCGGTGACAACCGGCGCCGCGGCGGTTGTTTCAGAGGGTTCGGTCGTCGCTTCTGTTCCCGAGGCGGTCGTCTCGGCTGCCGTAGTGATTGCTTCAGACGCTGCCAAGGTGGTATCGGCCGCGGTGACATCCGGATTTCCGGAAGCGCAGCCCGCAAGCGGATACAACAGCAAGGCAGGAAGCAAAATCCGAAGAATTGTTTTTTTCATGCGTTTCTCCCATATAACACATTCTTGATGGTGCCTGGAGTCTGGAAAACTATGGTATAGGCCCGGAACCCGGTCAGGATTGTCCGGATCCTTCCTTCCCGAAAAGAAGGACCCGGTGGCCGAGGTTTGCTTGCTCCGCACAGTGTGCTTCCACTCCGCGGCAGGTAAAGAGCAGGGACTGTGCACCGGTTTCTCCTTCCTTGGCAAGAAGAGTAAGCGCCTTTTCGGTTCGCTCAGCATCCTGATGGGCAAGACTTTCGTCAAAAATCAGCGGCGGTTTTTCCTTTTTATATAACAGATCGATCAGGGCAAGCCGCAGGGAGACATAGGCGAGGTCGCGCGTACCCGCGCTGAGGTATTCAAGGCTCCGGATCCCCCCGGCCGAAACACAGACGGCAGACAGATCCCCGTCTACGCGAAGTCCGGCGTATTTCCCGCCGGTAACGGCGGAAAGCCGACGGCAGGCACCGTCAGAAAGATACGGGGCAACGCCGCCGCGCAGATTCTGTGAGGCGGTTTCCATTGCTTCAATTGCCTTCATGCAGGCGGCATACTGCCGTGTTTTTTTTGCATAGGTTTCCTGTGCCTCCGCAAGCTTCCCGGCGATTTCAACCGGGTCCTTTACCTTTGCGCGCTGGGCGGCAAGGGCAATTTCCCTTGCATGGATTTCTTTTTCCTGAATTCCCGCCTGAGTTGCGTAAAGATTCACCTCTTTTTCCGCATCCGAAACCCGGATTTTTTCTGCATCCTTTATTCCAAGCTCAGAAAGCCGTTTGAGAAGCGTTTCTTCCTTTTCCTGCCCGAGCTGAGGGGCAAGACTGTCGGCGTGCTGCTTTGCCGAACGGTAGGCGGCACTGAGCTCTGTTGCTTCTGCACGCCGGCGTTCCGCTCTATCCGCTGCAGCTTTGAGTGCATCGCAAAGCTCCTCGTCGGGATCGCCGCTGAGCCGACGGAGCAGCTCCTGCGCTTCTTTTTCCGCCGCGCTTAACGCCAGGGAGGCCTGATCACAGGCATCCTCTGCCGTGTGCAGCTTTTCGGTCAAAGCGCACAGCCGCTCATGATCGCGTTTATAATCGGAAATTTTTTCGGAAAAGACGTCATAGCTGCAGCCGTGACCGAATAAATCCAAAATTTGACATGCCTGTTTGCGGGATTTTGCGGAAAGAACAAGAAAAAGAATTCCAAGCAGAAGAAATGCGCCTCCTGCCGCAAAAAAAACCGCGCCCGGCAGTGGAATTGTAAGGTTCCTGTTGAGAAAACCGGTTAGGAGCAGAAGAATACCGGAAAGCAGAAAAGCAAGTCCGAGGGCAAGTCGGCGGCGTCGATGCCGAAGAAAGGAGCCTGCTCGGTCGCGGAGTAGATCCGCACCGCCGCAGTCGGCTGCCGCCTCCGTAAGCTCGGAGTAGTCAGGGGTATTCCGAAGTTCCTGTGCGATCGCTTCCCGATCGAGAAAGGCTTTTTTTGATGCTTCCCGCAGAATCGGCAGGCTTGCCGTTGTTCTGCGTGCCTCCATAATGTCCTCCAGCTCCGGCAGGGAACCGTCCGGCGTAAGGCGGAGAAGCTTTTCCCGTGCTTCCTCCGCGCGGGCGTCATATTCATTCTTTTCTTTGCGCAGACAGAGCGTGTGTGCAATCCGTCCCGCCTCCGCACGGCTTTGCGCCGCTTTTCTGCGGCTTTCCAGCATTTCGAGCTTTGCCGTGCGGTCTGAAATCTCTCCCTCCAGGGCTATAATGGCACGGTTCGCCTCCTCTGCTTCCCGCAGTTCGGCAGCAAGTCGGGTTTGCGTTTCCTCCAGTTCAGCGAGTTCTCCTCCCGCTCCCTTTTTGTGGCGAAGAGCGGTGCGCAGCTCCTCCAGCCGCTTCATCGCCTTTTTGGAATCGGTTCCTTCCTCTCCGGAGAACAGAATGTTGCCGATGGCCTCGGTCAGCTCGCCGCGGTCGGGTGCGGTATCGTAAAGTTGACGGAAAAAGGCGGTGTCACAGAAGGTTTTGGACCCTACACCGAAGAAAAACTGACCGACGTCCCGTCCGACGTCAAGCCGTTCGCCGGTATCGCTGTTCATCAGGATCACTTCGTCCCGGACTGATTCCCGGATTCCGGAGCTGGAGACCGACAAACGGCGCTCCAGTATGTAGTGACCGTCTTCACATGCCAAAACAGCGTTCCCGCCTGCATAGGCAGAGTCAAAGGGAAGCATCCGCTCACGTTCCGACAGCTCATTTCCTGTTTTTTGCCCGGAAAGACCGTAGAAGAGAAATTTGATAAAGGCAGCGACGGTGCTTTTTCCGCTTTCGTTTCTTCCTTCAATAATATTCAGTCCCTCCGAAAGGGAAAGATCAAAGTCGGTCAGCCCCGCAAAGCGGTCAATATGGATTCTTTCAATTTTCATCTTTTCCTCCTTACAGATCGCCCGGAACGCCGCCGTCCAGCACCGTCAGTCCGTAGCGGAGCGCATCCGCTGCCGTGCGGCGAACCTCCTCATCCGCTGAATTCAGCTCCGGAAGCAGCGTGCGGTACAGCGCCCCGCGCAAGGTGATGTCCCGCATCAGGATCTCTCCGTCATAGGTGGGAGAGGTGTGATCCCGCAGCTCCAGCGCAAACAGCCTGGCTGCAATTTCCGGAAAGCTTCCGGGGGTAAAGTCCGGCGGGACCGCTCCGGTAAGCTCCAGCCGCAGAATCGTTTCGTTTGCATAGTGCTTTCTTTTGACCAGTTCGGCAATCCGCCCCTCAGCTTCTTCGTGTGTCTGCACCCCGGTGAGATCACAGCTGTCACATTCATAGCGGCGGCGAGAGAAAGGCACGAAGGTGTATTCCGCTTCCCCGTTGTAGCCGATATCGACAAGGAAGGCGCCAAGCTCACCGCATTCATCAAAGCTTCTGCCCTCCGGTGCCCCGGAGTAGCCATAAAGGGTATTTCCGCGCCGCTGCAGGGTTCCGCGCTTGTGAATGTGTCCGAGCGCGGCATAATCAAAGCCTGCTCTCACAATATCCCCTTCGTTTACCGGGCAGTATTTCGAGATCGGAGAGGTCAGATCGCAGTGAGCACAAAGCAGCCGCGTTCTTCCGTTTTCCTCCGGTATAAAATCGGCAAGGGGATTTTCCCGCATGGTATCGGAGGTGAAGGCCCAGCCGTAGATGTCCGCGCCGAGATCGGGAAATTCGAACCGCTCGCATTTTCCGGTACGGAAGATAAACACGTTGTCGGGGAATTTTTTCGCCGCATAGACCGAGCCGGGGCCGTAGGGATCATGATTTCCCGGCGCGATTACAAAACGGCAGTTTTTCACATTGGCAAATTCGCGCAGCATCAGCTCCACCGTTGCTTTTGTGGCGCATCCGTCATCAAACAGGTCACCCGGCAAAAGCACAAGGTCTGCCCCGCAACGGCGGACATACAGCATCATTGCCGTAAAGGTTGCACGCAGATCGTTCCGACGGGATTCGCCGCGGCGCAGATCAAATCGTGAAAACGGCGTGTCCAGATGAATATCCGCCGTGTGAAAAATTCTCAGTTTTCTTTCGTTCATTCCGCACCTCCATGATATAAATATTTTATCATAGCAAGCCGGCATTTACAAGACAGAGTTTGACATTCTGATCAAGTTGTGATAGAATCAATAATAACGAAAAGAACGGAGAATTGTTATGTCGGAGCTGGAATGCCTGAAGGCGGAGTGCGAATCCTGCCGGAAATGTCCCCTCGGAGCAACCCGTACCAATCTTGTTTTCGGTACCGGGGATGAACATGCGGAGCTGATGTTTGTCGGTGAAGCGCCCGGGGAGAAGGAGGATCTTTCCGGTGTGCCCTTTGTCGGCGCCGCAGGACAGCTTCTCGACCGATATCTTTTTGCCGTCGATATTCCGCGGGAATCGGTTTATATCGCCAATATTCTCAAATGTCGCCCTCCGAAAAACCGCGATCCGCTTCCCGCCGAGGAAGATGCCTGTATTTCCTATCTCGATCGGCAAATAGAGATCGTAAAGCCGAAACTGTTGGTCTGCCTCGGCAGAATCAGTGCCAAGCGTCTGATTTCGGAGACTTTCATGATCTCCCGTCAGCACGGCGAATGGTATGAGCATAACGGAATTCCGATTACCGCGGTTTTTCATCCCGCGGCACTGCTTCGGGATCCGCGCCGGAAGGGAGACATGTTGGAAGATATGAAGAAAATCAAGCAGAGGCTGCTTGCGGCGGAAGGGGAAAAATAGGTCGGAAAAGCCTGCACGGTTTTTGTTGCCTTGCCTCCGATACTATGCTATAATACGGAAAATCCGATGTGAAAAAAGGAGAACGCTATGCCAGAAAAGGTTGAAAAAGCGACAATTATGGATGCTGCCGCCATTGGCAGGTCGGTCACGCGGATCAGCCATGAGATTCTTGAAAGAAATAAGGGAATTGACGGTGTTGCGGTGGTCGGGATTAAACGCCGGGGAGAGGATCTGGCACGCCGAATCTGCGCAAAAATTGAGGAAATTGAGGGAAGGCGTCCCGCCTTCGGAACGGTGGATATCACCTTTTACCGTGATGATCTTACCCAAAAGTCACCGCAGCCGGAGCTGTGCGGTGCAGAACTGGATTTTGAGATCGACGGAATGAATGTTGTTCTGGTTGATGATGTGATTTATACCGGGCGTACGGTGCGCGCCGGGATCGACGCACTTTTTGACCGCGGCAGACCCGCCTCTGTACAGCTTGCGGTTTTGATTGACCGCGGCTTGCGTGAGTTGCCGATCCGTCCGGACTATGTCGGGAAAAATGTTCCGACCCGGCACAGCGAGCAGATTTCCGTCCGCTTGACCGAGCGCGACGGCGAAGAAAAAGTATCCATACTTGAATAAAAGGGGGACCGATATTATGATGCTTCAAACCACGGAGGAACTGAGACCCTATATTTACGGCGCTGTCCGCATAGAAACCGGAGAGGACGGCTTTCTTTCCTTCAGACGCTTGACCGCTCTTCAGGAAGAGGTTCTGGTGCGGCGGGGATTCTCCCCGAGAGAGCTGGCAACGGCAGGAGTCAAGCTTGATTTCTATGCAAATGGAGGGGAAGTCCGCTTCGACTACCATGCTACCCGCGGCGCTGCGGTAAATCACTTGGAGATTGATGCGACGGTTGACGGAATCGAACTTTATCACTTCGAGAATCCCGAGCAGATTGATGTTGACGGAACCGTTGCCTTCCGTGTGCCGGAGAGGGACGGAATGAGTCGCGTGACAGTTTTCTTTCCCAATCTTGCCGCAATGAAAATCAAAAACCTTGTCGTTCCCGACGGCATCCGCCGTGCGATGCGGGGAACCCGCATCCTGATGGCAGGGGATTCCATCACACATGGGTACTATGCTTCCCATCCACGGCTCAGTTATCCCAATATTGTCGGGGAACGTCTGAACGCGGATGTGCTGAATCAGGGGATCGGTGGAGATAAGTACCATGCTGATAATCTGGATCCGGAGCTTCCCTTTGATCCGGATATCATCACGGTTGCCTATGGAACGAATGACTGGGCGGCGGCCATTCCGGATCTTGCCGCCAAAATTGACGCATATTATGCCAGACTACGGACCATTTATCCCAACACGCCGGTTCTTGCGATTCCTCCGATCTGGCGCGGCAAAACAGACGGCGTTACAAAAAACGGGCTGACTCTTGAGGATGTGCGGAACCTTGTCCGCGACACCGCACGTCGCTACGGTTGCTATATCGCCGACAGCTCTCGCCTTGTTCCGCCGCATGAAGATTTCTTCTTTGATAAAACCCTGCATCCGAACAATCTCGGCTTTACCTTTTATGGTGAGGCAGTTGCTGACCTCGTGAATGAAATTCTGCATCGCGACTGATTCCTCCCGCTTTTCTTTAGGAAAAGAAAAGCGGGGCAAAAGAAACCGTCCGTGTTCGGTCTGAGCACAAGCAAAGCGGAAGAAAGGCAAAATCCCCGGCCATTTCGACCGGGGATTTCGTTTGGCATTCTGAAAGAGCAGGTTTCCTCTGGGAAAAGAAAAGCGGGGCAAAAGAAACCGTCCGTGTTCGGTTTGAGCATAAACAAAGCGGAAGAAAGGCGAAATCCCCGGCCATTTCGACCGGGGATCGAAAACTTTCAAAAGCGGGTGGTCTTGAACAGAATTCCCGGAGGCAGGACAATCTGCGCACAAAAAATCGGAGATCAGAAAATTTCCGGAAAAATTTTGGCGGCAAAGAGTCCCGCTGCAAAGGAAACAGCGTTGGCAACAAGCGCGTAGAGTACGCAGACGTGGTTTTTCGGCGGGTGTTTGCTGATTTTCCTCATCACGGTGCAGCAGAGGAATGCTTCAATCAGAAAAACGGCAAGCTCGAGTGCGGCATAGGTAAGCCAATACAAGAAGTGTCTGGGGGGATAGTAGGTTACCCCAAGTAGAACATTGATAAGAAGTTGCGTCGCCGCATTGATTCCGACGAGGAACCAAAGCTGTCTTTTTTCTCTGAATCCGAAGAACAGCGCGATAAGCATTTCCAGAAGAATCGTGATCAGCATCCGCGCAGCAAGAGCAAGAAGCTCATCGGTATACCGGTAGGATTTCTGCGCCTCCAGGACGATACGGCCGCTTTCCTCTCCCGCATTGTCTGCACTTGGTGAAGAGGGGATTCCATCCATCCTGACGGTAAAATAGCTGTCAAATGCGTAGCGCTCATAGATACCGCTGACGGCAAAGAGATTTGTATCGGGATAATACAGAAGGATTTTGAAGCTTTGCGGCGGGTAGTAGGTCCAGGCGAGCGTTTTTGTTTCATTGATCTGCCATACCGGCTGCAGAAAGTAATAGCCGTCCGAATCTTGGTATTCTGCAAACGCCTGCCAGATATTCAGATCTATCCCTTCTGTCCGACGGTCGCTTTCCTCTCCGTTCCATACCGTATAGGGACCGGTTGAGGGCGTTTGAGAAAGGAGGGTCCCGTAACAGAGTACGTCACCCATATTTTCAAACGTGATGCGGATGGACGGTTTCGGACCGGTATCCGCGCCTACGGCTGTCGGAAAAAGAGACAGTGCGATCAGCACACAAAGCAGAAAGCAGAAAAGCTTGTTTTTCATGGGCGCTCCTTTCATTTCAGAGGGATTTCTCTTCCATTCTATCATATGCTTTCTGAATACGCAAGAGGACAGGAGGATTGTTCCTGCACAAAGGAGCTTGCAGGATCGGTTATACCTCGTCTGTCAAGGGAAATCTGTTCCTCAAAATACTTTTTCCGTGCATCAGATCAGAAGCGGATAATCCGCTTTGTGGTTTCCAAAAGAAAAATCCGGAAGACCGGATTTTTCTTTTGCTCGAATCGTATTTTTCCAAAATATCATTGCAAGCAGTTTTCTGTTCTTTTTTTGGGGAAAGCGGACCTTTGCGTTTTGCTTGGAATAGCCGGATGGCATGACGGAAAGGCTGCTCCTCCTTCAAGAGAGGCGGAACGGTCAGTCAAGCGTAATGGTAACAATAAAGCCGTCGACATTGTTGCCGGAAACGGTGTAGGATGCGTTGTTCGGGAGGTGCAGGGTGGATTTTTCCGGAAACTGCTCGGCAGTCGAAACAGGAGTTATGAGATTGCCGTTCTCGTCGCGGACCTCCGGAATAACGACGGTTTCGGTTTTTACGGGTTCATAATAAATGAGGTAACTTTTTCCGTTTGCTGCTTCATAGGAGAGGTAGTTCGGATAAGAATATCCGCGCAGAAAATCAATGTATTCCTCAAGGCAGAATCCGTTTTCTTCGATGATCTCCGCATGGGGAGTACCGACGTAACGGAAATGCCAGGACTCCTCCGCGTAACCGGTAATGCTTTCCTTTGCCGCTTTGTAGCGTTGGATAAAGCCATATTTCGGTGCGTTCTCATAGATCCAGTTATAAACGTCCGGCATTTTGGCTTCGCCGAGCTTATAGGTAATCTGATCGTCGGTGAAAACGTAGACGTCCATTGCAAGCCCGGTGTGATGCTCGCTGTAGCCGGGCTTGGCGGTATAACGAAGGGCCGTTTCCTCGCTCCCGTATTTCTCGATCATTTCCTTGAGCGTTTCTTCCTGAATTTCGTAGGTGCGGAAACAGCTGGTCACAAGGTAATCCTTTTTTCCGGTGTCAGTCAGAAAGGCGTCAAAGAAGGTGTTGAGGTAGTTTCCGAGAAAGGGAAGAGTCTTCACTTTGGTACCGGTCAGCTTATAGCAATAATTCGGGTAAGGCTTCCAGATGTTATAGAGATCGGTTACCTTCGAATCCTTTTCGGCGTTGGCAGTAAAGTTGTAAGGATAATTGCTGTTGACCAGAATGAGATCCCCGCGGTAAATCTCCACGGTGTCAATCGGTGTCCCGTAGAAAGAAAGACCGACCTGCGGCTGCTGAGGCTCGGTAACCGGCGCGGTTGTCGTCTGCGACGGGTTCTCTGTTGTGCTTTGCGGTGGGTCGGTAGTTTCGGATGGAGACGGCGTCGGGCCCGCAGGGGACTTCAGAAGATAAACAATTGCTGTTACAGAAACGGCAAAAACGAGAAGCACAAGGACAATCAGCAGAATCAGAACTGTGTTGCTTGGGCCTCCATGCTTTCTGGGGCGATACTCTGTTACATAATCGTCGTCGTTGAAGCTGAACATTACAAACCTCCTTCAAAAAGGGCGGAGCACGGCAACCCGCCTGCTCCGCCCCGAACCGCCGACTGCCCGGCGGGGCTGCTTATTTGGGATCTTATCTGTCTGCGTCCTTCATCGAGAAGTTCAGACGGTTCTTTTCGTCATATCCAAGGCACTTGACGCGCACCTGATCGCCGACTGCCACAACATCCTCAACCTTTTCGGTGCGACCCTGAGCCAGCTTCGAGATGTGAACCATTCCTTCTTTACCGGGAGCGATTTCAACGAACGCACCGATCGGGATAATCCGGGTGACGGTGCCGCTGTAGGTGACGCCCGCTTCCGGAACAAAGACGATCCCGTCAATGATCTCTTTCGCCTTATACGCGGCGTCCCGGTTAACTGCGGAGATAAACACCGAACCGTCGTCTTCAATATCAATTTTGGCACCGGTATCGGCACAGATTTTCTGAATGACCTTGCCGCCGGTTCCGATGATCTCGCGGATCTTATCGGGGTGGACATGCATGGTCAGCATCTTCGGAGCAAATTCGGAAACATCCGCACGGGGAGCGGGAATTGCCTTGAGGATAATCTCATCAATGATATAATCTCTGCCCTTATGGGTAACGGCAAGGGCCTCACGGATGATCTCCGGGGTCAGACCGTCGATTTTGAGGTCCATCTGGATGGAGGTGATACCCTTGTGCGTGCCTGCAACCTTGAAGTCCATGTCGCCGTAGAAGTCCTCAAGTCCCTGAATATCAAGCATGGTCATCCAGCGGTCTCCTTCGGTAATCAGACCGCAGGAAATGCCGGCAACCGGTGCTTTGATGGGGACGCCGGCATCCATTAAAGCGAGGGTGGAGCCGCAGACGGATGCCTGTGAGGTGGAACCGTTTGAGCTGACAACCTCGGAGACAAGACGGATTGCATACGGGAACTCATCTACAGAAGGAAGCACCGGAACGAGAGAACGCTCCGCCAGTGCACCGTGACCGATTTCGCGGCGCCCGGGGCTGCGGGAAGCCTTCGCTTCACCGACCGAGTAACCCGGCATATTGTAATGGTGAATATAGCGTTTGGATTCTTCCTCGTCGATGCCGTCAAGCTGCTGCGCATCGCTGATCGAGCCGAGGGTTGCCATGGTCATGACCTGCGTCTGCCCGCGGGTGAAAAGTGCGGAACCGTGAACACGGCGGAAGAGTCCGACCTCTGCGGCAAGCGGGCGGATCTGATCCAGGCGGCGACCGTCAACACGCTTGTGCTCATCAAGCAGCCAGCGGCGAACGACAAATTTCTGAAGTTTGTAAAGAATTTCATCCATCATCGGATGCTGATCCGGATATTCCTCATCAAATCTGGCGTAAACCGCATCGGTTACAACTTTCATTGCAGCGTCGCGTACCGTCTTATCGTCGGTATCGAGTGCGCGGCGGACATCCTCAATGCAGAAATCGGAAATCTTCTGATAAAGCTCCTCATCGACTTCATGATGCTCGTAGTCGAACTTCGGTTTCCCCTGCTCTTCAATGATGCCGTCAATAAAGCCGAGCAGCTCTTTGATTTCCGCATGGGCCTGCATGATCGCGCTGAACATGGTGTCGTCGTCCACTTCGTTCGCACCCGCCTCAATCATAACAACCTTCTTGGCGGTGCCTGCAACGGTCAGTTCAAGATCGCTCTTTTCCCGCTGAGCGGAGGTCGGGTTAACGACAAGTTTGCCGTCGACAAGCCCCATGAAAACGCCGGCGATCGGTCCGTTCCACGGAATATCGGAAATAGAGAGCGCGATTGACGCGCCGAGCATGGCGGTGATTTCAGGGGAGCAGTCATGGTCTACGGCAAGAACGGTAAGCGAAAGGTTCACATCGTTGCGCAGATCCTTCGGAAACAGCGGACGGATCGGACGGTCGATAACGCGGGAGGCCAGAATCGCCTTTTCGGTCGGCTTGCCTTCGCGCTTAAAAAAGCTGCCTGGAATTTTGCCGACTGCATACATTCTTTCTTCGAAATCAACGCTGAGAGGGAGAAAATCAATGCCGTCGCGGGGACGTGCGCTTGCGGTGGCACAGGCGAGCACGGCGGTGTCGCCGTAGCGGATAAGGCAGGAGCCGTTTGCCAGCCCGGCAATCTTCCCGACCTCAACCGAGAGCGGTCTGCCTGCAAATGTGTAATGATAAACCTTGTAATTCTCGAACACTGGAATAATACCTCCGTTTCATTTTTTCGGGTTCCGCGGAGGTTTAGCACTTAAAGACACGCCGGAGTCATCCGGCGCATTTTTAACTGCTAAACTGCGGTCCCCTTAAACTTCTTCTTTGTTTTTGGTGCTTATACTCGCGGAGGCGGCAAAACGCCGCCTCCGCGAAAGGGTATGAACTTACTTGCGGAGCCCGAGCTTCGCAACAATTGCACGATAACGCTCGATGTCCGTCTTCTGGAGATAACCGAGCAGGCTGCGACGGTGACCGACCATCTTGAGAAGTCCGCGGCGGCTGTGATGATCCTTCGCGTTGTTCTTCAGATGCTCGTTCAGCGTGTTAATGCGGTTGGTCAGAATCGCAATCTGAACCTCGGGAGAACCGGTGTCTCCTTCATGCACCGCATAGGTTTTGATAATCTCCTGCTTTGCATCTTTGCTGAGTGCCATGTTTTTCACCTCTTTCATAGATTCCGTTGTCACAGCAGGCGGGCAGGTGAATGCCCGGGAAAAACCGGGGAAAACGCCGCAAACCGTGGCAATGGTTTGACAAATGACATTCTACCATACTTTTTTGCGGTTGTAAATAGGATATTGCAATTTTCTGCCCCTTATGCGCGTATTTTTGTGTCTTTCGGGAGGAGAAAATCGGGTCTTTCGTATTCTGCGGTCAGGACCAAAGGAATACCCGTGCCTGCAAGATCGGCAAGGAGAACATCCCCGATGTCCCCATGGTCCGGTGCCCGCAGGGCGTTCACTTCCCGCATCGCATCCAAAAGCAGGCCTTTCGGAATCGGCTTGGCGCTTTTTACGGGTACAACTCTGCCGTCCCGCGTCAGCACTGTTGTTGTCAGGGTACGGATGGGGCAGATAATCTCCGCTTCTGCATAAGCCTTTCCCCGCGGACAGGCATTGCCTGTAACAGCGGGGGCGGCTCCGTCCTCCGCCGGAGTTACGCGGAGCTCGCAACCCCTCGGACAGATAATACAGGTCAAGATACGCTCCGCCTGTTTCATGTCAGTTATCCTCCAATGATAAAGTAAGCGTACCTGAGGAAACAGAACGCAGCTGTGCCTTTGTCAGTGTCAGAGCTTCCATTTCGCCCGGCGCCAGTCTTTCTTTTTTCTTTTTGAGAACAATACGGTTTCCGTCACGGAAAACCAAGGTTTTCCCGCGGGAAGGATTCGCTACGCGGAAATAGACTGTCGTGTCGCGCAGTTCTTCAATCCGCTGCGGAACGGTGTAACGCACCGCGCCGTCCGTTTTCAGGGTGATGTCGGCTTCTTTGTGTGTTTCTCCGCGCAGGAAACGGGCTGCGGCCTCTCCCGCAAGCTCCCCTTCTGCGGAAACATAGTCGACAAGATCGTGTACATGGAGAACATTTCCGCAGGCAAAGACACCGGGGATTTCCGTTTCGCGATCTCCGTTGACCTTCGCGCCGCCCGTTACACGGTCAAGCGCAATCCCCGCACCGACCGACAGCTCGTTTTCCGGTATCAGTCCGCAGGACAGCAGGAGAGTATCACAGGGGATTTCCTGTTCCGTTCCCGGAATCGGCCGGCGATTCCCGTCAACCTCTGCGATTGTCACGCCCTCGAGCCGCTCACGCCCGCGGAGCCGAACAACGGTGTGGCTGAGCAGAAGCGGAATATCAAAATCATGCAAGCACTGCTCGATATTCCGCGCAAGTCCGCCCGAATAGGGCATAAGCTCGCAGACTGCACGGACGCGTGCGCCCTCAAGCGTCAGGCGGCGCGCCATAATCAGTCCGATGTCACCGGAGCCGAGAATAACAACCTCACGACCGGGCAAATATCCCATCAGATTGACGAATCGCTGCGCCGTTCCCGCGGTGCAGATGCCCGCAGGACGGGTTCCGGCAATGTTGAGCGCACCCCGTGGGCGTTCCCGGCAGCCCATGGCAAGAATTACGGCACCGGCGTCAATCCGGAAAAGCCCCAGTTCCCTGTTCATCGCGGTGATGGTTCTGTTGCCCGTCAGCTCAAGTACCGTCGTGCCGAGCAAAACGGGGATTTTTTCCGCGCGTACTTCTTTTTCAAAGCGATAGGCATATTCGGGACCGGTCAACTCTTCCCCGAAGCGGTGCAGCCCGAAGCCGTTATGAACACATTGGCGCAGAATTCCCCCAAGGGCCTCCTCCCGCTCAAGAATCACGATGTTCCGGACCCCTGCGCGATGTGCGGCAAGCGCCGCTGCCATGCCGGCGGGGCCTCCGCCGATTACCGCAAGATCAATCCGTATTGAATTTTCCATCAGCATCCCCCTTTCGTTTTGCCGGCAAGAATTCGGGATGCGCCGCCGCATTTTGTCACGTTCTCTGGGGGGATTCCGTTCTCCCGTGCAAGCAACTCCACAATGTGCGGCGTGCAGAAGCCGCCCTGACATCTCCCCATGGTTGCGCGTGTGCGGCGCTTGACCCCATCCACGTCAGTCGGTCGCGGCTCTGTACGGATAGCGTGGAGAATCTCCCCCTCCGTGACGGTTTCACAGCGGCAGATGACACGGGCATACTCCGGGTGCTGCCGGATGATGTCGTTCTTTTTGTCGGGATCTGCGTCCCGGAAGGCATGCATCGGCTCTCTGGTCGGAAGGAAATCATCCCGCGGCTCGGTTTCCATACCGTCCTCCCGGAGAAGTCCGACGACATATTCCGCAATTGCCGGGGAGGAAGTCAGACCGGGACTTTCGATGCCTGCGCAGTTGACAAAACCGGGGAAAGGCATATTCAGGATGAAATCCCCGGTGGATCCGACTGCCCGAAGTCCCGTAAAAGAGGTAATAACCTTCCCGAAGTCGATGTTTTTCACCTGCTCCCCTGCCTGAAGGCGTACAGCGGCAAGTCCCGCCGCTGTGGTTTCCGTGTTTTCCCTGTCGGAAATATCCTCCGCGGTCGGACCGAGCAGAAGATTGCCGTCCACTGTCGGGGAAACAAGAATGCCCTTTCCCATTTTCGAAGGGCAACGGAAGACGGTATGGGAAACCGTCTTTCCGCACACGCGGTCAAGAAGAAGGTATTCGCCGCGTCGGGGGGTAACCGTGAAGCTGCTGTCTCCCGCAAGGCGGGCAACCGTGTCGCTGTATACGCCGGCGCAGTTGACAACGCGGCGGGCACAGAGCGGGTCGGATCCGTTTGACACCTCAAAGAAATCACCGACGCGTCGGATGGAGGTAACCTCATAACCGCATTTCAGCTCTGCTCCGTTGTCTATGGCATTTCCGACCGCCGCGAGGCACAGCCCGTAGGGACACACGATTCCTCCGGTCGGGGCCAGCAGTGCACAGCATACGCCGTCTCCGATGTTCGGCTCCAGGGCAAGCAGCTCCTCCCGGTTGAGAAGGGAAAGACCGGGAACGCCGTTCTCAATTCCGCGCTCCAGCAGCTGCTGCAGGGTTTTTCGATCCTCCTCACGGAAGCCGACAACAAGGGAGCCGTTCCGGCAAAAGTTTACCCCAAGTTCGGCTGTTACCTGTTCCATCATGGCATTGCCCCGGACGTTCAGCTTTGCCTTTAACGTGCCGGGCTTGGCATCAAAGCCGGCGTGGACGATTGCGCTGTTTGCCCGGGTGGCTCCCATCGCCACATCCGGCATCCGTTCCAGAATGCCGATCCGGAGGCGATAGCGTGACAGCTCACGGGCGATAAGTCCGCCGACAACGCCTGCGCCGATAATCAAAATATCGTACATTTTCGGTGTGCTCCTGTTTTTCCGGTAATCCTCCGCCGCAAGGTGCGGAGCGCTATCAATATATCAATATTTGTTATCATACCACAGGAAGACCGCCGCGTCAACTGCAAGTTTTCACTTGGTGTCCTGCATAATGTGGTTCTGCCGGATTCTTTTTTATTTCTTTTTCGGCTTTTTCGGCACATTCCGTGCAATTGCGGCTCGCAGTCCGAGTATTCCGGAAAGCAGCACAAAGCACCCGAAGAACCGGCGCAGCACGGCCGGTTCCGTATTGGCGCCGACCGTGCTGCCGAAAAAGGCACCGATCGCACCGAAGCCGATAAGGAAGAGCAGAGCGCCCGGACGCGGGGGGCGTGCGCGCAGATGAAGCGGCAGGGAAGCTCCGGCGGAACAGAGAAAGAAAAGAAGATTTTGCCCCTGTGCCTCCAACTGGGGAACGCCGCGCAGCAGCGTGAGATAAATCAGAAACAATCCCCCGCTTCCTACCCCCAGTCCGGAAAGAACACCGCAGACAGCCGCGGCAAGAAGATCGAGCAGTACCATATTTACCTCACGAGCATCAGAATTCCGGAAATAAGAAGAAGCAGGGAAAAAATCAGGCGCAATACGCGTGTATTCAGACGGGAAAGCAGCAGTGCGCCCGCGGCACCCCCGAGTGCAGCCGGTACCGCCATGGGAGCAAAGGCCGCAGGGTCGGCATTGCCGCGCATTCCGTAAAACAGCACAGTGCAGCAGGTTATGGCAAAAACGGCGCTGAGGGAAAGGGAGAAGATGCGTTGCTCTGCCATGCCGGGGCAGAAGCGGCGCAGGGAGAAGATAAACAGGATTCCCGCACCGGAGCCGAGCAGACCGTTGCAGAAGCCCGCGCCGAGCGCCGCTGCTGCCAGAAGAAGGCGGCGTTTTTCGGAAACCGGTATGCCGGTATGCTCTGCTTTTTTGCTTTTTGCTTTCTCCATTCTGCCTCCCGCCGCGGGACGCGGCTTTTTTCCTTTGAATTTGAAAATAATAGTTGTAATCCACAGCACTTTATGGTAAAATCAACTATGTATCGAATCGGAAAGGAGACGTCATGGCAGCCTCAAAAAAGGAAAACGGAGCCACAGGCACCGGAAAAGATAAAGAGAAAAACAAAACAGCCGCAGCCGCCCCGAAAAAAGCAGACAAGGGAACCGCGTCCGCATCCCGGGGAAAAAGCACCGGCAAAGGAAAAGAGGAGAAAAAGTCCGCAGACGAGCTCTATGAAAGAAAGCTGCGCGTTGCTCCGAATCCTGACAGTGTCGGAAACCGGATTGCGCCGTATCTGTTTCTATTATGTGCCGTGTTGATCACGGTATTCCTGATATCCGGAAGCACCTCCGGCTTTCTCGGGAAATGGGGGAGTAATCTTCTGTTCGGTTTGTTCGGCGCCGGTGCATGGGGAATTCCCGTAATTCTGGTTCTGCTCGGGGTGCGCTGGCGGGGAATCGTGCGCGACGATTTCCGCCTTCCGAGTTTTTTGTTTGCGCTCGGGCTTACCTGCGTGGTATCCGCTGTGATTCAGACCTTTGTAAATGATGCGCCTGTCATAAGGGAAATGTTTACATCCCGTGCAGGCGGCGGACTGCTCGGCGCTTTGCTCTGCCTCGGACTGATGACCTGCATCGGCAAGGTTTGCACACTGATTGTGCTTTTTGTTCTGTTTGCCGTCTTTCTGATGTTTACGCTTTCGGTTACGCCGAAGGATATTCTGATTTATTTCCGGTATTATGCAAAGCTCGGTGCGGAGAAGCGCGCCGCTCGTCGTGAAAAGCGCGAGGCCGACCGTGAGGCGGAGGCGGTACGCTTTGAGGAGCGTCGCCGCGAACGGGAGGAGACGCGCCGTCGTGTCGCTGCGGATGCCCGGCTTACCGCCGGTGCTCCGGCGGATGAGGAGGAACCGGAGGAGGATGATGTTTCCGGACCAAAGCCGGAATGTTCCGGACAGTCGTCCGACCACGTCCCTGTCGTGACTTTCGGACATCAGTCGGAGCAGGAGGAATCCGCCCCGCCGGAGCTTTCCGGGGAGGATGCGGAAGAAGAGGATGGAGAGGAATCGGCAAGCGCTTCCTCTTCTTTGAAACCGCAGGACGGTGCCGTTCGGGATGCGGCCGTAGAACCGGATCGGAGTATCCCGGAAGAAGCATCGGAAAAGCAAGCCAATACCGCTTCGGACGGGCGGGTGATTCTGCCCGATCTCGAAGATATTTTCGGTTTGAATGAAGGGGAATCACCGAGCAAGCTGTCGGGGCTGGAGGATGTGCAGGAACAGTCCGCTGACATTACCGAAAGCAAGCAGAATGCCCTGACGGGAGAAAAGCCGCCGGAACCGAAGCCGAAGGCGGAGTACCGCCCTCCGGCAATTACTCTGCTGAGTCTGCCGCAGAAGCCGAAAAATGACAACATTTCGGAGGAAATACACGAGAAGGCCAAGCGTCTTGTGGATACGCTTGCCAGCTTCCGCGTTTATGTCAAGGTAACAAGTATTTCTGTCGGTCCGTCGATTACCCGGTATGAGCTTTGTCCGGAGGCAGGAACCAGCGTGAAAGCAATTGCGAACCGTGCGGACGATATTTCCCTCAGTCTTGCCAGCACCGTGCGCATAGAAGCGCCGATTCCCGGCAAATCCGCCGTCGGTATTGAGGTTCCGAACAAAACGCGCGTCAGCGTTTATCTGCGTGAGCTGATTGCGAGCAAGCAGTTCACCTGCGAAGAAAACAAAAAGCGCAAGTTGCTTGCCTGCCTCGGAGAGGATGTCGCCGGGATGCCGGTTTTCTGCGATCTGGCAAAAATGCCGCATCTTCTGATTGCGGGTACAACAAACTCCGGTAAGTCGGTCTGTATCAACAGCATCATCATCAGTCTGCTTTACCGCTGTTCACCGGACGATATGCGCATGATCCTGATTGACCCGAAGCATGTCGAGCTGAAAACCTACAATGACATTCCGCATTTGCTGCTTCCGGTCGTCAGCGAGCCGCAGAAGGCGGCAGGAGCGCTCAGCTGGGCGGTGAATGAGATGGAGCGCCGTTACCGCCTGATCGAGGAGGTCGGCGTACGCAATATTGTCGGCTACAATACCACGGTTTCCGGCGTCGAAGGATACGAAAAGCTCCCCTATATCGTTATTATCATTGACGAGCTTGCCGACCTTATGCTGGTTGCCCGCGACACGGTGGAAAATTCCATTAACCGAATTGCCGCAAAGGCACGTGCCGCCGGCATGCATCTTGTAATCGGAACACAGCGTCCGTCGGTCGATGTGATTACCGGACTGATCAAAGCCAATATTTCCTCCCGGATTGCGTTCACCGTCGTTTCGCAAGTGGACAGTCGGACAATCATCGATGTTGCCGGAGCCGAAAAACTGACCGGAATGGGCGATATGCTTTACTCCCCCGTCGGTTCCATGAAGCCGACCCGCGTACAGGGAGCGTTTGTTTCGGATGATGAAATTGAGCGTGTTACCTCCTTTCTCCGCGCTCATTCGGGAAATGCCGAATACAGCGAGGAAATCATGGCAGATATAGAGCGCGAAGCACAGCGCTTTGCTTCCGGCAAGAAGGATTCCTTCGACGACGAGGAGGACGGCGCAGAAGGCGGGGAGGAGGATCCGAAATTCCGGCAGGCGGTGGAAATTGCCGTCACGCAGAACAAAATCGCAACCTCCATGCTTCAGCGCGCTCTCAAAATCGGCTACGGAAGGGCAGCACGCATTATCGACGATATGGAGCGCTGCGGATATGTCGGTCCCCCGGACGGCACAAAACCGCGTGAGGTTCTGCTGACGATGCAGGAGTACCGGGAACTGGTTGTAAACGACCGTCTCGGAGAAAAAAGAGGATAAATCTGAGGGGATCCTTCATAAGATTCCCGCGGAAAGGAAAGAATATGATCGCTTTTCTGATGGCAGACGGCTTTGAGGATGTTGAGGCTCTCTGCCCCTATGACCTGCTGAAGCGTGCCGGCTTTGATGTACGCTTTATCGCTGCCGGGGAATGCACGGTTCGCGGAAAAAGCTGCGGCTCACTGGTTTCCTGCACAGCCACGGCAAACGAACTCCTTGCCTCGGGAGAGAGTATCGAAATGCTTGTGCTTCCCGGCGGAATGCCGGGGGCGGCGAATTTGGATTGCGCGCCGGTAACCGACCGGATCATTGAACGCACACAGAAAGGCGGCGGCTTTTTGGCTGCCATCTGTGCCGCGCCGATGGTTTACGGCAAGCGCGGATTGCTCCGCGGAAAACACGCCACCGTCTTTCCGGGCTTTGAAAAATATCTCGACGGCGCGCTGCTGTCTGGGGATGCCGTTGTACGGGATGGGCGTTTTATTACTGCGGCCGGCATGGGGGCTGCCTTCCCGTTCGGGGTGGAGCTTATCCGCGCGCTTGCGGGGGACGCAAAGGCGGACGAGGTTCGTGCCTCCGTCTGCGCTCCGCGCTGAGCGGAGGACGGAAGAGTGTTCGGACGTATTGCCGCGGGGCATACCGCAAAAGCCGCAAAAAAGCTGTTCCGCTTCAACTCTGTCGCGCTGACAGCGGTTGTCTATCTGCTTTGGCTCGGACTGGATCGTGTTCTGCCGCGCTCCGGTGATCTATACTCCTATGGACTTGTGATGCAGTTTGCTGCACTGATGTTGCCGCTGTCCGCATATTATTCTCTGCGCGGTTCTTCGCTTTCCGACAGTATGCGCATCCGGTTTTTTCCGCTTTCGAAAACGGTTCTGCTTTTGCTTTTTGCCGCGGCGGTTTTTTGCGTGAATGTTCTTTTCGGCATGCTTTCGGGAGAGGGACAGGGCATTGTTTTGGCTTCTGTTCCCGCTGAGGGAGGCATGGTAGCCGTGCTGTCCGTGGCGGTGTTTCCTGCTTTGTCGGAGGAACTGCTTTTCCGCGGTGCGCTGCTTGCGGAACTGGAGGAGAACGGACCGGTTGCTGCCGTAACGGTTTCTTCGCTTCTCTTCGCCATGTTCCATTTCAGCCCGGAAAGGCTTGTCGCGACCTTCTTCTCCGGTGTACTGCTTTCTCTATGCGTCTATGTAACGCGTTCTCTTGCCGCCTCCTGTACCGTCCATCTTGTCTATAATCTTGCCGTTTTGCTCGGAGCGGAGCGGATCAATGCGTTCTTCTCCGTCACGGATGAGCGGGCTTTGATTGCGGTCTTTCTTACGGTTGTTCTGCTGATCTGCCTGATTCTGATTTTCGGGGAGTGCCAGCGCACGTATGCCCTGTTCGCGGAGCAGAACGCACCGTCTTCCTATGCTGTGCGCGGCGGACTTGGGGCCCTGGTATCGACGCTCTTTTCTCCGGCCTGCGCCCTTTGCATCATCATCTTTATCGCCGCGCTCCTTCTGTAGCGCAGAGAGGTCTGTATGAAAAACAACGATAAGGAAAAACTGAATTCACCTGCCGCCAGCGGAAATGAGGTCGGGAAGCGCAGCCCTGTGCGCACGCGGCCGCAGAATACTGAGCAAAAAAAAGCACTTGCGGAGCCGAAACGCAAGCGGGCGCGTGTCAAGGACAGTGTTGTACCCGCGCTGGTGAAGTCAGCCGTCTATCTTGTCTCTGTGATTGTGATTTCTTTGTTTCTCGGCTTTTTCGCTATTTCCGTTGCCAATGATGTCTTTGCTTTCGTCAAAAGCACGGACGAGGTTTCCGTATCCATCCCGGAAAATGCCACGGTAGAGGATGTTGCCGATATTCTGGCGGAAAACGGTATCATTAAATATCCGAAAATCTTCACGATGTTTGCCGCGCTGAAAAAGGATGACGGAAAGTTTATTGCCGGAGAGTATCAGGTTACTCCCTCCACGAATTACGAGATGCTGCTTTCTGCCTTCAAATATCGCTTTGTCCGTACCGTTGTCCGCCTGACGATTCCGGAGGGCTACTGCTGCGAGGAGATTATCGATCTTTTTGTCTCTAACGGCATCGGGACCCGCGAGAGCTTTATCGACGCCATCAACAATACCGATTACAGTGAGTTCCGTTTTGTCCGTGAGCTGGAGGAGCAGGGAATAACCGACCGCTATTACCGTCTTGAGGGTTATTTGTATCCGGACACCTACGATTTTTACTCGGATGCAACCGCCGCCCAGGTTGTTTACAAGCTTCTTTCTAACTTTGACCGAAAATTCAAGGAAGTTTACTACGACCGCGCCAAGGAAATCGGTCTGACAGTCGATCAGGTCGTGACCATCGCCTCCCTCATCCAGGAGGAGGCATATTACCTTGAGGATTTTGAAAATGTTGCTTCGGTCTTCCACAACCGCCTGAATAATCCTTCTGCCTTTCCTCACATTGAAAGCGATGCGACGGTTGCTTATGCCATTCATGTAGAAACCGGTACGCGCCCGACGACGATAACGCCGGCTGATTTGGAGTTTAAGTCCAAATACAACACGTATCTTGTGGACGGTCTTTGCCCGGGGCCGATTTCCTGCCCCGGATATGACGCGATCGTTACCGCAATGTATCCCGCCAAAACCAATTATTACTATTTCTATACCAAGCAGGATAAGCATACCGTCTTTTCAAAGACCTATGCAGAGCATCAGGCTGCCATTGCTGCCGATGTTTCCCTGCCGAGCTGAGGAGCCTGCCATGATATTGGATCCGAAAAAAACGACTCTGTCCTATCGCTGTCCCGCCTGCGGCGGCGGCGTTCTTGCACCGGTCGGCGTCTTTTCCGTTTCTGCCGATCGGATGCGGTTGAAATGTCCCTGCGGACAAAGCTCACTTACCGTGTTGCGGACCCGGGATGGGAAAATCCGTCTGGATGTTCCCTGTCTTGCGTGCGGGGTTTCTCACCCCTATACCGTCAGCGAGGACGTTTTCTTCGGACAGGAGATTTTCTGCCTCCCCTGCTCCCTGTCCGGAATCGATATTTGCTTTTTCGGAAAAGAGGAGGAGGTTTCCGCCGCGCTGAAAAGGCAGGAAGAGGAGCTTCGAAGCATGGTCGCCGAAGAACTGGCTCCGGAAGAAAAGGAGCGCCTGGCAGCGGACGGAAAACTCGGCGATGCCGAAATTTATGACATTATCCGTTTTCTGCTGATGGAACTGGAGGCGGACGGACAGATTTCCTGTGCTTGCGGAGAGGCCGGAGGCGACTACGATGCCGAATGCATAGGGGACCATGTCCGGATTTTTTGTCGCGCCTGCGGAAAGGAAAAAACCTATCCGATTTCCTCCGTAGAGGATGCGCAGAAGTTTTTGGCGATCGACAGAATCCGTTTGTAATCGAAGGCTGCCGCATTGTCAAAGACAGCCGGGCAGAAGCGAGCCGGAAGAATTGAAAATTTCGCAAAGGGATATCCCTTTGTCGGTTATATGGTAACCGACAAGCAATCCCTGTTTGCTGAATGGAAAAGCGAGGTGATCCACGATGCAAATATCGAATCTGAAGAAATACAGGACATTCTTCTTTGCTGCCCTTGCCGTGATCGCTGCGGCTGTGCTTCGACAGATCGGATTTCATGTGAATGAGCAGCTCGACCTGTTTTGCATTCTTTTTCGTTCCTTAATCTATATTGGGCTTTTTGCGGCATGGGGTATTTCCGTCCGCAGACGGATCCTCCAGCCGCAGGTGCGCCGCTATCTTACCGCTGTTGCCGCGCTGATGCTGTTTTGGATAACGGTCAGGACGATCCGGCATTCCTTGGAGGAAGCCCCGTGGGTGATGCGGCATCTCTGGTATCTGTACTATCTGCCCATGCTGTTCATCCCGCTGCTGGCGTTGTTCGTCGCGTTTGCGCTGGGAAAACCGGAGAACTTCCGTCTGCCGAAATGGACGAATCTCCTTTACATACCCACTGCTGCCCTTTTCCTGCTGGTGCTGACCAATGACCTGCATCAGCTCGTATTCCGGTTCCCGGAGGACGCGGTTGTATGGATGGACGACTATCGGTACGGCATCGTATATTTTCTGACAGTCGGAGGGATGGTTCTTTGTGCTTTGACGGCGCTTGTTATCATGCTGGTCAAATGCCGTGTACCCCATAGCCGCAAGGTACTGGTACTGCCCTTTGTTCCTGTTATCATGGCGCTGCTTTATGGCGTGTGCTATATTTTCCGTGCGCCGTGGCTGAGACTCATTGCCGGCGATATGACCGTTGTCTTTTGTCTTTTGTTTACCGCTGTACTGGAAAGCTGTATTCAGTGCGGACTCATTCAGGCAAACACCCACTATATGGATCTGTTTGATGCTTCCACGGTGGGGGCGCAGATCACGGATCCCGATTATCATGTCATCTTATCCTCCGGAGCGGCGAAAGAGGTCAACATCGAAACGCTCCGGCAGACACAGCAGGCTTCCGTTATGCTGGAAGGCGGAATACGGGTATCCTCCGCTCCGATTAAAAACGGTCATGTGGTTTGGACGGAGGATATGTCCCCCCTGATCCGTGTGCTGAATGACCTTGAAGAAGCAAAGGAAAACCTACAGGATAACAAAGACATACTGGAAGAAGAGCACGCGGTGAAAGAGCGCGAAACGCATATCGCGGAGCAGGAGCGGCTTTATCACATCATCCAGCGCGACACCGAGAAGCAGATCCTCCTGATGGATGATATGATCGAACAGGCGGAAAACGCCGGTTCGGATGAGGAACGCAGGCAGATTTTAAAGAAAATGCTTGTGATCGGCGCTTACCTGAAAAGGCGGAGCAATCTTGTCTTTCTGTCGGATAAGGATTCCCTGCTGGAAGCAAAGGAGCTGGAGTTGTCGATTGGAGAATCCATCAACAATCTGGAAACCTTCGGCGTGACCTGCGGCTTTCTCTCAGAACTGACAGAGCCCGTTCTGGCCATGGACGTGATTGCCATGTACGATTTTTTTGAGGAGATTGCAGAACGCTCTTTGGATCGTATGAGCAGCATGCTGGTTCATGCGGGCATAAGGGCAGATTCCCTTTTCTTCTCCGTCGCTACCGATTCCGATTGTGATTTTTCCGACCTTGCTTCCGATACCGTCGCAGCAGTTCAGGACGAGGACGGCGAATGGAAACTCACCCTTCGTCTCGACAGAGGAGGTGACAGGGGATGACCCGGTTTTTGAATCATTCCGTCAAAGAGGCTTTCGATCATCTGCCAAGCGGGGTCTGCTTCTTTAATCAGAACGGAACGCTGACGCTGTGCAATCACAAAATGTATCAGGTGTTCTTTGATCTGACCGGAAAGGATCTGCAAAGCCTACCGGAATTGCAGGAGTTTTGGGAGCGCCGCGCGAACGGACGCGGCCGGGATACGGATGTCTTTTTACTCGACGACGGCCATGCATGGCGATTCGCACAGGAACAGATCACCACACAGGATGGCAGTTCCTACACGCAGGTCACGGCATCCGATGTCACAGAGCTGTATCTCAGGCAAATAGAGCTGGAAGAAGATAATCAGAAGCTGAAAGAAGATGCCGAACGGATACGCCGGCTTTCCGCCAATATCATCTCGCTGATCCGCGAGGAAGAAATCCTGAGTATGAAGATGCGGGTGCATGACGACATCGGCAGAAGCGTGATTGCGACAAGACAGTTTTTGCAGCAGGGCAAGCCGATGGAAGAACTGGATTTGACGGCTTGGAAAAATGCCATTCGTCTGCTCAAGCACGAAAACGAACAATCAGAGCAACAGGATGCCGTTACCGAGCTTATGAACGCCGCTTACAGCCTTGGGATCAAAGTATTCTTTGACGGCACGTTCCCCGAAGAGGCGGCTGTAAAAGCGCTTTTCCTTTCCGTTATCCGCGAGTGTATGACAAATGCGGTGCGCCATGCGGGAGCAAAAGAGCTGTTTGTCCGTCTGAGACGCGACGGTCACACAGCCTCGGTCTGTGTCACAAACAGCGGAGCCGTGCCGGAAGGAGAAATTGCGGAAGGCGGAGGACTGACCTCCCTGCGGATTCTGGTGAAAAAAAGCGGCGGGAGTATGGAAGTAAAAGCTGTACCGGGATTTGAGCTGACGGTGTCCGTTCCTGTCGGAAGGGAGAAAACGAAATGATCAACGTACTCATCATCGAAGATCAGCGCATGATGCGCGAAACAATGGAGACCTATATTAAGCAGACGGAAGGGTATTCCCTGGCCGGCTCTTTCCCTGCCGCCGATGATGCGGAGAAGTTCTGTGCCAAAAACCCGGTGGATCTTGTCCTGATGGATGTGTGTACCGAAAATGACGAAAGCGGCTTTGTCGCCACCGAAGCCCTCAAGGCCCGCTTTCCCCAAATCAAAGTGATCATCGTTACCTCCATGCTGGATGTCGGATATCTGAACCGCGCAAGAGAGGTCGGCGCCGACAGCATCTATTTCAAGGATGTCAGCCAGACGGAGCTGATGAGGGTCGTGGAACGCACCATGAGCGGCGAGTCCGTCTACCCGGATAAAACACCGGAGGTACGGATCGGGAATATCGTAAGCTCTGAATTTACCGAAGCGGAGATCAGAGTCCTTCGCCTGCTGGTCGAGGGCATGACCTATAAGGAAATGGCGGAGGACCTGGGCATCACAACCGACTGCGTGAAAAAGCATATCAGCAGCATGCTTTCCAAAACCGGATATCCCTCCAAGACGAAGCTGACCGCTATGGTGGTGAGCAAGCGGCTCATTGTGAATGGCTTTTGACCGTAAACCGCATAGATGACAGCACCCGACGGAAAAGATCGGGTGCTTTTTTTTAATTTTTTTAAAATTTTTTTCAAAAAAATAGCGAAAAGTACCCATTTGGGGAATGCGTTTTTTTGAAAAATCCTTATAATGATGTATGTATGGATATCACGATGCCCATTTTCGAGAAAGCGAGGTGAGAATATGCGGCGGATTGTCGTTGATATGCAGAATTACCTATTTACCGATGCGATTGCGCGGACGCTGAGAAGCGCGGATTCTGATTTCGATGTACGCAGGTCAGAAAATCCGGAAAAAACGGCAGAGCTTTGCAGCCTTTGCGAACCGTATGCGCTATTGATGGAAGTTACAGGCTATACGCCGTGGAGGCTCGAGGAACGGCTCAAGATAAGGAATGAAGTGAAACAGCGCAGCCCTCAATGCAAAATTGTCCTGATCGTCGATGAAAACGCGGAGAAAAAACTCGCCCAGCGCGTGCTTCAGGCAAAAAAAGATGGCTTGATCGATAACTTCATTTACGGTTCCGTATCCGCTACCTATCTATCGGCAGTCATCGACACCTTATGAAAGGCGGTGGTTCGTATGGATAGGATTCGAGCTCCGCTTTCAGTCAGGTTTGAAAGCATTCATGATCCGCCCGGAGGCCATACGCCGGGAGACGGAATGGAAAAAGGTATGGAAAATCGATTATCAAAAGGAGGAAACCTTTATGAAACAGAAAACACATAGGCTGCTCAGTCTGCTGCTCTGCTGCGTCATGCTTGTGGGATTGCTGCCGACAACGGCATTTGCGGAGGATAAAACACCGATAACTGAGTTCAGCGGAAGTATAAGTTTGCCTGCTCCTGTTTACGGCGAGACTATAAGTGATAATAGGCCAACAGTCAGCACTGCTGCTCCTGTCAGATTTTTTAATCACAGCTGGCAGAAGAAAAAATACAGTGATGTTGATGCCTGGAATTATGTGAATAGCGGTGTATTTACCGAAGGCACATGGCGTTATGTTTTGAAGGTAGAGCCAAATAATGATAACTATGTGCTGGACCCCTCTCTTGCAGTAACGATAAACGGCGTGCAATGGAAAGTTAAGTGGGATTCCACATATCACTGGTTTACTATCATCTCGCCTGAATTTACTGTTTCCGCTCCGACAGGCGGACCTCTGCAATTTGTCGCAGAAACAAACGCTTCTATTCCCGATCATCAAATTGGAGATACAGTAAATAAGGATCTTACGGAGTATACTGCCGGAGGTACTCCGCCGTATACTTATTCAAAAGTATCAGGACCTGAATGGCTAAGCGTTTCTGCTGATGGAAAAATTACAGGTACTGCTAATGAGATTCAGAGCAGTTCTACTTTGAAAGTAATGGTTACGGATGCGAACAGTGAATCTGTCACTGCTGCCATTCCCGTAGGGCGTGTAACATTGAAACCCGGTGACCGTATACCAATTACCAATATAAGCGGAAATATATCTTTGCCCGCTCCTGTTTATGGTAAGAATGTACGCGATAATCGGCCAACAGTCTACACTTCTGATCATGTCTCTTTTTGGAACCACTACTGGCAGAAGAAAAAATACAGTGATGTTGATGCCTGGAATTATGTGAATAGCGGTGTATTTACCGAAGGCACATGGCGTTATATTATGAAAGTGAGCGAAGATGATAACTATGTGCTTACGGACCCGCTTACAGTAACAATAAACGGCGAACCATGGAAAGTTGTGCATGATTACCAAAACAACATGTTTCATATCATTTCCCCGGAATTTACTGTTACTGCTCCTCCTACTTTGGAGGGTACAGCAACCCTTTCCGGTGCTTACTACAACAGCCCGGTGAATCCTAACACCACCGGACTGCCTTCCACCGGCCTGAGCTACCAGTGGCAGCGCAGCAACAACGGAACCGGCGGCTGGGCTAACATCAGCGGTGCAACCAAACGGTCCTATACTCCGGGCGAGGACGACGTGGGCAAGTATATCCGTTTAGTTATCAATGCTGATGGCTACA
>JAXFQY010000027.1:0-4261 GCA_034178705.1 Eubacteriales bacterium | reverse complement strand
TGCTTCTGTCTCTGTATGTAATTGTGAACGTCATCTTATCCCTCGATTTTGACGGTTAAGTCGACATGGATTCTACCTACAAAAATTATTTCTGATTATACCATAAAGACTTCAGCTTTTCCTTACATAACAACAAGATAGAGAAGTTTGGCCCAATAAATCTTATAGTGTCGGATACAACACGGTTAACGTCAAGGGCGGTCAGATGAACCTCCTTACTGTCTCCTTCGAGGCGGTCGGTAATGCCAACGGCAAGGCCACTCTGAACGATGTCATGGGTACTGCTGGGCTTACCTCTTACGGTGATGCGGCTGGTGACTACATCAATACTTGGAATATTTCCGCAGGAAACTGGGGGCAGACGTATTTCTATGTGAACGATCCCTCATGGAACTATGATAATGTTGACTATACTGACACATGGATGGATGGTGATTTTGTGCCTCAGAACCCTGAAATGGATCCGGGTTCATCCTTCTGGCTTTATGCGAACAATGACATTCCCGCGCTCCAGTTTGCCGGTCAGGTCGCCTCTGGCACTGTAAGCTATACTCTTGCTGGAGGGCAAATGAATCTTTGCGGCAATCCTTATCCGATGTCGCTTAATCTTGCCGACAAGTCGCAAGTTACGATTACCGGAGCTACCTCCTATGGGGATCAGGCCGGTGATTACATCAATACATGGAATGTCGCCGCTGCCAACTGGGGGACAACATATTTCTATGTCAATGACGCTTCCTGGAACTATGGTGATGTTGACTACACTGATACTTGGATGGACGGAGACTTTGTTCCTTGCGCTACTGAAATCGGTGCCGGTTCGGGCTTCTGGTACTATGCTGTTGCCGACGGCGTTACGCTCACGTTCTCCGCTAAGTAATTTAACGAATTTCCCGTCGCCATGGTGGTGGCGGGGATAAAAAGAAAAGGAAAATGAAAATGAAGAAACTCATGGTTTTGCTTGCGGCAGTCGCTCTTGCGGCTTGCTCTCAGGCGGCTGTTGTTCAGTGGGGTTTGTCAAATACCCTTACGTTTAACGGAACGAAACTCGGCGGGCAAGAGATTAACCTCTATATCGTTGGCATGGGCGGTGAAGCCGACATGCTCATTGACACGCGTAGCACCGCAGCGAATCCGCCAATAAAAGCTGGTCAGCTGTCTACAACTACTGGCTCCGGACAGGCGTCCTATCTTTATAATTCGACGATTGCAGGCGGTGCGCTTGTTAACTCCTCCGGTACGGATGCTGGTCGTCAGTACTACATCGTGATTAACTACAACGATGGTACGAAAGACTACACCTATACCTCTGATGCAGTTGCCTCTTCGGGCTTAACCTCCACGTCTCTTGGCTCGGTGTCCTTTACGATCAATGACACCGTGTCCACGGTCGCTGGCACGAAGAACGCCTGGGTTGCTGTTCCTGAACCGACAAGCGGTCTGCTTATGCTCGTCGGTCTCGGCGCTCTTGTGCTCCGCCGCCGCCGTCGGGCTTAAGCCCTTGGCTGTCTCGCTACGCTCGGCTGTTCCGTGCGTAAGCACTCGCATAAGCGAAACAAAGAAGCCGCCTTCGTTTGAGGGCGGTTTTCTTTTATGGGAAATAGATGTCGGCTTAAATAAATGACATTGTATATCCGACAAAAATCCGATAAAAAACTTAAACCAACATAATTGACGCCGTATTGAAAACTTTATCTATTTTTAGAAAAAGTTTTCATATGGGATCTCGTATTTGGTACAATACCGTTGTCTTAAAAGGAGGTGGATTATGTTGATAAAACGAGATCACTACAAAAAATGGCTTGATGAATTTCGCGATAAAAATCTGATCAAGGTTCTGACCGGACTTAGGCGCTCAGGCAAGTCCACGATACTTGAGATGTATATGGATTCACTTCTTGAGGACGGGATTGAGCAATCGCAAATCATCTTCATAAACTTCGAACGGTTGGAATTTGCCGAATTTCTTGATCCGTTGAAACTTCATGATAGGATTCTTTCATCACTTGTCCCGGAAAAGACCACATATGTTTTTCTCGATGAGATTCAGCATGTTAAACAGTACGAAAAGGTGATTGACAGCTTATATGTCCGAAAGGGACTGGATTTATACATAACCGGTTCGACTGCCGATTTGCTTTCCTCGGAAATAGCTTCACGCCTTACAGGACGATATGTCGAGATCAATGTTCTTCCTTTGTCGTTTCGCGAATATGTCCTGGCGAAGAATTCGCAAAGCGGGAATCCAAGACGACTGTTCATGAATTACATTTCATACGGAGGATTGCCTGGGGCGTTGGAATTCGACGACAATTCGAACGCGCAGCGTGAATATATAGTCTCGGTTTTCAAGACCATCATAGAAAAAGACGTGTTGAAGTCCAGTGAAAAAGGACGTTTCATCGTTGAGCAGATAGTTCGTTACATGACCGATAACGTGGGGTGTCTGACAAGCGCCAAACGTCTTACTGACCGTCTTGCGGCCGATTCCAGAAACGCAAATTCCAAGAGTGCGTCATACAATACGATAGTCTCGTACCTTGAACGCTTGTGTGACTGCTTCTTTTTTTACAAGGCGGATCGATTTGATGTCCGAGGGGGGGAGCATCTGAAGTTGATCAATAAATATTATCTGACCGACTTCGGGTTTAAATACTATATTCTTCACAATCCAACCCTTGAATTACAGCAACTTGTCGAAAACATCGTCTATTTCGAGTTGAGAAGACGGCGATATAAGGTTTCTACAGGCCGAGTCAAGGACAAGGAGGTTGATTTTGTCACGCAAGGTAACGATGGACGGATCCGCTACATACAGGTTGCCGTTTCCGTTACCGATGAAGGGAAGCTTCTACAGGAATTAGCGGCGTTCAAATTGATCAAAGACAATTATCCTAAATACATTCTGACTATGGATGAGGTCTTCGTTCCGGATCATAACGGAGTCAGTACAATAAACATTGTTGATTTCCTATTGGGAACGAGTGATCTTGATTGACTTTGTCATTGCATAAGCGATCTTCAACTGAACCAGAGTTATTTTGACGCGTCGATTTTCGCGATCAGGTCATTCGCCCACTCGACCGCTTCATCTGCGCGACTATGACGGTCGCTATCGCACGTCCAAGCCGAAGCGCATCACGCCCCTGACCTGCGATTCTGTTTACCGCCTTAATAAGGTTGGTGCAGGTGTTGGGTCTGTTCATCATGCAAATTCCTTTTTGAGTTCCTCGTATTCGTGCCTGCCGATGAGACCTTGCCGTTCTGCTTCTTCTATCGCTTCGACAAGTCTCTCTTTCATGACGGTCGCCCTGCATGTACGAATCGCATCGAAAACCGTTTGACTGGCGATGCCCTCATACACCTCTTCCTTGGCGCCTTCGTCCTTTTTGACAAGTCGTATCCATTTCGGTAGCGTCTTGCGTATGCGCTTTCCTGTCGCAACCTGAATCTGCCTTGGATTTACGAGAGCGAGGTTGTGCATAGCCAAAACACCGTCACCGTGAATGATGGCATCCTGTCCGACAAGAGCGAGAGCTTCCGCGTAATGATCGTAAGGTGTGGGGACATGGTGATTCAGTCGATAAACGCCACGTCCGCACCGCTCAAGCCGCCCCATCGCTTCCCAGGAAAGCAATTGCTTACGGTGAATGCCTAATCGAGCGGCATCCTCCACCGTAATAAGACCGTACCGTTCGGCAGCGGCATCATACACTTTCTCAAAATTTTTCATGCCAATGTGATACCATAAACGGGATCAATTTGACAGCATCCCTCAAAAAAGATTGTCAATATGATACCGATTTCGGTGTCATATTGACAGTAGTATGCGGTTTACAAGGCGTGTTCACATTTATCAAGACAAGCAAGCATTCAGATTCATCCGTTCAGATACCAAAGAAGCCGCTCTCATTCGAGGGCGGTTTCTTTTATAGCAAAAACGCCGCCCTTACGGACGGCGTTTCTGTGCTCTTGAGCAGTTGCGCGATTATGCGCGGCGGCGGCGAAGAGCGAGGGCGGCAAAGCCGACGAGCGCGAGCAGACCGGAGGTCGGCTCAGGAACCGCAACCCAGGCGTTCTTCGTGCCAGCGACCGTGGACACGGTGTCATTGATCGTAAAGGACACCGAGCCAAGAGACGTGGAGGTTAAGCCCGAAGAGGCAACTGCATCAGAGGTATAGGTGTAGTCTTTCGTGCCGTCGTTGTAATTAATCACGATGTAGTACTGACGACCAGCATCCGTACCGGAGGAGTTAACAAG
>JAXFQY010000107.1:0-2991 GCA_034178705.1 Eubacteriales bacterium | reverse complement strand
CTGCGAGTTGAAGGCGGGACGGTAGGTGCTATTAATCTGAAAAAGGGAACGAACGTTACGTATACAAACGGCGCCATCCTTCTGGATTCCGGTATTGTTGATGATCAATACAAAACGCAGTTTGATATTGTCGAATTGATTCCTGCTGTCTTTGCGGACGGCGATAAGGGTTACGATACAAACGACGGTTCTCCTGAAAAACCGGTGAAGACGCTTTGGAAGGCTTTTGATCTTCTGAAGGACACGGGCGGCACGGTCGTTATCAAGGGAGTTGTAACGCTCAACGCAAGAACCCAGGACGATAAAAAGAAGCTCACGCTTCCCGAGCATCAGAAACCCATCGCGGTCACCTCTCTCTTCGCGGGAGTCGATTATCGCACAAGCGGAGCAAAGCTGGTGCTTAAAAACGGCACTAGCTCTCTTAATCTCAGTGGCGATATTTCTTTCGATAACCTTGTATTTCATGCTTCTGTCAATAACTGCTTTATCGCTGCCCGGTATCATAATCTGACGATCGGAGCGAACTGCACGACCGTGTTCGCGACGGGCGTAGCAGACACCGTGGCACCGATCCTGCTCGCGGGTGTGAATTCGAGTGATACCGCTAAGAAGGCCGGCGGGGAGACAATAAAGACACCGTTTTCACTTCAGATTGCCGGCGGCGTTTGGCAGTCTGTCCGCTTAGGAGATCGCGATCTGACGGAAATTAACACGATTGACACAACGGCGACCCTCGATATTTCCGGTGGTACATTTACCGGAAATACAAGAACGTTTTACGCAGAATATAATACTAATATTGGCGTAATGGCATTGTATCAATGCAACCTTTCTCAGAATGCTGTCGTGACCATGAACATTACGGGAGGCACCTTCAACGGTCCCGTCATTGGGTTTGGACAACAGCACCGGAAAAAGCAGAATACCCAGGCAGGTAAGATCGTAATGAATATTACCGGGGGAACCTTTGCAAGAAGCGGCGACGAATATAACAGTGTTGTCGTTCCTGCGGGATGTATGCTATCGGATAGGGTTACGTACGACTCTTCCTCCTCTGTTGAAGTCAATATTGATTTTCCCCAGCTGAATCTTCAAACTAAGCCTCTGACGGTTCTTGCGGACAAGAATGAGAACGGACCCGCGATTACGGTTAATATAACGGGGGTGTATCAGGGGGATCCTGGTATCAAGGTGCTTGATTCCGAGAAGGTAACCGTCAATATCCCCATTATCGGAGAGATCGAAGTCACCGATGTCAATCGGATCACCGCCGGTACCGCGGTGGAGGAAAGCGACTTTACATATGATGCGCACGGAAGCGCCGGCGCGGTTTCCTTCAGATTCTATTCCGACGAGAACTGCACGGATGAGATTGCGGCGCCAAGCGCGATAGGCACGTATTGGGTCAAGGCATATCTTGAGGCAGCAGGAAATTATTCCGAGGCGGAAAGTGAGCCGTTTGCATTTGAAATTTTCGCTTCGGATATCCAGGAAGACACAACACAACGGGTTGCCGTTTCCGCAGGGGGCGGACTCCGTGTTTCGGCTACCGTGGAGGGGAATACCATCTCCATCGGAACGATCGCGCTGAACCATCTGAACGGATTCGGCGAAGGCGAGACTCTTGATCTGAATCTGTCCCGTATTTCCAAGGATGTGAAGACCCTGAAGCTTTCCGGCGGACTTCTGACTAATCTTTCTGTGTCCAAGCTCGACGGTATGACGGTAACCTTCCCGAGCGGCGTCGTCGTCAACGTGGATAAGGCTACCATAAAGGCGGTCCTTGCACAGAGCAACGGAAGAGCGGTTCAGCTCCGCGTCCGCACCGGAAACGTGATGTGGCGCACACTGAATCCAGCCCAGCGCGCAAAGGCTCTCGGGCTTTCCGATTCCGTAGATATTTTTGATGCCTCCTTCCTTGTCGGCGTTACCCCCATCAGCGATTTCGGCGGCGGAACTGTTACACTGAATATTCCGTGTGATTCGCGCAAGCAGGTTCGTCTCTGGTATCTCGCCGACAACGGTGCGATTGAGTTTGTTCCTTCCTCTTATGACAAGGAAAACGGCATTCTTACGGCTACGCTGAACCACTTCTCACATTATGCCATTGAGGAAGTTGCTGAATCCGATTATAAGGCTTGTGAAAAGGGAATCTATTGTCCGCTGAACTCATACGCCGATCTGACCGCGGCTGAATGGTATCACGACGGCATCCACTATTGCCTCGGAAAGGGGCTGTTCCAGGTTTCCGGTAATGTCTTCGATCCCGATTCCGCCGCAACACGCGCGCGTATTGTAACGGCACTTTGGAGATTGGAAGGCATGCCGGGCGCTACAGCGAAATCCTTCCCGGATGTTGCGGACGGTCAGTATTATACTGAGGCAATCCGCTGGGCATCCGAAAAGGGTATTGTTCTCGGTTATGACAACGGCAATTTCGGCCCTGATGATTCCGTGACGAGAGAACAGCTTGCAATCATCCTGTGGCGTTTTGCAAAGTATAAGAACAGTGATGTCAGCACGGCAGAGAAGACCGATATCGCGGCATATACGGACGCTTCTCTTGTGAATGCGCAGGCACTTTCCGCAATGAAGTGGGCGGTCGGTTCCGGACTGATTCAGGGTACCACCCTAACCACACTGGAGCCGCAGGGCATCGCAACGAACGCACAGCTCGCCACTCTTGTCCTTCGATTCGCTGAGGCGATGGGAAAGTGATTTCTCTGTCAGAGACAGAAGAGCAGAATAAGGCTTGATGCAGGGGCTTCGGCAATAATATGCCGAAGCCCCTGCTTTTTTGCTTTTCGAAAACCACCCGCTAAGCGGGGGGCATAGAGGCTTTTTCCGTTGAGCAATCCCGCCGCAGCGGAGGCTCCCATCTGTAAGGGAAGCCGGTGCCGAAGACGCTTGAGGGGGTGTTTGGGAGATCATAGAGTGACAATCCCTCCGTCACGGCATACGCCGTGCCACCTCCCTTTTCACAAGGGAGGC
>JAXFQY010000095.1:0-24699 GCA_034178705.1 Eubacteriales bacterium | reverse complement strand
GACATAATCGTATCTCCTTTATTTCTCTTTTGTGATATTGTTTCTATTTATATAACAAGTTAATTCGCAACGCTTACCATGGCGAAGCGGATAACCTTGTCGCCGAGTGTGTATCCCTTTTGCAGAACTGCGGTTATTTCCCCTTCTCCCTTCGTTTCATCCGCAGTATGCATCACCGCGTTGTGAAGAGCGGGATCAAAGGTCTTTCCGAGAGCTTCAATTTCCTTGACACCCATCTTTTCCAAAGCATCGTTTGCCGCTTTAATTATCATCTCCATGCCTTTGCGGCTTTCCTCGCTTTCCCCGAAGCTCAGGGCGCGGTCGAGGTTATCGATAATCGGGAGAATCCCGAGAATTGCATCGGCAAATGCGTCGTTGTAAATTTTCTCGCGTTCCTTCTGCGTGCGGCGTCGGTAGTTGTCATACTCGGCTGCCAAACGCAACCGGCTGTCCTCTGCAGCGCTCACCTTTTCGATAAGCTCTGCGTTCTTTTTCTCAAGCTCGCGTATCGCCGCATCCGCTTTTTTTTGCTCCTTCAGTTCCTTTTTGGACTTCGGAGCTTCTTCTTTCCCTTCTGTTTCCGGTTCCTCTTCGGGAAGGAGCGGCTCCTCTACCTCCGGACTTTTCTTTTCTTCTTCACTCATTCTTTTCATCCTTCTCCGTTTCTTTTTTTCCGGGGAGCAGAGCATCATCCGAAATCAGCTCGTTGATCCCGCTTGCCAGACTGTCCACCATGGAAATGACACTGCGGTATTTCATTCTCCGGGGGCCGATAACTCCGACAGCACCGACAACCTTTCCGCCGCGCCGTACCGTTTTGAATACCAAAGCAGAACTGCCGAGCGCATCCATATGGTTCTCGGAACCGATGAGGACCTTGACCTCTCCGTCGTCCTCTCCGTCGGGATCCGAATTTTTCTCGACCAAATCGAGCAGATCGTTTTTGCTGTCCCCAAGCCCGAGAAGTCCCGCGATACTTTCCGTGTCCGAATACTCCGGATAGGTCAGCAGGCGATCCATCCCGTCAAGCCGGACAGCACCCGTTGCCCGCTCGCTGGCTGTTTCATAAATGCTTTTGATTGCCATTGAAACAAGCTGGGAAGCCGGCTCACAATCCTCTTCCATCCGCATCATCAGAGGGAGCGTGATATCATCCGCAGAAAGTCCGACAATGTTTTCATTCAGCGTACGGGCCAATGCAGCCGTTTCCTCTTGGGTAATGTCAAAATCCGTGCGCAAATTCCGGGTTCTGGCACTGCCGTCCGGGTTGATCATGACAAGCAGCAGGCTGCGCGGGGAAAGGCAGATGACCTCATACCGGGCAAAACTTCCGCCCTCCTTACCGGGGCGCAGGGCAACACCGGTGTAATTGGTCAAAGAGGATGCCAGACGCGATGCCTGTGTCAGAATCTGATCCAACTCCGCGCGCTTCTCGCGAAGGGCTTTCTTGATTTTCTCCACATCACTTGTCGTGCTGTTGTAGCTTTCCATCAGACAGTCGACATAGAAACGATATCCCGCTTCCGTCGGCACACGCCCGGAGGAAGTGTGCGGCTGTTCCAGATAACCCAGCTCCTCAAGTTCAGCCATTTCGTTGCGGATTGTTGCAGAGGAGCAGGAGAAACGTCCGCATTCGCAGAGATACTTGGAGCCGACCGGCTCACCGTTCTCAATATAGGATTCCACAACGGTGCGCAAAATCCCGCTTTTCCTTTCGGTCAGAAAACCGTCAGAACGTTTCACATCCTTCCCTCACTTTCCTCTTGATTCAACCCCAAATTAGCACTTAAACACAACGAGTGCTAATTACAAGCATAATTTATCACTTCCCTCTTGGTTTGTCAAGACCTTTTACGAAAGTTTTTGAAAAAATTATTTCACATTTCCTATTAAGTGCTAACTTCAGGTCGCACAGGCAGAAAAGGAAAAAACTATAGTCAGAAAGCCTCCGGTCCTCTGAGAAAAAACGCCGCGCGCAGTTGTTTTTATTCATTTTATCTGTTATAATATGTTAATCAAGCAGAATCCATTCAAAAAGGAACACGTGTTCTTTGCGGATTCCGGAAAAACAGGTACGCAAAAATGAAGCTGAACGATTTTTTTTCCGAGCACCGGGAGGTTGCAATCGCTTTTTCCGGCGGTGTGGACTCCTCTTATCTGCTGTACGCGGCGCAGAAAAGCGGTGCGCGGGTCCACGCCTATCTTGTAAAATCGGCTTTTCAGCCGGAGTTTGAATTAGCGGACGCGCGTAAGCTCGCCGACGCACTGAAAGCTCCGCTCACCATACTGGATACTGATGTTCTCGCCTGCCGGGCTGTCACGGAAAATCCGTCAGACCGTTGCTATTACTGCAAGCGCGTTCTGTTCGAAAAAATCATACGCGCCGCTTTGCAGGACGGCTTTTCCCTGCTTGCTGACGGAACCAACGCGTCTGATAACGAAGGAGACCGGCCGGGCATGCGGGCTTTACGGGAGATTGCTGTCCGCTCTCCTCTGCGGGAATGCGGATTGACAAAGGAAGAAATCCGTATCCGCTCCCGGGAAGCCGGTCTCTTCACCTGGGACAAGCCTGCCTATGCCTGCCTTGCTACCCGCATCCCGACCGGGGAACCAATCACACTTTCGAAGCTTCAGGCAACCGAGGCTGCGGAAAACTACCTCTTCTCTCTTGGCTTTTCCGACTTTCGTGTGCGTTACCTGCATGGCTGCGCGAAGCTTCAGGTGAAAGAAAGCCAGTTCGACAAAGTTATGGAAAACCGTGAAAAAATCGTTTCTGAGCTGAAAAAACATTACAGCTCAGTGCTTCTTGATCTGGAGGTACGGAAATGAACGAAGAAATCAAAAAAATGCTGGAGGGGGTCCGCGACGGAAGAATATCGGTTGACGATGCGCTGCTTGCTCTGAAAAAGGAACCGTTTGAGGAACTCGGATTTGCCAAGGTTGATCTTCACCGTTCTGTACGTCAGGGAGCAGCCGAAGTCATTTTCGGTGCCGGGAAAACGCCGGAGCAGATGATTGGTATTATCCGAGCCATGCAGAATAACGATATCGGTCGCATTCTGCTTACCCGGCTCTCTGCCGAGGCAGCCGGAGCAATCAAAAAAACAATCAATATGAATTATTATGCCGAAGCACGTCTTGGCGTCGTCGGCGGGTTTCCGGAGTCGGACGGAATCGGAACCATTCTGGTTGCCACAGGCGGAACGAGTGATATTCCGACCGCAGAGGAAGCCGCACTGACCGCTGAATTTTTCGGCAATCAAGTGCTGCGGATCTATGACGTGGGGGTCGCGGGACTGCACCGACTTCTTTCACATTTGGATGAGATCATGAGCGCATCCGTCATCATTGCCGTTGCGGGAATGGAGGGGGCGCTTCCCGGCGTCATCGCCGGGCTTTGCGATTGCCCTGTCATCGGCGTTCCCACCTCGGTCGGATACGGCACTTCCTTTGGCGGAGTCTCTGCGCTACTCACCATGCTCAATTCCTGCGCAAGCGGAATGTCCGTCGTTAATATCGACAACGGATTCGGCGCCGGATTCCTTGCCGCCAGAATCAATCACATGGAGGCCAAAAAGTGAAAACTCTCTATCTGGAATGCGGGATGGGGGCAGCCGGCGATATGCTGACAGCCGCTCTTCTGGAGCTGTTGCCGAATCCCGATTCTTTTCTTGCCGAGCTGAATGCGCTCGGACTTCCCGGTATCTCGGTCACCCGCAGCAGTGCAAGCAAATGCGGAATCCGGGGCACGCATGTATCGGTTCGGATCAACGGAGCCGAGGAAAGCGCGCATTTCACCCTTGAAGAGGAACAGGTCCATTCTCACACTTCTCTTTCCGGGTCTGACCATCACCACAATCACGAAAACTCCCCGGAGCAGGAGTCTTTTCACGGGCACAACGACCTGCACCACAGCCATGCTTCCCTGCAGGGGATCGAACACATTGTTTCCTCCCTGCCCTTGAGCGATACAGTCAGGCAGAATATTCTGTCGGTTTACGGGCTGATCGCGGAAGCGGAAAGTCATGTCCACGGCGTTCCGGTAAACGAAATTCATTTCCACGAGGTGGGAACAATGGACGCTGTCGCGGACGTGACGGCCGTCTGCCTGCTGATGGAGCGGCTCGCGCCGGAGCAGGTTATCGTTTCCCCGATTCATGTCGGCAGCGGCACCGTACGCTGTGCGCACGGTATTCTTCCCGTCCCGGCTCCCGCCACGGCGGAAATTCTGCGCGGCATCCCGATTTACGGAGGTTCCGTCCGCGGCGAGCTTTGCACGCCGACAGGCGCGGCACTTCTCCGGTATTTTGCGGATGCCTTCGGGGAAATGCCGGTCATGAAGGTATCGGCAATCGGCTGCGGAATGGGAACAAAAGATTTCAGCACAGCGAACTGCATTCGGGCGTTTCTGGGAGAAACCGAGAACGACAGCGATACGGTCGTTCAGTTTTCCTGCAATCTCGATGACATGACAGCTGAGGAGCTTGCCTTCGCATCGGAAATGCTGTACGATGCCGGGGCTCTGGAGGTTTTTTCTCTCCCCGCAGGGATGAAAAAATCCCGTCCCGGATTCCTTCTCTGCGTTCTTTGCCCGATTGACCGCAAAGAAGAAGTCGCATGCCGGCTTTTTCGTCACACAACCACACTCGGCATACGGGAAACTCTTGTCCGGCGCCGCACCCTTGCGCGCCGCACGGAAACCAAGAAGACTCCGTTCGGACCGATGCGTATCAAGCACTCCGCCGGCTTCGGTGTTACACGGGAAAAATATGAATACGAGGATCTTGCCCGCGTGGCGCGGGAACAGGGAATTTCGCTACGCGAGGTCATCGCGGCGATTTCGGAGGAAGAAACAACCTAAGGATTCTATTCCCATGATTTTCAGAATCCCCTTTTTTTGGGGGGGCAGGAACAGCCACAACCTATGCTGACATTGATTTTTTCTTGATTGCAGCAGCGCGCGCCTTCGGATGCTTTTGAACAGGAACCGGTTATTTCTCATTTCTCCGGGGAATACTTACAAAAAAGATCCGGAGGCATCAAAATGGAATTTCTGAAGGTTGTATTAACAGCCCTGCTGTCTGCTGCCGCGTTGTTCCTGACTGCAAAAATAATGGGACACAAGCAGATGTCACAGCTCGATTTCTTTGATTACATCACGGGTATCACTATCGGTTCGATTGCCGCAGAACTGGCAACCGAACTGGAGGAGCCGTGGAAGCCGCTCATTGCCATGATCGTATACGGAGTCCTCGCTTTCGGGCTGAGCGTAATATCCAGCAAATTTCCGCGCATTCGTAAATTCATCAACGGAACACCGACAATTGTCATGAATAACGGAAAGCTTTACCGAAAAAACATGAAAAAAGCCAAACTCGACCTGAGCGAATTCATGGCTATGTGCAGGCAGGAGGGATATTTCAATCTGAATGACATTCAGACCGCCGTGTTTGAATACAACGGCAGACTGACCATTCTCCCGGTCAGCGCCAAACGACCTGTCAACCCGACGGATATGAATCTTTCCCCGCAGCCCGACCTGATCTCCGCGGAAGTAATTATGGACGGACGGATCCTTGAGGAAAATCTCAAGCGAATGGGGCTTGACAGAAAATGGCTTCAGAAGCAATTGTCCGATCAGGGGTATCAGAGTGCAAAGAACATTTTTCTCGGTGTCTGTGATAACAACCATACGCTTTCGCTGTATAAGGGAGAATAACAGAAAAAGAGTCCCGCAATGCTGTGCTGACAAGCATCATGCGGGACTTTTTTCTGTTCAGGAATCTTCAGAGGTTTTTCCTCTTCTCAAGGCGCCACTGCTACAGCCGATTTTTCTGAGGACAGGATTTCAGGAACGGCACAGGAGCGTCCGATGCACTCGCCCATGCGGACAGGGATCTCTCTTCCCTGCTCCGTGCTCCGAAAGAACTCCTCCGGAAGAAACACACGGTTTTTTTCCAGCAAAACCACAATCGTACTGCCTCCGTAACGGAACAGCCCCTTTTCCTGCCCGCGCAGGAAGCTGCCCGCCGCCTGATGATTCACAATCTTCCCGACCAGCATAGCTCCTACTTCAACCTGAATCACTGTTCCGAAATGCGCGGTTTTCATAACGGTATATTCCCGGCAGTTCTGAACAAAAACCGGATACTCCGCAAGCGCGACAGGACGAACGGTATGCAGCTTCCCGGGCAGGAAAATATTCACACCCTTTTCCCCGGAATCCAGATAGCAATAGCGGTGATAATGATCCACACAAAGCCGGAACACCAGACAGACCCCGTCCGAATAACGCAGAGAAACGGGGTCACCGCCGAGAAGCTCGGAAACAGTATAGGTGCTCTGTTTGATCGGAAGTACCGTCCCTTCGGAGATCCGATAGGCGCTCATCAGCCCGTCGCACGGAGAAATCAGCGACTCCGGATCCTCGGTTATCGGGCGAAGCTCTGACTTAATCTGCCGGGAGAAAAACGCATTAAAGGAGGGAAAACTCTGTTCCGTATAATCTGAGAGCGAAATCTGATACTTCCGCACAAAACGGGAAATAAGCGACCTTGAAAGAGGAGAATCCAGATAACTGCCGCACAGTTTGGATATTGCACGACCGGTCAGAACCTTCAGCAAAATCCGTCCCGGCACCGTTTGATAAAGAAACGCAAGAATCCTGCTGTCTTTCGCTTCTCCATTCATTCCCGCATCTCTTCGCATCTGCTGCCCTTCTTTCACCGGAAAAATAATCTCCACAGAATTAAAAGCACAAATTCTGCTGCGCCGATTCCCACCATAGCAAGGATACCGCGAAGTCCGGGCTTTCGGATACGGAAACGGGCAAGAAACAAGAACCCGGTCAGTACAACGATTCCGATATACACCGGGGTAATATCCATTGGAAGAATATACTGCAAAAGAATGACAAGGGGAAAGATCAGAGATGCGGAGGTAACCGGAAGACCGAGATAGAATTTTCGCTCCCCGTCTTCCCTCTCCTGGCGCTCCTGCTCGGTGACATTGAAATAAGCAAGACGGATCATCGCCGCTAAAACATACAGCACCAATATCGCATATAAAATGAATTTTGCAGAGGCGATCAGCCAAAAAGACGGACAATTCCGATAAAAGGCATGACAGACAGGAGAGGTCCGGATAAGGGCCGCACCAATACAGGCAGGCAGAACACCGAAGGCAACAATGTCCGAAAGTGAATCAATCTGAATTCCGAAATTCTGCTCCGTCCTTGTACGGTTCGGCTTTGTTCTTGCCACTTTTCCGTCAAAAGCATCGCACAATCCGCAGAAAAGCAGGAAAAAGCAGCCTAAATAAGGATGCCCGGCTCCCGAAAGCGCCACAACAATCCCCGTGCTGGCAGATAAGGCGGAGAGATATGTAAGTATTACCGTGTAGTTATAAAACCCTATCATTTCTTTTCTCCCTTTCTGTTACGGTGCTTGAAGAAAAACAGAACAATCACACCGCACAGGAAAATACAACAATAAAAAGAAAGCGACCGGCTGAGCAGCTCCATGACAACCGCCGTTTGCGGCGGAAGAAAGGCACGGAAACCATCCAGCATCAGATAATCCGATATGCCCATTGCCCCGGGAATCGGGACGCAATTGGACCCAATAACGGCATAGCTCTGCATTGCCCATATGTCGGCTGCATGCGCGGCGTTTCCACCCATAGCAAGATAGACCAGCATAGTAACGGAAATTTGCGACGCTCTCTGGAAGAAATTAAAGAAGAAAGACCGGAGAAGCAGCGTGCGATGTCCCGACAGAAGCGCGGCGCACTGCCTGTATTCTTTCATGACAGCGGAAAGCTTTTCCTGCTTTTTCCCTTCATTGCGAAGCAAGTGCAGTTTTCCAAAAAAGTGAAGAACACCCCGGCAGATGCGCTCCAACAGATTCTCGCTTTTCAGAAGAAGAAAAAAGAACAGAGAAAGAGCCAGCTGAACAACATATCCGGTCAGGATCAAAATTTTTGATGGCGTCCCGAACCGGAGAAAAACATCAGGACTTAACACAAAGCAAAGAAATCCGATTACGAGAATCGCAAGAGAATACATAACTAAAGTCAGAAGAAGAACCGCTGTTGTTACCGTTCCCGGTATTCCATCCCGCATCATCAGAAAGGCACAGGCAGGCTGTCCCCCGGTTGCCGAGGGCGTGATAGCGGAAAAATAAATATCTGAGGCAGCATATATACAATCCGACCGGAATGACGTCGGATATCGGAGTGCGTTGCACGCACTCCGCAGAGCACATGCTTCAAACACAATAAATCCGAGCATAGCGATCACAGCCACAAACAACCATCTGAAATCCGCACGGGCAAGAGCATCAGCTAAATCCCGTAGGGAAAAATCTTTAACCTGCGCAGATACAGCCCAAATGCTCAAAACAGCAAGAGCGATAAACAGCGCCGTCCAAAGTAATCTCTTTCTTTTGCTTTTCGGCTCCTGCTCCGAAGGCAGCTGATTGCAATCAACCGTGCGACCATCTAAAATGTTCTTTTTATTTTGCTCCATCTGGAGGCCCCCCGTGTCTATCCGTTAGCGGCCATTGATTTTAGAAAAAAGCTTTGTCCTGATTCCACGGGTTCATCGACCCCAGAGAAAACTGCCCAAGGACACAGCAGAATGTCTTATTCCGTACAGATATAAATTATTTTAACATAAAGCGACCTGTTTTTCAATAGGAATCGGTTGTATCCAAAATATGGAATTGCCGAGGGGGGGTCGTACAGGAATAACGGGACAAGGATTGATGAAACCCCATTTTTTCATTTTTCTTCACCGACCAAGACAACTGTCATTTATCTCCGTGCAAAAGCTTCCGGAAATAAACCATGTCAATAAGCCGTACGCCGCCCTCAACAATCGGATGATCATAATTCACAAGAAAAAAGTCCTTGATCCTGTGGGAAAACTGAAACCCGCATTTTTCATAAAACGGAAGCGTCAACGGACTTTCCCCGGTCCCTACCTGCATAATCCGAAAATCCGATCGATAGCGATCGGAAAGCCATTCAATCATTTTTCTTCCGTAACCATGTCTTTGATAATCGGGATCCGTAGCAAGATTTTTGATTTCCAGCAGGCCGTCACCTTCATCGGTAACAACACATACGCACTTCACTCCGCAGTCATCAAGAACATACATAGTCCCACGCTCCAGATAACGGTCGAGCATGTCCTCCTGCTCATCTGCAAGCAAAAGCAGATCAAGGTAACGTTTTTTATTTTCGGCTATTTCGATAAAAGTCATTTTTCTCACCCTCTTGCCCCGCAGATAAAAACACCGCGTTTTTTGCATTTATTTGTTTTCGATGGCATGCCCCGGAATTCTGGGAATGGGATAAACGGGAGGCACTCCGAATGCACAATACCGTCGTTTTGATTCAAAATATGAAACAAATAAGAAAAACGAACTGTTCTGCAATTGAACTTTCCGAATAAAAGGTGTATAATAACAGAAAACCTTCCATACGTGTGAAATTCGCATTTTTCTTTCGCCAACTGTCTTTCGGAGGAACTATGTTGCTGTATAATTTTGAGCATCTGCCCTATCTCAGCATGACCGGAAAGGTCATTGAAAAAAGCGGATGGAGTCACAACGGGCGTCATATGGATGTCAATCTGCTTGTGATATTTCACAACGGAGAATGTTGCTTCCGGATTGACGGAAAAGATTATACCTACGAAAAAGGCGATATCGCACTTGTCCCGAAAAACACACAGTACTCTCCGCATACCGATACCACCTGTGAATATACTTTTTTCCATTTTGACGGAGATTTTACGACTTGCAGCAAGCCGTTGGAAGAACTTTTTCCGCCGCACAGTCTCTCGATTGAAAATTCCTTCTACGGTTCGCAGAGGCGGGAAAACAGAGATCTCTTATTTGATAACAAAATTTCCATGGGCTCTCAGACGCAAAAGATCGAACTGCTTTTCCGGAGATGCATCGACACACAGATTAATTGTGCAGGCAAAATGCAGCTTTTGCTTGCGCTTCAGTTTTCGGAAATGATGTTTTATATTTCCCAGGCATTTTGTGAACAGTTTCAGATGGACAACAAAATGCCGGCATCCGTCAGCAAAATCATCAAATACATCAAAGAAAATTACACGCGCAATCTTTCCTTGGATGAGCTTTGCCAAAACACCAATTATTCCAAGCAGTACTGCATGCGGCTATTCAAAAAATACGTACACATGACAATCAACGATTATATTCTCAGTCTTCGTATGCGTCATGCCGCCTATCTGCTGCGCAGCACTTACATGAACGTCAATCAGACGGCGGACTACCTCGGGTTTTCCAATGTAAGTTATTTTTCCAGAGTCTTCAAAAAGTATTACGGCGTTTCCCCGTCAGCGTATTTTGAATAAGTCGGAGAAATCCGATCTGCCGTCAATCTCGAAAATAACAAAACAAGAAGAAGGGACTGTCTCACCCGGAGTGGGGCAGTCCCTGAATTGCGTGCGGCAAAGCAGCCGCGTGCATTCGTTTTTATTCTTCCTTGCTGAAGTTTTCCTTGTCAACGCCGCACAGCGGACATACAAAATCGTCGGGAAGATCTTCAAATTTCGTACCGGGAGCGATGCCGTTCTCCGGATCCCCGACTTCCTCATCATAGACCCAACCGCAGACATTACATACATATTTCATTTTCTTCATTCCTCCTTAAAATAATTTATTTTTTATTTAGTATAACATGGGTTTTCCGCTTTTTCAATGACAAATACGGAAGGTTTGTGTTTCTTCTGAAATTTCCGTATCAATTCCCGTATCAAACAGGAAGTTTTTCCGCCTCCCGGATCCAAAGCGCGGCACTCGCATCGCTCGGCATTCGCCAATCACCGCGGGGGGAAAGGCAAATGCTTCCGATCTTTACGCCGTCCGGAAGGCAGCTTCTTTTGAATTGCTGAGAAAAGAAGCGGCGGTAAAAGGTAATCAGCCATTTTTTGATTGTAGCACAGTCAAAATCGAGAGAGAAAGCTTTGCAGGCAAGGGCAAATGTTTTCTCCGGCGAAAAGCCATAGCGGACAGTATAATACAGGAAAAAATCATGCAGAGCATACGGTCCCACGATTTCCTCCGTCTGCTGAGCAATCTGCCCCTCCGCATCCGGCGGAAGAAGTTCCGGACTGATGGGTGTGTTCAGAATATCCTGCAGTACCGGCGCGCTCTCCCGGAAACGGTCGTACTCCAGAATGCTGTCAATCATCCAGCGCACAAGCGTCTTTGGGATGCCGCAATTGACTCCGTACATGCTCATATGGTCGGCATTATATGTGCACCAGCCCAGCGCAAGCTCACTCAAATCACCGGTCCCCGCCACAAAACCGCCGATTTTTCCGGCGTAGTCCATTAAAACCTGCGTTCTCTCTCTTGCCTGTGCATTCTCAAAAGTTAGATCCAGCTGCGCAGGATCCTGACCGATATCCGCAAAATGCTGTTCAACCGCTGCCTTGATCGGAATCTCCAGAGAGGTGATCCCGAGACTGTCCATCAGACGCAAAGCATTTCGGTAGGTACGATCGGTTGTCCCGAAGCAAGGCATGGTTATACCGACAACATCGGTTGCCGGACGACCGGAACGGCGGACAGCCTCTGTGCAAACCAGAAGGGCAAGAGTGGAATCCAAACCGCCGGAAACACCGACCACCGGACGCGCACCGGTCACATCCATTCGTTTTTTCAGTCCCATGACCTGCATTTCAAAAATATCCAGACAGCGCTCGGTTCGGTCGCGCTTTGCATTCGGAACAAAGGGAAGCTTGTCTACCGAATAAAACCGCAGATCATTCTCGTCCCGACGGCATGGCAGTGAAACAAAACGATAGCCTTTGCCTGCGCCGCAGAGCGCTGCACTCTGTGCAAAGGTTTTAATTTTCATGCGGTCAGCACGAAGCTTACCGAGATCAATATCACTGATAAGAAGATAATCCGTGTCAATTGTTTTCCGGTTCTCCGCCAGAATCCTTCCGTTTTCGCAGATCAGACTGTGCCCGGAGAAGATCAGATCGGTCGTGGATTCGGAACAACCTGCGGAAGCATAAATATAGGCACTGAGCTGCGCTGCCGATTGCTGCTGCACAAGGGAGCGGCGATAACGACGCTTGGAAATTGTTTCATTGCTTGCGGAAAGATTGAGAATAACCTCCGCTCCGTTCAGAGAAAGCAGGCTGCTTGGGGGAACGGTTGCCCACAGATCCTCGCAGATTTCGACACCAAACCGGAAGTCTCCCGTGTCGAACAGAACCGATCTGCCGACATAAACCGTTTTCTGCGGCAGCTCTCCGAGCGACAGCTCAGTACAGGAATAGTCCCCGTCGATGAGCTCTGCTCCCGAGCTGAACCAGCGTCTCTCATAGAATTCGTTATACGTAGGAATATAGGTTTTCGGGATAATTCCGTAAATCTGACCGCCGGACAAAACCGCTGCACAGTTGAAAAGTCTGCCTCGGATTTCAAGAGGCAGACCAACGGCAAGAATGGTTTCCGAACGTTGGCTGTAAGAAAGAAGCCGCTTTAATCCGTCGCGGGCGGCAGCAAGGAGAGACTGTTGGAAGAAAAGGTCTCCGCAGGTATAGCCGGTCAGCGACAGCTCCGGAAAAACAAGAAGCTGCGGCTTGTCTTTTTCCGCATCCTCCGCTTTCTCAATCATCCTTTTCACATTTTCCTCGACATTACCGACCGAAACCTCCGGGACAGCAGCTGCAACCCGTATAAAATCCAGCATGAAAGACCCTCCTGCACAGAATCAGAAAGAGCAGATTCTGATGATAATTTGATTATAGCATTATTCTGTCCGCAATTCAACCGTTTTTTGCAAAACGGCGGATAATCCCCGTATTTGGGGTAAAAAACTTTCGGTCGGTCCGCTCACGGAGCCGACCGACCGAAAACAGATTGCCTGATTTTTTCTCTCAGGAGAAGCCTTCACAAAAATAAGTGCTCCGTTTCATTCATTAAACCGGATCCGATCCAGTTCCATTCCGACAAGATATTTTCCCTCAACTGCCGGAACATAATAACAACCGTAAGTGCTTTCGCTTTCAAATTCTGCCGGAAGTTTGACAAGGAAACGGTAATACGGCATCACATATTCATAGCCCAGACCGGACAGATAAATGATCTCTGTTTTTCCGATTTTTTCATTTCCCGTCAGTTTATACGGTACAGAAGAAAGATAATTCCCTTCGGCAAGCTGCTGCTTTGCCTTATCGGCGGTAAGAATAGGATAATCCGCAATCTTTTCGCATTCGTTGTTTGTATGGATTCGGATCAGATACAGTTCTCCCCTCCCGTTGGGAGAGAACCGCAAAATGTTCAGGCTGTAATTGACCAGCTGATCCTGATTGCTGCTCCCAGCATCGTAATACTCAATACTGCCCTTGTATATTCCGTCAAGATTGATCGTAGGCTTTTTCATGTTGAGAAGTCCGCCGTATTTCTCCAAGAGGTACGCCCCGGTTTTCTGCCGTTCTTCCCGGCTGGCATTCTTACCGAAATCGTATCCGTCCGGTAAAACCACGCCGTTTTCAAACCGGATTGTTATCGTAAACGCAGTGTCGACCGTAAGAGAAACTCCGTTCTGTTTTGCCTCCACCGTCTGCAACGGGATGGTGTTTTTCAACATTCTTTCGATTTCCTCATCGGGAACGCCGTACCCCTTCCAGGTTTCCCGGAACCGCGCGATCTCTGCCTCACCGTAAAGGTTGCTTTCGATTGTCAGACTGTCTGTATCCAATCCAAGGAATTCAGCAGCCTCCAGGATGGCTTTTTTCATTTTCTCTTCATTCGGGTTAAGTGAACTGGAAGAAAAAACCGGAAGCTTTTTGATCTTCATCTCTTCCGACCAGGGATTCCCGTTTTCCAGTTCCGAGGGATCCCCGGCATGGATTCCTTCATAACCTGAGCCGTTCGAGAGGTTGATGACATTTTTTCCGCTCAACACCAGGAGGGGCGGCGCTTCCATAGATTTCACCAGATGGGTAACCCCGAAGGTAATCGCTAAAGCCGCCGCAAGACTGGCTCCGAATTCGATAAAATACTTCTTTTTGACTTTCCTTTTTGGTATTTTCTCCGCCTCCCGGATTAAGTTCTCGTCGATCCCAGACATCTCTTTCAAAATAATATTTCCGTTCATACTTGGTATCCCTCCCTTTTCAGGAACGCTTTCAGCTCCTGCCGGAGTCTGAAGAGGATTGTTTTCACACTGCCTTCCTTTTTGTTGAAACGATCGGCAATGCTTTCCACCGAGTCCAAAAACCAGTATCGACGCAAAAAGATCTGTCGCTTTTCCTTGGACTGGGAATACAGAAAACGGCTGATACTGTCCGCCAGAGTACCAACTTCAAGCTCGGCTTCTACGCTTTCGCCCGAGGGAACGCACTCCTCCAGCTCCTCTGACAGCTCTACCAGATGCCCGCTGCGCTTCAGTCGGCTCCGCTCACGGCAAAAACTCAGTGAAAGATTCCGTGCAATTCGCGCCAGGAAAGCGAAAAGATAGGTGTACGGTGTGTTCGGAGGAATACTTTCCCACGCCTGAAAGTAAGTATCGTTCTCCACTTCTTCGGCGGTCTGCCGGTCAAGGGTAATGTCATAGGCGATCCCCAGAATTCGTTTGCCGTACTTGTCCTTACTGCGTTCGATCGCCGCTTCATCCCGCCGCAAGAACATTTCCACAATTTTCTCATCACTCATACCGATCGTCCTCCTGCTGTTGTCTCTGCCTTTTTCCTTCTGCCACAATCTTTTCACAATCGTTTCTTCATTCATATTTTTATCCTTTCCTAAACTAAGAGGTGTTTGTGTTCGGCTTGTTTTTCCTCTCACCCTCTAAAACGCTTTTTGAAAGGAAAGGTTACAGTTATTTGCCAAATTATTCGTTTTTCAAACAGGTGCCCCGGCGGTTCAATCCGCCGGGGCACTCAGAAATTGTTTATAGAGGTTCTTTGACAGCCAAAGGAAGATCACGCCTGCAAAGCGGCTCCGATGACAGTAGCAAAACGAGAATACTCGGGGATATAGAAGTTAACCCCGAAAATTTTTCCGAGATTTTCAAAAATTCTGTGGCAGATTTCAAAGCCGGTCAGGTTCCCCGTCAACACAATATCCTTTGTACCCTTGGAGCGTGCCGCAAAAATGGAAATCGTAGCGATGGTCTCAAAAACCATATTAAAAACTCCGAGAGCCATATCGGCGCGCTCGGCAATATCACTGATATTTCCGAAATTGGACGCCGTAATGTCCATCGGCATCTCCGGGAAAGATTCCTTTGTGGAAATATCCATAACACGAAGGTCAATATTGTTGAGATTCCCGGTCAGCGCCAGCTCATGGACATGCTGAACGTTATCCATCCCCAGAAGCAGTTTAGAAAGGCCAATCAACGTCCCGCCACCAACTCCGGTACCGCCCAAATACTCACTCACCTTTCCCCGTTCGGCATAGACATTAGCGGTTCCGGTTCCAAGGCTGACGATGATGGCACGGTCAAGACCGGTCAGGTAGAGCCCGCCGAGGCCGATGCTTTCAAATTCCGAAACCCGCTGACAGGAGAGCGAATAGAGCGGCTTTTTCAAGCAGCCGGCTCCAACACCGGTGACCATAACCTTTCGTACGTCAGAAAGCGCCAATCCATTTGTGTCGGTAAACTTACCGAAGGCACCGTATAGGGAGGTCATCGGGTCGGCTGCCCGCACAAAAATCGGGGCATACAGCTTGAGTTCCCCTTCCCGTTCCTCCGTTGCCACAATTTTGGTTGTGCTGCCTCCGATGTCAATTCCGATATTCACACACATATGGTTGCTCCTGTTTCTTTTTGATAAATGTATCATAACAGAGCCAGACGGAAAAAACAACACTTTTTGAAAAAACTTTTCAAAAACCTCTTGAAAAACGAAAAACGATATGCTATACTATCAGCCGTGACACTCACGGAGGCATAGCTCAGCTGGTTAGAGTACTTGCTTGACATGCAAGGGGTCACTGGTTCGATTCCAGTTGTCTCCACCAAAAACGGACCTGCGTTTAGGTCCGTTTTTTTGTATTTTGCCCTTCCTTTGAACCCTTCTTTTGGTTTCCCCCTTTGCCCCAAAGCAAAAGGATACTTGCTAAGATTCGGAGGAGGAGCGCAGATTGTCTTCTTTTCAACGCGAGGAAGGGCGTGTACATAGACATACGTAACCACCGTCGAGTCAAGGGAGTCAAGCAAAAAGGGCGCATGCTGCGCCCTTTTACGAAGTTTGTGCTCATAATACTAAAATGCAACTCTTAATAATTGAATCTATTGCTTTCTACCCTTCTACATTAGTTTCAGTAGTTCATTTGAAATTGTTTCCGCTTTTCGCTCTACCTCGCGGCATATTTGTGTTCGCCAAAAAGCAAATCGCAACAAACCTTCTTTATCAGGAGAATCAGAATTCAGATATTGAGGGTATCCATATTTACTACGGGCAAGTTGAAACAAATAAACATATGGCATAGAAATCATATCTGTCTTTGTAAGATTAAAAAACTTTATATACTCACGTACATACGAACAAAAAGCATCAACATCCACAGATGCACTATCCCTGCATTGTTTCGATGATTGCACAAAAGATCGCATAATCTCCCATGTTACCGGTAAAGTACAAGCCGAAGAAAAATCAATTACCGCTTTTACTTCTTCACCATTAAAGATCAACTGACAACCTTGATAGTCACCGTGGGTCGAGCAATATGTAACACCACGATAATACTTTATATATTCTTCGCATCGGATTGCCAACTCTTTTTTGTATTCCAAATCATCCATGATCCGTACAACATTTCTATCATGACTCTTGTTTTTAGCAATATCTATCAGCGTATCGTATTGTGCTGTCATATTTCCCGCCGAAAAAGATGCAAGCCATTTTCCCGACAGATCAAGAGGTAAAGAATAATCCTTTAATGAAGCATGAAGTTTGCCAAGCATTCTCCCAACTTGGGGTAGCAATTTGGGGGGAAAATCATCATAGCCGTAAGCCTGACCTTCAACATACTCTTCTACACAAATAATATGATTTTGATAATGAATTACAAACTTATTGTCAACCGTTTTATAAAAATGTGTAGTCGGTATATCCGTAGTGGTGAGGAAATTCAAAAGATTCGCTTCTTGAATGATCTTGATTTCTGAAAAAGAACTTTGAAATTCTTTGAGAAAGTAATATCTATCTCCATCAGAAATACGATAACAATTTGCAGTTCCGAGTTTTAACTTTTGAACAGAAACTACAGATATTCCGTAGTTTTTCATCAGCAAATCAGAAATGATTGCATCAGTTAACACCGATCTTTCAAGCGCCATAGTTTACTCCTTAGCACTGTATCGCACAATGTAGCTGATTCGAGACCAAAAGGCTCATAAAAAAGTGCAATGGTGAAAGGCGAGTGTTTTTGCCCCACAAAAGCACGAAAAACCCCTGAAAATCAGGGGTTTTTCGTGGCGGGAGCAAAATGGTTACCCCCATATGGAGCAGGCAACGGGAATCGAACCCGCACAGTCAGCTTGGGAAGCTGAAGTTCTACCACTAAACCATGCCTGCGAACGATGGTATTATACAGCATCTTCTGATAAATGTCAAGTCTGTTTTTTGATCTTCCCCATATTTTGTCTTGCAATCGGAATACATTCTATGCTATACTGTTACCGCATTCGATTATGCAAAGGAGAAACACATGAGCTACGCCGACGAGCTGTTTATCAGCAACTGCCGCGATATTATTGAAAACGGCTTTTCCGATGCCGATCTCCCTGTCCGGCCGCACTGGGAGGACGGTGTTCCTGCCCATACCGTCAAAAAATTCTGTATTGTCAACCGCTATGATCTTTCAAAGGAATTTCCTATTCTGACGCTCCGCCGGACTGCTCTCAAATCTTCGATTGATGAACTTTTATGGATCTGGCAGAAAAAATCAAACAACGTCCGCGAACTGAAAACCCATATCTGGGATGCCTGGGCGGATGAAGACGGTTCTATCGGAAAGGCATACGGCTATCAGCTCGGTGTAAAGCACAAATACAAGGAAGGAATGTTCGTCCAAGTTGACCGGGTTCTCTACGATCTGAAAAACAACCCCGCGTCCCGCCGAATTCTGACCAATCTTTATGTCCACGCAGATCTTTCGGAAATGGCTCTTTATCCCTGCGCATACAGCATGACCTTCAATGTCTCGGGAAATCGTCTCAACACCATTCTGAACCAGCGCTCCAACGACTTTCTGACAGCGAACAACTGGAACGTTGTCCAATATGCCGCACTGACGATGATGATGGCCCAAGTTTCCGGTCTTGTTCCGGGAGAATTCGTTCATGTCATTGCAGATGCGCACATTTACGACCGCCATATTCCAATCGTTGAAAGCATGATTCAAAAGGATCCGTACCCCGCACCGATTCTCCGGATCAATCCCGATATCAAAAACTTCTACGACTTCACGCCGGACGATTTCATCCTTGAAAATTACCGGTATCACGAGCTCGGAGAGAAAATTCCTGTTGCCATTTGAGGAGGAAACATGAAAGCCATTGTTGCTGTCGACCGCAATTGGGGAATCGGAAGGAACAACAATCTCCTTTTCCGGATTCCCGCCGACATGAAATTTTTTCGTGAAACAACGGCGGGAAAGGTTGTTGTGATGGGATTAAATACCCTGCGCAGCTTTCCGGGAGGGAAACCGCTTCCGAATCGCGTCAACCTTGTTTTATCGGATGTGCAGCTTCCCGAAGAAGAAAATCTCACCGTCTGCCGCAGTCTGGAGGAGCTCCGCTCCGCTCTTTCCCGCTTTCCGACAGAAGATATCTTCGTTATTGGCGGAGCAAGCATCTACCGTCAACTTCTCCCCTACTGCTCCGAGGCGCTTGTTACCCGTGTCTCCGCAGACGGCAACGCAACAGTCTTTTTCCCGAATCTTTCCCGAAAAAAGGAATGGAGATGGAGTGAAATTTCCGCTTCGATCGTCACAAACGATTTAACAATCCGCTTTTTTACCTACAAAAACAACAAAGTTAAGCCTTTTTTATCTGAAATTCCCGGTCAGAAATGACCAAAATTAAAAAAAAGAAAAAAAGCACTTGACAAATTTGCTTTGTGCGCGTATCCTATTTGCAAAGCTGAATATGTGATGGAGGCGCGTTAACCATCAGTACTCCGATAAAAAGCCGGCAAGGCTCGGAGGAAAGGGGGGTACGCCGAAGTGCCGGGATCGCCAACCCCGGTGCTGGGTCGTAACAGAATATGTTGCGGACTGTCACTTCATGTGGAGAGCCATCTACTTTTTGCAATAAATATTCATATTGTATTGCCGTAGATGTTTCATTACATAGACGGCAATTTTTTATTACAGAAAGGAACCCCAACCATGAGAAGAATCGTTTCTCTCCTCCTCGCCGCTCTGATGCTCCTGTTACTGACCGCCCTGTTCGCAGGCTGCGGCTCCAAGGAAGGCAATTATCTCCGCGTAGGCATGGAATGTGCTTACGCCCCCTACAACTGGTCACAGAAAACCGATGCCAACGGTGCTGTCCAGATCGCGGATAGTTCCAATTATGCGTACGGCTATGATGTTATCGTTGCAAAGAAAATCGCCGCCGAGCTTGGCTATGACGGTGTGCTTGTTTATCAAATTGACTGGGACACCCTTCCGCTTGCCGTCAACGCCGGCAAGGTGGACTGCGTCATTGCAGGTCAAAGCATTACGACTGACCGCGCAGAACAGGTTGACTTCACCGTTCCTTACTACTATGCCTCGATTGTCTCCCTGGTCAAAGCTGACGGTCAGTATGCCAATGCAAAGTCCATTTCCGATTTTGCAGGCGCCCGTGCCATCAGCCAGATCAACACCGTTTGGAATGATACCTGCATTCCCCAGATTCCGAATGTCAACCATCTCACCCCTGCCGAAACCAGCGGTGCTATGATTGTCAATCTGACAAGCGGCAATGCCGACCTTGTTGTCACCGATCTGCCGACCGCCATGGCTGCCGTTGCTGTTTATCCGGAGCTGAAGCTCGTTGCTTTCACCGGAACCGATGGTGACTTCCAAGTCTCCGATGAGGAAATCAACATTGGTATCTCCTGCAAGAAGGGAAATACCGAGCTTGTGGAAAAAATCAATTCCGTTCTTTCCAAGATGACAGTCGATGACTTTGAAGATATGATGGATGAAGCCATCCGCGTCCAGCCCTTAAACCAGAACTGACGAAAGGTCGTAAACAACGATGCCTCAGGGATACGGCGCAAGAATTCTCTATATTCTCAAAAACAACTGGGAGAACATTCTTGCGGGCGCAGGAAGAACTCTTGTGATCGCGATTGTCGGTACCTTGATCGGTTGTATCATCGGCTTTATCGTCGGAATTATCCAGACAATACCGGTAACGAAAAAGGATCATCCCGTAAAAAAAGTTGCTCTCTCCGTCGTGAAGACAATTTGCACCGGATATGTTGAGCTGTTCCGCGGAACCCCGATGATGGTACAGGCAATGTTCATCTACTACGGTGCCATGCAATATCTGCACATCTTCATGTCGATGTGGTTTGCCGCCTTTTTCATCGTCTCCATCAATACCGGCGCCTACATGGCGGAAACCGTGCGCGGGGGAATCATTTCCATCGACAACGGTCAGACCGAGGGAGCGAAATCCATCGGAATGTCGCATACACAGACGATGCTCTATGTCATTCTTCCGCAAGCGTTGCGAAATATTCTGCCGCAGATTACAAACAATCTGATTATCAACATCAAGGATACAAGTGTTCTTTCGGTTATCGGTACAGTAGAGCTGTTCTTTGTCTCCAATCAGATCGTCGGTTCCTCCTATGTCTACTTTGAGACGTTTACGGTAACGATGATTGTTTATCTGATTATGACAGTCACCTCGTCGAAGTTGCTGCGGCTTGCGGAAAAGAAGCTCCAGGGACCGCAGAATTACTCTTTGAACACGGAAGATACATTGGCCCTGACCAGCGGACTGTACAGTTATCCCAAAAAAGAAACAGAGGAGGTGACACGGGGATGAGTGAAAATATTCTTTCCGTTCAGCACCTCTCCAAGTCCTTCGGGGGACATGAAGTTCTGCGGGATATTGACTTCTCGGTCAACCGGGGTGATGTTACCTGCATTATCGGTGCATCCGGCTCCGGCAAGTCCACTCTTCTTCGCTGCATCAATCTGCTGGAAACGCCGACAGGCGGTCAGATCCTTTACCGCGGAGAGGATGTAACCGAAATGAAAAGCCTCTCCCGTTACCGGGCCAAGGTCGGAATGGTCTTTCAAAGCTTCAACCTTTTCGCCAATATGACCGTGCTCCGCAATTGTGTCATCGGTCAGACAACCGTTCTCGGTACACCGAAGGAGGAAGCAGAAAAACGCGCTAAATTCTACCTTGAAAAGGTCGGTATGCTTCCCTTCCTCAACGCAAAACCCCATCAGATTTCAGGCGGTCAGAAGCAGCGCGTCGCTATTGCCCGTTCCCTTGCCATGGGACCGGAAGTCCTGCTCTTTGACGAGCCGACAAGTGCACTGGATCCGCAGATGGTCGGAGAAGTGCTCACGGTTATGAAGGACCTTGCAAAGGAAGGTCTCACCATGCTGATTGTGACACATGAAATGGCATTTGCCCGCGATGTTGCCAGCAGAGTTGTCTTTATGGATGGCGGGGTAATCTGTGAGGATGCCGCTCCCGGAGAGATTTTCACCGCGCCGAAAAACCCGAAAACCCGCGAATTTCTGTCCCGCTTTTTCAATGCATAACCGTTTCTCCGAAAAAGAAACGGCATGATCTTACCGAACGGAAAATACCGGTTGGAGTGAAAACTCCGGCCGGTATTTTTCTCTCCGAATAACAGATGCCCTCCGGACGACGGGGAAACGGCTTTGATACAAGGGCAAGCACTTTTCTTATCTGTACTGTTTTTTCAGAGTCATTCCCTTTTTTCGACATCCGGTCTTGATTTATCGGAAAAGCGGTGTTATAATAAAATTTGATTGTGAATCATTTGTCACTTCAATCGGATTACATATTGGAAAGGAAAAATAAAATGAGCAAGGTACTTGTTGAAACCTCCGCAAGGCATGTTCACCTGACCGAGAGCGACATTGAGGTCCTCTTCGGGAAAGGGCACACACTGACTCACAAGAAGGACCTGAGCCAGCCCGGGCAGTATGCCTGCGAGGAGCGCGTTACACTGGAAGGGCCGAAAAAATCGATTCCGAATGTTATCATTCTCGGACCGGCGCGCAAAGCAACGCAGGTTGAGATTTCCTTTACCGATGCACGCACACTCGGCGTGACAGCACCGGTACGGGAAAGCGGCGACCTTGCTGGCTCTGCCCCGATGCGTATTGTCGGACCGGCCGGCTCCCTCGAGATCACTGAGGGAACGATCATTGCAAAGCGCCATATCCACTTCACCCCCGAAGACGCAGAAAAATTCGGTGTTTCCGATAAGGAAATCGTCTGTGTGAAGATTGAAAGCGAAAGAACGACCGTGTTTGACGACGTGGTCGTCCGCGTCAGCCCGAAGTTCAGCGCTGCCTGCCATCTGGACACAGATGAAGCCAACGCAGCCTGCGCATTCGGTGTCTGCTATGGTGAAGTTATCAAAAAGTAATCAAATAAGGAGATAGAAAAATGAGCGAAATCGTTTATTCCAGCGAAGTGCAGAATATGTGTACGGTTCGCAAGGGACCGATGCACGGGCCGGCACCCATTCCCGAAGAAGGTAAATGGATTCAGGCAAAACAGATCACGGATATTTCCGGTCTGACACACGGTGTCGGCTGGTGTGCCCCTCAGCAGGGTGCGTGCAAACTGACCCTGAATGTCAAGGACGGTGTTATTGAAGAAGCACTGGTTGAGACAATCGGTTGCTCGGGCATGACGCATTCTGCCGCCATGGCTGCGGAGATTCTTCCCGGCAAGACGATTCTGGAAGCGCTGAACACGGACCTTGTCTGCGACGCGATCAACACCGCTATGCGCGAACTGTTCCTTCAGATTGTATACGGCAGAACGCAGTCCGCATTCTCCGAGGGCGGTTTGACAATCGGCGCCGGCCTCGAAGATCTCGGGAAGGGAAAACGCTCCCAGGTCGGTACCATGTACGGAACCAAGGCAAAAGGCGTTCGTTATCTGGAAATGGCGGAGGGGTATGTAACCCGTCTCGCTCTTGACAAAAACGATGAGGTCATCGGTTATGAGTTCGTTTCCCTCGGGAAAATGACCGATTTCATCAAGCACGGCATGGAGCCGGGCGAGGCGTACACAAAGTCGATGGGCACCTACGGCAGATTCAAAGAAGCGGTCAAATATATTGATCCGCGCGAGCAGTAATTGAAGGAGGATAGGAAGAATGGCACTTTTTGAAAATTATGAGAGACGCGTTGACAAAATCAACTCTGTCCTCGCCGAATACGGCATCTCCTCCATTGAAGAATGCAAAAAGATTACACTGGACGCCGGAATCGACTGTGATAAAATCGTCCGCGAAACCCAACCGATCTGCTTTGAAAATGCCGTTTGGGCTTATACGGTCGGCGCTGCTATCGCCTTGAAAAAGGGCGCAAAGAAAGCCTCTGACGCTGCTGCCGCAATCGGAATCGGACTTCAGAGCTTCTGCATTCCCGGCTCTGTCGCAGAAAACCGGAAGGTCGGTCTCGGGCACGGAAACCTTGCCTCCATGCTTCTTTCAGAATCCACAGATTGCTTCTGCTTCCTTGCCGGTCATGAATCTTTCGCAGCCGCAGAAGGAGCAATCAAGATTGCGCTGAACGCAAACAAGGTCCGCACGAAACCGCTTCGCGTTATTCTGAACGGTCTCGGAAAGGACGCGGCGTTCATCATTTCCCGAATCAACGGCTTTACATATGTAGAGACCGAGTTTGACCCTTTCACCGAGGAAGTCAAGATCATCAGTGAAACCGCATACTCGGAGGGAGACCGTGCAAAAGTTCGGTGCTATGGTGCGGATAATGTCCCGGAGGGTGTTGCGATTATGCGTCTTGAGAAAGTCGGCGTATCCATCACCGGAAACTCCACAAACCCGACCCGCTTCCAGCATCCGGTTGCCGGTACCTACAAGAAGTGGTGCGTTGAAAACGGTGTCAAATACTTCTCCGTTGCTTCCGGCGGCGGTACGGGTCGTACCCTGCATCCGGACAACATGGCTGCCGGTCCTTCCAGCTACGGCATGACCGATACCATGGGAAGAATGCATTCCGACGCTCAGTTTGCAGGTTCCTCCTCTGTTCCGGCACATGTCGAAATGATGGGTCTGATCGGCATGGGCAACAACCCGATGGTCGGTGCAACCGTCGCAGTTGCTGTCGCCGTCGAGGAATCCTTTAAAAACAAACAGTAATTCTCTACTTCCGGACTGCCCCGCTTCTTTTGCGGGGCAGTTCTTTTTTTGATCATTCTATTTCTGTTCGAAAACAGCTTGTGTCCTTCCCCGAGGAAAATGGCAAAAGTTCAGTGATTGTACGGCTTATGAATAACCGGAACATGCCTTTTTCAAGCTGCCGTATGTTTCCTACTCAAAAACGGACACCGGGGGCTCACCGACCGCAGAGGTTACAAAGAGACCGGTATCGTTTCGCCAAGCGTCCCTACACTTTCAAAGAAGTCGGGCGTATAACCGGATTGTTTTTT
>JAXFQY010000068.1:0-31168 GCA_034178705.1 Eubacteriales bacterium | reverse complement strand
ACCATAGTTTGCACAATTCTTGAACTCACAGGAAAGCACACCTGTATCCGGCAGCCCGAAAATCAGTTCTCCGTCATTGATGATCGGCTTCATATTGTAAAGCACATCCGCATCTGCATAAGCGCGGTGCAAACGGCAGGTATAGGCGTTACGCTCATTCTTGATATAGGAACGCTTATAGCTCAGCCGCTGACGGCGCACAATATGATATCCCACTTTTTTTGAAGGGATCCCTATCGTGATACGTAGCGCAGTTTATCCGTACGCTCTTTGATGGCAGTCTCTGTCTCTGGATGCTAATCGCAAGCTTTTTGTGCCATTTCAATATAGTGATCAAGGGGATAAACAGATTGTGTCCACCCATCTCCCGACACATCCCGTGTAAACGAATCCCCTGTTTTTGTAAATGCAGTTTTCAGTATCTAAGTTTTTTCTGTCCTTGTATTTCACTTTCCTGCTTCCGATTGCTCAGGCGATCTCCTTTCCGCAGGTATCGTTTCCTCCATACAAAGGGAAAGTTTGCGCCCTGGGCAGTTAGAACAACAATCTCCGAAAGGAGCCCGGTCGGCAAAAGAATGTCGACCGGGCTCCTTTTATACGGTGCACCAGAAAAAACAAAAAGGGAAAATCAATCATCACAATTCTTTCGGCAGGCAAAAGAACACGTTTTACCGAAAACCGTCTTGCACAGGACTGCATCCTGCTGGAAAAACTCACTTGTCGGAGTTTTCTTCGGACAGGAAAGGGTTATTCGGTGCGCTTCTTTTCGGCGTCCGCAAGAATTGCAGCAAGGTCGTCCTCCGTCAATTCGCCGCGGCGGTATTCGATGAACTGGCGGAGTGCGCTTCCGCGCCAGCGTTTGAAACGCGGAACATTCATGGTAAAACCGAACTGCTCAATTTCATAGGCGAGATCCGGAGAAAAAATCCGTCTCAGAACATCCTCCGCCGCGTAATGGTAGGCGGGATCTGTTACCAGATCGCCGATCAGTGAATTCCGGGTAATCGGTGCTTTCGGAGGATTTTTTTCAAGAATATCGGTTTTCAGAACGGCACGGATATCTGCAGAGGAAAACCCGATGGAGATCGTGTAGGTTCCGCTTGTTGCGCGCCATGCGTGGCAAACAGTATCGTAAAACGCGAAGGAACGATCGTCAAGAGTAAGCAGGACGGTTTTTTCCTCCCACGGCTCAAGCGCAACCTTGGCAAAGCCCTTCAGCTCCTTGACCGGGCGGTCACAGATCGGAGAATCCTGTCCGACATACAGTTGGCAGACAGCCTTGCCTGCGCGGTCACCGATGTTTTTGACCCGGAAAGTAACGGCATTCCCGTTGATTCGCGCATCCGATATGGAAAAATTGGTATAAGACAGACCGTGTCCGAAGGGGAAAGCAACCGCTCGCTCGGTTTTTTCATACCAGCGGTATCCGATATAGATACGCTCTCCGTAGCAGCATTCATCGCGATCTCCCGGAAAATTCAGATAGCTTGGGGTATCCTGTAGCCGCAAGGGCATGGTTTCCGCCAAATGACCGGACGGGTTAACATCTCCGAACAGCACTTCCGCTGCAGCATAGGCAACATTCTCTCCGCCCAGATAAGCGTGCAGCAAAGCAGGAACAGAGGGAAGCCAGGGCATCTCCACCGGCGCACCGGCAAGAAGAACAACAGCAACATCCGGCACAGCCGCAGTTACCGCGGCAATCAAACGGTTCTGGTTCTCGGGCATACGCATATGGCGACGGTCCCAGCCTTCGCTCTCGGCAGAATCCGGCAGCCCCGCAAAAATCACAGCGCGTCCCGCGGAACGTGCGGCAGCAACCGCTTCCCGGATCAAAGCATCGGCGTTTTCGGTTCCGTCAAGGGAGTAGCCCTTGGCATATACCGTTTTCTCTCCGTTTTTGGCACGAAGCGCTTCAAGAACGGACCCGACGGCATAACAGTTGATATGACTGGAGCCGCCGCCCTGGAAGCGCGGCTTCTCGCAGAACTCCCCGATCACGGCAAGAGGTTTGTCGGTATCAAGCGGCAGGACAGAGCGATCATTCTTCAGAAGCACCATGCATTCTGCCTCAACCCGTCCTGCAAGTGCATGATGCGCATCCAGATCCGCTTTTTCCACTGTCTGCACGGCATAGCGGAAGACAATGTTGAGAATCCGCTCACAGGCGCGGTCAAGCACCGACTCTTCAAGCTCTCCGGAGCGAACCGCCTCACAGATCTGAGCATCGCGATATCCCCAGGAAGTCGGCATCTCCAGGTCAAGTCCCGCCTTCAGTGACGGGACGCGATCAAGTACTGCGTTCCAGTCACTCATGACAAAGCCGTCAAAACCCCATTCCTCCCGGAGAATATCGTTGAGCAGCCAATCGCTTTGGCAGGCATTTTCCCCGTTGATGCGATTATAGCTTTCCATGATTGTCGCCGGCTTTGCCTGTTTGACGATCATTTCAAATGCCGCAAGATAAATCTCGCGCAAGGTACGCTCATCAACATTTGCAGAGGTGGTAAAACGCCGCGTCTCCTGATTGTTCACGGCAAAATGTTTCAGACTGACACCGATTCCGCGCTCCTGTACGCCTTCAACATAGCTGGTTCCGAGTACGCCGGCAAGATACGGATCCTCACTGAAATATTCAAAATTCCGTCCGCAGAGCGGAGAGCGTTTCATACAGACACCGGGACCGAGCAGAATACCGACACCCTCTCCCTTCGCCTCATCCGCGATTGCCGATGCCACCGTTTTAACAAGTTCGGGATCCCAGGACGATGCGAGCGCGCACGCAGTCGGGAAGCAGGTTGCAGGCACGGCGGGACCGTAGCCTCCCTCCGGCTTGGACGCGGGACGGCGCAGACCGTGGGGGCCGTCGGAAAGGCGCATCGAAGGAATTCCGAGACGTTCAACGGCTTTTGTCGTCCAGGAATCGTTTCCGGAGCAAAGACCCGCTTTTTCCTCAAGGGTCATCTGCTGAATCAGTTCTTTGATATTCAGGTTCATATAATCTCCTATTAGTTCACTCTATTGAATTCGATTACTCGGACATCTGTGCAAACATTTGGTTGATTTCGTCGATTTTTGTCTGCGCGGCATTTTTAGAAGACTCATAAATCCTCGTGAAAAGATTACGGGACTGCTGCATCATAGAGGTCAACTTTCCGGTATAACCGCCGATCTGATAAAAGGCTCCGAGATCAAAGGTTCTTGACGCAAAAATGATATCAAGGCATACTGAGCTTTCATCGTCGCGCGTGTCTCTTCCTTTCAATGTCTGTTCATAATACGCGGGACTTACAAGACGCTGAGAATGATAGGCAAGCATTTCAAGGAACGCCCCGGTACGCTCCAGATCGTTGGTAAAGTTCTCCACGCAAAGCATGACAGAGTAAGTAGCACCGAGATACGCACCGTATTCTCCCTGTTCTTCATCGTACATCGGGTACGGAAGAATACCGAAATCCATCTCCGATTCGCGAAGCTCCGAAACCGTGCTGAGCATTGTTGTAAGGAAAAGCCCGTGACCGCCCGCGAAATAGGAGGCAAGTCCCGCCTTCCATCCGCTGGAATTTCCAACGCCGCGATTAACGTAATTATAACTGACCTTCTGATCAAACAAAAGCGTGCAGATTTTCTCCGCAAGTTCCAAATTCTTATCGCTGTAAAGCGTATTGACGATTTTTCCTTCCTCATCTACGCCGCAAATACGGGATTTGGCACCGGCAAACGATCCCTGGAAGGCATCATTCCAGCAAAGCACGCCGTAACGGTCCGAAAGATCCATAACATCGTTCCCGTCAAGGTCATCCGAAACACTCAGCGCATATGCGGAAAACCGGTCATAGGTCCATTTTTGATCTTCGACCAACTGATAGAGATCGGTAATTCCTTTCTCCTCAGCTATCTGCTTGGAGAACAGAATACAATGCGTTGCCAAATTGTCAACAACACTGATCGCTCCCGTGGTATAATACATTCTGCCGACAATACACAGATCGCGATTTGCCTGCTGATCCCACCAGGAATGGTTCAGATCAAGGCCGGGCAATTCTTTCAGATCATAGGCATATCCGTTTACGGCAATCTGCGGTGCATCAAAAGTACCGACTTCACAGATGTCATAGGAGGCTTCCCCTGCCGAATAATCATCCCGCATCCGTCTGAAGCCGGGTCCGCCTCCCCAAGATGCCTCAAAATCCTCCACGTTTGTCATGGAGCAATCAAAAAACGCGCAGACAATCTCGTTCCGCTTGAAAATCGCCTCACTGACAACCGAGAATCCTTCGTTCTCGGAGGAAAAATCATTGAAATTTCCGATGCTTAAGCCCGACATCAACGTTACAAATTCATAACCATCGAAGTTTGTATTGTCGGGGAGCGAAGGATACTCTTCCGTTTCGGAAGGATCAACGGTTGTGGAATCGGCATTGGACGGAGATGCCCCTCCCGGTGCATTTCCGGAACAGGAGACAAACAGAGGCAGCAGCAGGCTGCAGAACAGGAGAAAAGCAATTTTCCCTTTCATGATTATCCCTTTCATCAAAATAAAACTTATAAACGAACTGGCCCGAAACGATTATTCAAAAGATACCGGGAACCAACTGTTTGCATTGGAAAGTTCAACGGCAGAGAAGGAATCTGAATCAAACCGCTTGTTTTCATCGCGGTTTTTGAGTATCGCCGCAAAGCGGAGTGTTTCAGCGGATCCGATCTCGCTCAGGGGAACGGCAAGCTCCGCCGTCCATCCGTTCTCTTCCCCTCCCAAAACACCGATATCGCCAGCTAAGCCAACAACACAACGAATTGCATCGGGACTCCGCTTCTCAAAGGATTTACCATTGTAGAACAGAAAATCGCTTACTCCTTCCGGAGTGACAGTAATTTTATAGTAGGTCTTTCCTCCCGTTGTAAGGAAAATCAGGGTTTCATCCCCGGATTTCGCGATAAACTCATCCAGTCTGTCACAGAGAATATAGTAATTCTCCTCATCCCGTGCAAAACGGAAGCAGCATTGTGCCTGTGATACCGAGCCGAGAAACAGCGCATCCGTATTTTCCTTCCAATCCGTGTTGTCCCCATCCAGCACCGGCGTCATGAGCTTCCCGGTCACAGCGTGGTTGAGTCTTGCCGTCCCCATGGTAAGGACACTGTCAGTGTTGTCATTGGAAGGCGTATACTGATAGTCGCTCACATAGACCAAGGAATGGGAATCCACGATCTCAAACGACGCCCACAGTCCGGTTGAAACACCCTCAAGCGGAAGGATTTCTTTGTCAAAGCTTTTTCCTTTTTCATTTCCAATCCGAAGACGGAGAAGCGAGCTTTTGGTATAGGAGAGAACGGTTTCCCCGCTTGGGAACTGTCCAAGATACGGGGCAACTCCGGGGATAAAATTCGTCATTCTGTCCCGCGGTCCAACCTCAGTCAGCCCAAGCGGAACAGCGAAATTGTCATAAGAATAGCCAAGGGAAATGCCAAAGGTTCTCTGCAACGATTGTGTTTCGCACGCCATCGCAATCGCGCCGGTTTGCAGCTCAACCGCTACCGGCATCTGGTCGTTCATGATTTTTCTGCCGTTCAGATCGCCGATATAGCACTGCATAACCCGCCAGGCCTCAAAGGGAGCTTCGGTAACATTCGGCGAAAAGGTTTCTCCGTTGTCCTGCGAACGGATAATCGCGGAACCGGTAGAACGGATTGTTGAGTTGTACCCGTAGAGAGCTATGTAAGGAGCGCAGTGCGTAAAAAAGACTTCGATTTCCCCGCTGCGAAGCTGCAGAACATACGGCTCCCATGTTGTTCCGACATAAATAACCCTCTCCTCCGACCAGGTCTTGCCGTTGTCCGAGGAGCGGCGCATCATCAATCCGTTGCGCTCCGGTTTTTTCGTATAATTTTCAAAAGACCGGTAACAGCAGACGACAAGGATATCCCCGTTTTGAAGCACGGCGGCATCCGCTGTGGCAAACGCACGCGTGTCCCCGGTCGGAAGCTTATAGGAACCGAACAGAAGCTGCGGTTCCGACCAGGAAGCAAGGTCCTTGCTGGTTTTATAATAAATGTCCGGTCCCCAGCGTCCGTTTTGGAAAAAAAGAATGTAACTGCCGTCCGAAAGCTTTTTCAGCCGCGGATAATAGGTACTGTCACCGACAAGCTCAGTTTCCCTGAAAATCCGCTGTGTACGATAATCCGGCTCCAAAGAGCTTGTAAGATTTTTCCCGTTATGTGAGCCTTTTTCTGAAACAGTGTTCAGTTCTCCGATGGCAGCGACATGCATTGCCTCTCCGACCTCCTCCGTCATCTGTCCCGTTATTTGCTCTGTTATTTGCTGCGTTGCCTCCGTTGCGTCCGTAACGGCAGGCCGGGCAGCGCAAGACGGCAGAAAGGGGAGGAAAAGGGCAAGCAAAAGAATCCCCATCCCGGTTCTTCGCATAAATTGCTCCTTTCTTTCCGGTTTTCCTCTTTACAATACTACGTTTCCGTGTTATAATGCAAGACAAAAGGCGGGAATAATGCGCCAAATATTGCGGGTTTTTTCGCATTACACTTATTTTGTGTCATTTTTTACAGTATTGTAAGCCATTTTTTGTTGAAACTGTTGTGGAGATACTATGGAACGATCACAGGACACTCTGTATGAGAACAAATGGAATCATCTTCTCACCTGGCACAGGCAGAAAGCGGATTTCCGTCCCCATTATCACACGTACCTGGAGCTGCTGATGGTGGAACACGGAAGCTGTATCGTATCGGTTGATTTCCGGGACTATCGAATGAAAAGCGGAGATGCCGTTCTTGTTTTCCCGAATCGGATTCATGCCTACCGAAATTCATCAGACCCGATTGAAAACTTCACCTTTATGCTGCCGCCTGAGCTTTTTCCACTCTATTCCGGCGTCTTTTGCTCCAAGGTTCCCGAAAACCCGATGCTTCACGGTTTGCTTTCCGAGCAAAAACTTCGCTCCCTTGTTTTGGCTGCCCGTGAAGCGAATGAAAGCGACTCTGTCTATGCCCCTGCGATCGCCGCAGGATACATTTCCCTTCTGCTCGGAGAGCTTCTGCCGCGTTTCGAACTGATTGATCCCCCGAGTGATGTGCCGAACGAAGCACGTCTGATCGCCTATTGCAGCGAGCACTTCCGTGAGCCACTCTCCCTTTCGTCTCTTGAGGAGGCATTGAATATCAGCCGCTTCCATATCTCACACCTGTTCTCCGAGCGTCTGAATATCTCTTTCCCCCGTCTGCTATGTAAGCTCCGTGTTGAGAACGCAGCCCGTTTGCTTCGTTCCGGAGCGTCGGTCACCGAAGCAGCCTTTGCTTCCGGATTCGGCTCTCTGCGCAGCTTCAACCGCGCCTTCTCAGAGGAACGGGGCTGTACCCCGAGCGAATTCAAAAAAGTTACCCAAAAACAGGAATAAAAGATTCGCGCCGCAGAACTTTCTGCGGCGCGAGTTTCTTTTTCTTTATATATCCGCATCCTTCAGATAGAACTTTCCGTACTGCGCGATATACTCCTTTCGCCCGGCAAGATTATCCCCGAGCAGAAGATCAAACATCTCCTCCGTTTCCTTCTCTCCGGCCGGCGTCACGGCGACCAAACGGCGTGTCGCCGGATTCATTGTTGTCTGCCACATCATCTCCGGCTCGTTTTCACCCAGTCCCTTGGAGCGCATGACCGTGCATTTTTCTCCGCGGAAGGAAGCAATGATCTCCTCTTTTTCCTTCTCGGTATAGGCAAAACGGATTTTATCCTTGCAGGTAATCTCAAACAACGGGGATTCCGCAATATAAATTCTGCCTTCCCGGATAAGCGTCGGCAGCAGTCGGTAAAAAAGCGTCAGAAGCAGTGTGCGGATCTGGAATCCGTCCTCATCCGCATCGGTGCAGATAATAATCTTACTCCAGCTCAGATCCTCCGGTCGGAAGGCGCCGGTTGTCTCCTTGCCGCGCCCCTTGATCTCCGCTCCGACACCGATCACCCGCAGCAGATCCAGAATGATGTCGCTTTTCAGAATTTTATCATAGCCGCTCTTCATACAGTTGAGCGTTTTTCCGCGTACCGGAATCAGCGCCTGAAACTCCGCGTTTCTACCGAGCTTGCAGGAGGAAAGTGCAGAGTCTCCCTCTACGATATACAGTTCACGAACCGAACGGTCACGGCTACGACAAGAAACAAATTTCTCCACACGGCTTGCCGCGTCGTCGCTTTTTTTTGCCAACGTTTTTTTCAGATCGATGCGGCTTTTCTCCGCTTCCTCGCGGCTGCGCTTGTTTACCAGAATGTTCTTGATGAAAAGCTCTGTGTCAGTGGGGTTCTCCAGAAAATAGATTTCAAGCTGCTTGGTCAGAAACTCCGCAACCGCCTTCTGAAGGAAGGGATTGTTCACCGCTTTTTTTGTCTGATTTTCGTAGCTTGCCTCTGTCGAAAAGCTGTTGATGACAAGAACCAGGGACTCCTCGATATCGCCTGCCGTAATTTTCGACTCGTTCTTATTGTATTTTCCCGCCGTGCGGATCACCTTGTCAAGAGCGGAAACAAACGCTGTCCGTGCTGCGCGTTCTGTCGCTCCTCCGTGCTCCAGAGGGCTGGAATTATGAAAATATTCTATTGCAGACAGTCCGTTCGTCAAACAGAAGGAAATCTGTGCGAGAACGTTATAGTCCGGCATATCCTCGCGGTCTCTGCCGCGCGTTTCGGTGGAAAAATAGGTCGGTTGTGTCAGCGCGCGCTCTCCGGCGAGCTCCTTCACATAATCGATAATGCCGTTTTCGTAGAGAAAAACCTGTTCGGAAAAACTACCGTCCTCCTGCTCAACGGCAAGCTCAAAGCGAAGCCCCGCATTGACAACCGACTGTCGGTGCAGCATCTCGGTAAAATATTCCGGGGGAATATTGATGTCGGTAAAAACCTTCAGATCCGGCTTCCAGCGGATAACGGTACCGGTCCGCTTCTCTTTCTTTTCAAGCGTACGTTCGGTCAACTCCCCTACGGGATAGCCGCCCTTGAAATTCATTTCCCGCACAACCGTACCGTCATAGGAACGGACACGCATGTATTCCGATGCATACTGTGTCGCGCATGCACCGAGTCCGTTGGTGCCGAGCGGATATTTATAATTTGCATCCTCCGAGTTGTTGTTGTATTTACCCCCTGCATACAGTTCGCAGAAGACAAGGTGCCAATTGTATTCCTTCTGCTTTTCGTTATAGCCGAGAGGAACGCCCCGCCCATGGTCATCCACCTCAATGGAATGGTCCCGGAACATGGTAACACGAATCCGGTCGCCATAGCCGGAACGCGCCTCGTCAACCGAGTTGGAAAGGATCTCAAACACCGAGTGCTCACACCCCTCCAGTCCCTCGGTACCGAAAATTACGGCAGGGCGCCGGCGAACCCGGTCCGGTCCTTCAAGTTTGGTAATACTGTTTTCGTCGTATCCGTTCTTTTTCCTGTTTTCCATAGTTTTCCCCTTCGGCATAGTATGAATATTTTAACACAGCCTCTGCGTTTTGTCAATCGTGCCTCCCTTCCTGTCTTTATAAACAGAAACCAGATTCTACCCCTTGTATTGGAAAAAAACGCTTTGCCAAGGACACAGATTATGTCGCCCACAAATTTGGGAAGAAAGGTTTACCGGAGTAAATAGCCCTTCTTCGCGTTATATAATATTCTTTTTACTTGACATTACTTGACAATTTCATGCTTTTCTTATACAATTATAATAATATTCCAAACGGAAAGGAATGGTCATTATGCTACCGGAAGATCATGGATTTGGCAAAAAGGTTTGGAATCTCAATGATTTGTCTAACCCCAGATTAAGATAAAGTGAAACACACAGGCTTTCAAATACGAAAGCCTGTGTGCTATTATTCATGCATACCGATGACCCGGATCGATAAGGTCTTTTATCAATTTCTTTTGGCAGCGCCAAAAATCAATTCATACCTAAAATGAATTATGAAACACGAACTTGAAACCTTTCTCAAGCAGGAGCATCTGACGCTCTTCGGTACAACCCGGGCAGACAAGAAGCTTCTCCGCATGCCGCATCATCTGACGCGCGCGGGCTTTTCCCTTCCCGGAGAAGGGACGCCGGAGCGTCCGGAGGCTCTTTCCCTGTTTTGTCTGTGCATTCCGTATTTCTCAGGATATCCGGAGAATTTTTCCGCCTACGCCGCCGCCCCTGATTATCACGCCTACTGCGACGTGCTTTTTTCGCGTTTTCTTCCTCTGCTCCGGGAAACGTACCCCGGGTATCACTTCGCCGGCTTTGCCGACAAGTCCCCTTATGATGAGGTGGAAGCGCATGTACAAGCCGGGCTCGGCGTCCGGGGGGACAACTGTCTGTTTCTGACAGAGGCGTATTCCTCCTTTGTTTTTCTCGCAGAAATCGCCTCTGATCTGCCGGAGGAACAGTGGGAGCTTCCCCAGCGACAGAGCCCTGCGCTTTGCGTGCATTGCGGCGCCTGCCGTGCGGTCTGCCCCGGGCAAAAGGCAGAGGAATTCTTCTGCCTTTCCGCGCTGACCCAAAAGAAGGGGGAGCTGAGCGTAAAGGAGCAGGAAATCCTGCGGCAGAACGGTTCCGTCTGGGGCTGTGATCTCTGTCAGAAATGCTGCCCTGTAACACGGCAAGCGGCAGAGCGCGGCACGCTTTTCACACAGATAGAGTATTTCCGGGTCAACCGGATCGAACGTCTTGACCGCGCGCTGATTGAACAGATGAACGATGAAGAGTTTGCCTCCCGTGCCTTCTCCTGGAGGGGCAAGCAAACCGTTCTGCGCAATTTGGATCTTCTGTATCCCGAAGAAAAAGGAGAGTGACCATGCTTCGACTGCTTTGCGGTTCCCCGGGAAGCGGGAAAACCCATAGGATTCTGACCTGTGCCGCCGAAACACTCCGGAAGACCCCCGAGCAGCAGATTCTTTTCCTTGTTCCGGAGCAGGAAACCGTCTCGGCAGAAAGTCACATTTTTTCCATGCTGCCTCCGTCCGCACCTCTCTCTGTGGAGGTCGACAATTTTTCCCGTCTGACCGACTCCGTGCTGCGCCGTACCGGCGGTGTCTGCCGTACGCACATCGGCAGGAACATCAAGCGTCTGTGCCTGTTTCGTGCACTTGGTGAGCTGGGTTACGGGAGACGTTCCGCAGAAATGGTCGGAAGCATGCTTTCCCTTGTGAATGAGCTGACCGCAGCCGGTGCAACACCGGAAAAACTTGCCGCGGCGGCCACTCGGCTGGCGGAGCACAAACACCTCTCCGAGCTTCTGCGGGAATACTCCCTTCTTTCCTCCTTTTATTCTGCGTTTGTTTCTGAGCTTGGAGCGGACACGCTCCGAGACGGGGAGCTTCTCTGCACCGCTCTGACAAAAAAACCGCTCTTTGCCGGCGCAGATGTCTATATCGACGGTTTTACCAGCTTCACGGGAATTGAATATGAGATCATCTCCCGTCTCATCGGTATGGCGCGCAGCGTGACCGTCACTCTCGGCGGAGATCCGGAAGGGAGCGAGCTTTGGCTAGCCGAAATTCGGGGTTCTGCCGCTCGTCTCACACAGATTGCCGAACAGTGCGGCGTTCCCGTTGAGCGGGAACTGCTCGGCGACTCCCGCAGGAAGGCGCCGGAGGCCATTCTCCGGCTCTCCTCGGATCTTTGGCGGCAAAGAGCTTCCAAAAACAGCGGTATCAGTCGTGCCGTTCGTCTTGTTTCCTGCCGGACGCCGATGGAAGAAGCGGAGTTTGTTGCCTCCGATATTGCCCATGCCGTGCGGGACGGTCTGCGCTATGCGGATATCGCCGTTGTCTGCCGCAGTGCGGATATGTGGCGCGGAGTTCTTGACACCGTGCTTGCGGAACACCGGATCCCTGCCTTTGTATCGAACGGATTCCGACTGGAAGACCATCCGGCCGTCCGTTTTCTCTGCCGTGCCTGCCGCGCTGCAGCCGGATATGACCGGGAGGACATTGCGGCGCTTCTGAAAACCGATTGCGTTCCCCTCTCTCCGGATGAATGCGACCAATACCTGAAATATGCCGAAACCTGGCGTCTTTCCCGCAAAGATTATCAGGAAGACCGGGATTTTGATATGAACCCGGAAGGCTTCCGCGTTCCGCAGAATGACGCCGCCCGCACCGAGGCTGCCGAAATCCTTGCTGCAGTCAACCGTGTCCGCCGCACGATTCGCGATCTTCTGTATCCGCTCACCGAAACCCTCGCAAAGGAGCCGACTGTGCGGGACTGTGCAGAGGCGGTTTTTCTGCTTCTGAAAAGATCCGGACTGCGGGAAAAGCTCTGCCGGGACGCAGAGCGTGCCGCAGCTTCCGGAGATGCGCGCACGGCAAGCGAATGTGCCGCTGTCTGGAATGCGATTACAGACGGGCTGGATGCGCTTGTCTATGCAGCAGGCGAAGAAACAGTCAGCGCAGACGATCTCGGGGAGCTTATGCAGATGCTGTTCGCGGATACCGAAATATCCGCCATTCCGACCAGTGCGGATGCCGTCACTGTGGGAGATGCCGAGCGGCTGAGAATAGGAGAAAAAAAGAGGATCTATCTGATCGGACTCTCCGAAGGGGAGTTCCCCGCCGCCGTGAAAAGCGGAAGGAACTTCTTTTCCCGCACAGAGGAAGCCCTTCTTGCGCAGGAAGGGATCTCCCTTTCCGAAGATACGGAAGTACTTGCCGCACGGGAGCTTTACCTTGTCCGGCGCGCAGTAAGCTACGCCACAGAAACGCTTGTGCTGAGCTATCACCGGAACAATACCGACGGAAGCGAGGCTCTGCCCGGGTCCGCAGTCTCTGCCTTTCTCCGTCTGTTCCCCGATTACGAAAAAGCCGAAGAATACTTCAATCTCTCCAATCTTTCCGACTCCGTCTGGGACAGGCGCGGAGCGGAGATTGCCTTATACAGGGGCACAACCTGTCCGGAGGATCTTGCCGCGCTGGAAGCAGCGGCACAAACGGCTGCGCATCGGGAAATACCCGCTGCACGCCGCCTTTCCCCGGAAAGCTGCGAACTTCTTTTTCCGGCACAGGAGATGAACCTCACGCAGTCCCGCCTGGAAACCTACGCCGGATGCCGTTTTCTTTACTTCTGCCGCTATCTGCTCGGTCTGCGGGAAGATGCGTCTGCCCGTTTTGACAGCAGCAATGCCGGCTCCTATGTTCATGCCATGCTGGAGCGTCTGGTTCCGCGGATGCGGGACGGCGCACTGACAGGCGAAACGCTGAAAGCGGAGATCGACAGCGCAAGCCGGGAGTATCTTTCTGCTGTCTGTCCGAAGCGATCGGAGGAGGATCCGAAACTTCAGGCGCAGCTTTCCCGGTTAAAGGAATCGGTTGTTCCGATTGCGGAGCAGTTGGCATCCGAACTTTCGGGCAACGACTTTCTTCCGTTCGCCGCTGAGCTCCGGATCTCCGACAGGGATCCCTCCTTGCCGCGTCCCTTTGAGATCGCCCTGTCTTCCGGGAAAACCCTCCGTCTCTTCGGACTGGTTGACCGCGTGGATGCGCTTCCCTTTGACAAAGGGGCCTATGTCCGCGTTGTCGACTACAAGACCTACGAAAAAACCTTCCGTCTTGCGGATGTGGAAAAAGGAACAAATCTGCAGCTCCTGATTTATCTTTTCACGCTCTGCGAAAAACAGCGGCCGGAGTTTCTTGCCAGACTCGGCTGTCCGCCGAATGGAGAGATCCGTCCGGGAGGAATGCTCTACTGCGTGACCCGGCCGCCGGAAAAAAAGCGGTTTGCCCCTCCGAACGAAGAAGAATATGCCGCCTTGATGGCGCAGTCCGCCACTTTATACGGGGTTCTTCAGGATGACAGCGCGGTCCTCGGCGCGATGAAGAACAGCGCCGACGGCTTCCGTCCCCTAAAGGACGGAAAGGACAGCAGCCGCATGCTGCTCAACGCCGCGCAGTTCGCCGAACTGCGTGAAAAAACCTGCGGAAAGCTTTCCGCCCTGGCGGAGCGCCTCCTTTCCGGAGATATTGACTCCCGCTCAGAGATAGGCGAGCCAACCGGATGCGACTATTGCCCATACGGGGCAGTATGCCGAAAAAACAGAAAAACAGAGGGGGACAGCCAACGTGATGAGACGCTGGACTGATGCGCAGAAACGCGCAATTGAAAGCAAAAAGAAAAATCTGCTCGTCTGTGCGGCTGCCGGCTCCGGAAAAACCGCCGTCCTCACCGAGCGGATTATCCGGTATCTTACCGATCCGGAGCAGCCCGGGCACGCCTCCCGTCTGCTCTGCGTCACCTTCTCCCGAGCCGCAGCTGCGGAGCTGCGCACCCGGATACGGGCCGCAGTGGAACGCGCGCTCGAGGAGGCGCCGAGCGACCGGCTTGCAGCGGAACTGCTTTCTCTTTCCGGTGCACGGATTTCCACCATTCACAGCTTTTGTTATGATCTGATCCGTTCGGAGCATGCCGCACTCGGTCTTTCTCCGAATATCCGTCTGCTCGACGAATCCGAAACGCTGGAGCTGGAAACCCGCGTAATCGATGAAGTAATCGACAGCCGGATTCTTACTTCGCCCGAGAGGTTTGCGCGTCTCACCCGCAGTCTGGTCGGAACCCGGGAGCAGGATGCTCTCGGAGATCGCCTGATACGCTTCTACGACCGTCATCTGATGAATCTTCCGAACGGACTTTCGGTTTTGCGTCAATACGCCGATGAGGCACGAAGCGCAGTCGGAGAGGACTTTCTGCTCTCCGCGCCCGGAAAAGCAATCTCCTCCTCAATTCTCCGTATTCTTCACGATTTTGCGGCAGAATACGATGCGCTTCTCCCGGAGCTGCCCGACGATCATCCCGCAAAGGGAAAGTTTCTGCTCGACCGTCAAAGCCTGGACAGACTGGAAAACGCATTTTCAAGCGGCTACACTGCGGTCCGCGACGCAGTTTTTGACTTTCGGTTTGAACCGCTGAGCGGGGGGAAATCCGCAAAGTTCACCGAATACTCCGAAGCGGTGGACGCGCTGAAATACATTCGCACAAAGCTGCGGTCCTTTGTCGGTTCTCCGGCAAAAGCGGACAGTGATTCCCTGCTCCGCACCCTGTTCGCGCAGACACCCGAACAGGCGGAACACAGTGCCGCGGAGCAGTCAGATCTGCTTTGTGAGCTTTTTGAAACCATGGAGCTGTTCTCAAAGCGTCTCGATGCGCTGAAGCGCCGGATGGAGGTCTGCTCTTTTGCCGATCTTGAACAGTATGCCGTGCGTTTGCTGTACACGGAGGACGGCAGCTTTTCAGATGCCGCACATGCGGTTTCCTCTGCTTTCGACCGGGTATTCATTGATGAATATCAGGATGTGAATCAAAGCCAGAAGATGATTTTCGACGCGCTTTCCTGCGAGTGTCCGGTCTTCCGTGTCGGAGACGTCAAACAGAGCATCTATGCCTTCCGCGGTGCCGATCCTTCGATTATCGACCGACTGCGCAAGGACTGTGACGCCGGAAGCGATCCGGATGCAGAAGCTGTTTTCATGTCACATAACTTCCGCAGCAGCAAAAGGATTCTTTCCTTCACCAACGCAGTATTTGAGCCGTATTTTCGCGGCGGACGCTTCTCGTATAACGATGAGGATCTGCTGCGTTACGGCCCGGACGCCGGACTGGCTCCGGAGGAGCAAAAGGACGCTTCCTCCGAGCCGCCCGTACGCATCCTTCTCTGCCGTAAGGGCAGCCCGAAGGAAGGCACGGTGACCGTCAGCGAAGCCTCGGCGGTCGCCGATGAGATAGAGCGCCTTACATCAGGCAAAAAACTGGAAAACGGAGCCCCGATCCGCTACGGAGACATTGCGGTTCTCTTCCGGAATTACAAAAGTCACGCCCCCGCTTTCGCCGCCGAGCTTGCGCGCCGCGGCATACCCGTCAACGCAGCCGCAGACACGGTTTTTTTTGAGCGGGATCACATTCTTCTGCTTCTTTCCGTCCTGCGCACGGCGGACAACCCACTGCGTGACATTCCGCTCGGCGCCGTGCTCTCTTCCCCGCTGTTCTCTTTTTCACCGGATGATTTGCTTCGCGTGGCGCAGGAATCCGGACTGAACCTGTGGCAAAAGCTGCGCACCGCTGCGGAAAAAAGCGAAAAATGTGCCGCCACTGTCACAGAAATCGAAAGCTGGCGGGACGCTGCGCGCCGTCTGCCGTGCGACGCGGCAATCCGTTGGCTTCTTGTCAACCGCGGAATTACCGAGATGCTCTGCTCCACCGTAACGGCAGATACCGGGCGGCAGGTGATTGCCGAGGACGCGGACTTTCTCTACGGCATGGCGCGTACCTTTGCGGGAAACGGAAACAATAGCTTCTCCGCCTTTCTGAAGCATCTGGAAAAGGCACAGCAAAACGGGATGAAGCGGCAGGGAGATACCGCCAATAAAGAAAACGCCGTCCGCCTGATGACAATACACGCATCGAAGGGATTGGAATTTCCCGTCTGCTTTGTCGTTCGATGCGGTGCAAACCGCACTTCCGGTGAGGAAGAGAGTCTCTGTTTTTGTGCCGGAGTCGGAGCCGGGATGCTGATCACCGACGAGCGCGGTTTTGTCCCTCTTGACTCTCCCACCCGTCTTGCCGTCGTTTATGAAAATGCCCTGCGCGATACCGGAGAATCGGAGCGTGATCTTTACGTCGCCCTGACCCGCGCCCGGGAACGGCTTTATCTGACGGCAGTCCCGACAAAGGATACCGAGCGCGATGCGTATCTTGCCTCCATGCTTGGAAATCTGCATGAACCGCTCGGCATCGACAGTTATATCAGCGCTGCCCTGCGTGCCGCCTGCCGACTGGGGAATGAGGTTGAGGTTATCGCAATCGATCCGGTACCTGAAAAAGCGGAAATCTCAGCCCCTCTGCCGAAGGATCCGGTCATACCCGGGCCCGCATACGACGCGGACCGAGCCGAACGGCTGACCGACCTTCTTGCCGGGCGTCTGCGTTTTTCCTATCCGGATGACTTTCTCTCGCGTATTCCGGCAAAGCTGTCGGTCTCCTCGATTTACCCCGGCGTGCTGGACGAAGAGGCACCCGCGCGGAGTGCGACGGAGTCGGAAACAGCCCTGCTGCGGCATACCGACCTTCCGGCATTTACCGAGGCCCCTGCCTTTCTCCTCGGTGAGAGCGTCCCGGGAGCAGCCGAGGCGGGAACGGCAACCCATCAGTTCCTGCAATTCTGCGATTTTTCCCGCGCCCTGTCTTCCGGCGCCGCGGCGGAGGCAGACCGACTGCTCGCAGAAGGCTTTCTCACCGAGCGTCAGCGGGGATGTTTGCACCTGAAGGAGCTTGACCGCTTTCTCTGCGGAGATTTCTGCCGCAGGCTGACCGAGGCAGATATGCTTCGTCGTGAGTTCCGCTTCAACTGTTTTCTGCCCGCCGACCGCCTTACCGACGATCCGGCGCTTGCCGAAAAGCTTGCCGGACGGGAGCTTGCCGTACAGGGGGTTATCGACGGATTCTTTGCCGAGGGGAATAGCATCTGGCTGTTTGATTACAAAACCGACCGGCTACGGCCCGGCATCCCTGCAGAAAGCTTTCAAAGGCTTCTTGCCGAGCGTTACCGGTGGCAACTCTCCTGCTACGCAGCCGCGCTCCGGCGAATCTTTTCCCGTCCCATAGCCGGTGCACTGATTTACGCAACCGCGCTCGGAGAGGCATTCCCCGTTCAAGCGGATTTGCTTGGCGGATAACACCGAATTTTCACCTGACACATAGAATTGTTTACAATTTGTACATTTTTGCGGAAAGGATTCGTATTATAATATTTACAATGTTCGGATATGTTAAGGCATATACGCCGGAGTTAAAAGTAAAGGAATTTGAGCTGTATCGTGCCGCGTACTGCGGTGTATGCCGCTCCATGGGGAAATGTACGGGCTGTCTTTCGCGGCTGACGCTGACATGGGACTCCGTCTTCCTTTTCTTTCTGCGCTCTGCCCTGACCCGCACACCGTTTGAACTTCACAAGCGAAGATGCTTTCTGCACCCGTTGAGCCGCAGGGCTGTTGCCGAAGGCTCACCGGAGTTGGAATACTGCGCGCGTGCCACGGCAATTATGGTTGCCGGAAAGCTGAAGGATGATCGGAAGGACGAGCGCGGAGCGAAGCGTATCTGTGCTTCTCTTCTTTCCCCTTTTTCCGCACATGCGAAAAAACGAGCAGCTCTTCCCCTTCTCGCAGAGCACGCCGAAAAACTTCTTGGGGAGCTTTCCGCTCTGGAACAGGAAAACACGGCGTCGTTCGACGCTCCTGCTGATCTTTCCGCCCGTCTGACAGCACAGCTGTTCGCCTTCGGACTGCCGGAAGGCAGCGCGGAAGAACGGATCGCCCGGGATGTCGGTTATCATACGGGGAAGCTGGTTTATGCTGCGGATGCGGCAGATGACCTTGCGGAGGATGTGAAGAAAAAACGCTATAACCCTTACTTTTCCCTGTTTGGCACGGCGGCTTTGGGAGAACGGGAAAAAGCAATTATCCGCGATGCGCTCCGCTGCGAAACGGACGCGATTATGCGGGATCTTGACCTGATCGATTTCAGCGGGATCGACGGAATCCGTGCGATCCTGTTCAATGTTATCCGTTACGGCATTCCGCGCCGAACGGAAGAGATACTCACCGGTAACAAAGCCGGAAAGGATGACCTATGACGAAAGACCCGTATACCGTACTTGGTGTCTCCCGTTCCTCGACAGATGAGGAAATCAAAAAAGCATATCGGGAGCTTGCAAAAAAATATCATCCGGACAATTACGCCGACAGTTCGCTCGCCGATCTTGCCAACGAAAAAATGAAGGAAATCAACGAGGCGTACGATACCATTCAGAAAGAGCGTTCCGGCAAAGGCAGTGCCTCCGGAAACGGCTATTACGGCGGAAACGGTACCGGATCCTACGCAGGGAACGGTGCCTACGGCAGAAACGGAGGAAACGCCTACGGTTCTTACAGCAGCGGAAACTCCCGTCTTTCCGAGGTGCGGCGCCTGATCAACGCGGGGAGCTATGCGGAAGCGGAGGTTATCCTCAATGGCATACCGGCGGCAGACCGGAACGCAGAATGGAACTTTCTCATGGGCGTTCTTTCTCTGCAACGCGGCTGGTTTCATGATGCCGCAAAGTATTTTGATATTGCCTGCACAATGGATCCGCAAAATCCGGAATACCGGAGTGCCCGCCTGCGCATGAATACACCCGGCGGATACTATACCCGCGGAACCGTCTATAACGAAGACAGTGCCAATACAGAAAGTGAATTCTGCAATATCTGTTCGGGTCTTCTGTGCGCCAATTGCTGCCTCAGCTGTTGCAGAGGCAATTCTGCCTGTTGCTGAGGGTGTCCTCTATGAGAAAAAGCAATGTGAAGCAAACCGCGGTCACAGCGCTTTTTGCAGCGCTCAGCACCGTTCTCCTTCTTCTCGGCTCTCTTTCGGAAACGCTTTCTCTTTCTGCTGCCGCTGTTGCGTCCTTTCCCGTGCTCCTGCTTGTCTGTGAATACGGAACCGGATGGGCAGCAGCGGCATATGCTTCCTCGGCGCTGCTCGCTTTGATGCTGGCGCCCCTGAAGGAGGGAGCGTTGGAGTTTGCCTGTTTTTTCGGAATTTTCCCGATCCTCAAGCATTTTGCGGAAACAAAAAGAAAACCGATCTCCCTGCTGATCAAGGGGGCAGCCTTGCTCCTGTCCTGTGCTGCCTTTATTCTTTCTTCCTTTCTCTTCTTTTCGGAGGATATTTCATTTCTGAAGACGATTTACTATTATATCCTTCCTCCGGTCACCGTATTGGCCTTTTTTCTTTATGACCGGTGTCTCACGGTACTGCTCCGTCTTTACAAAGCCAAAATCCGTTCACGGATTATTCGTTTTCTTCGATAAAACAAAAAACATCGACCCGCGGCAAAAGCCGCGGGTCGATGTTTTTTCGTCCGCTCAGTGAGAAATACGAAGGGAGTTGATGCACTCGTGACAAACAAGTTTTCCCTTGTAGATGGTCAGATCATCCACCTTGCCACAGAAAATGCAACCGGGCAGATACTTCTGCAGCACAACGCGATCTCCGTCAACAAAAATTTCAAGGGAATCCTTCGGATTCAGATCCATCGTTTTCCGGATCTCGATCGGAAGCACAATGCGTCCCAGCTCGTCGATCTGACGGACCATTCCGGTAGACTTCATGAGATACTCTCCTTTTCCGTGAACATTCGCCTTTTCGCGATACTTTTACCGTGCGAAAGCTTTTCCGACGGTTTACGACCTTATTCTACCACGGTTTCCTACAATAGTCAACAGGAAAAATATGTTTAACGTGTTTTTGTAAAAAATGATCATATTTTACAGCAGCATAGTAATCTGTTCCGTGTATAATTTTCCCAATAATGGACTACAATACTATCATCAAGCGCGGAGGAAGTGAATATGAGAGGTTGCCAGAAAAAAATGCTCCTGCTGAAAGGGACGGACAGTACACTTTTTGAAGAAGCATACTTCATCATGCGCGATACCGAGGCAGCGAACCTGCATGAACGCGATCTCATTGCGGAGGCCTGCCGTATTATCGAATCAAACGATATGCGCCCTCCCCAAAAGTATGTCCGTCTTTCGCGGCGACGCAAACTTGCCTTTTTCCTGTACGGAGCATTAAGCGTACTTGCGGCGGATATTCTGCTGTTGATCCTACATGTCGCTTCCGGAACCGCCGGATAACGGTCGGATTTTCAGAAAAATGATGGAAAAATCCGCCCGCCCCCTTGCATTCCACCGGATTCCGGTATATAATAAAAATGATTTCGTGTTCGTGAACAAAAGCAAAATGTGCAAGGCTCCGGTCTGCGGGGTTCGTTATACCGCAGGATCGGCCTATCACAGTCGCCCGATAACGGGCGCTTTTTTGGCGTGCCCCGCCTATTGTTTGCTTGCGGCACAGATTCTGTGCCTTTTTTCATATCCGAAACCGATTCCGATACATTTATCTGATTTATCTGAAAAAAGAAAAGGAGAATTTATGGCAAAAAAAACATCAAAAAAGAAATTAAAGGTCATGATGCTCGGCGGTCTCGGCGAGATCGGAAAGAACATGACCGTTCTGGAATACGGCAATGATATTATCGTAATCGACTGCGGCGTAGCTTTCCCGGATGACGACATGCTCGGCATCGACCTTGTCGTACCGGATATCAGTTACCTGGAGGCAAATCAGGATAAAATCCGCGGCATCCTCCTGACCCATGGGCACGAGGATCACATCGGCTCCATTCCTTATGTACTGCGCAGTATCAATCCGCCGATTTACGGCACCAAACTGACACTTGGCATTGTGCGCAAAAAGCTCGAAGAGCATCGCCTTCCAAACAAGCCGCAGTTGATGACCGTCAATGCGGGAGACACGGTACAGCTCGGTGTGTTTACAGCGGAATTCATTCATGTCAACCACTCGATTGCGGACGCCTGCTGTCTGGCAATCAAAACGCCGCTCGGAATGGTTGTTCACAGCGGCGACTTCAAGCTTGACCTGACACCGATCGACGGCAACATGATGGATATTACCCGCCTCGGTGAAATCGGAAACAAGGGCGTTCTGCTTCTGCTCTGCGAATCAACGAACGCGGAAAGACCGGGCTTTACACCGTCCGAGCGCAAGGTCGGAGAAGCGCTGGACAGTATTTTTGAGAAGAATCCGGACAAACGGATCATCATCGCCACCTTCTCATCGAATGTTCACCGCGTACAGCAGATTATCGATATCAGCGCAAAACTTGGCAGAAAAGTTGCCGTCACCGGGCGAAGCATGATCAATATTGTCGGAGCGGCGGTAGAGCTGGGATACATGAGTGTTCCGAACGGAGTGCTGATCGATCTGAAAGAAATCAACCGTTACAAGCCGGAACAGCTCACCCTGATTACCACCGGCAGTCAGGGGGAGCCGATGTCCGCACTTTCCCGTATGGCAAGTGCGGAGCATGATAAAGTCACTCTCGGCGCCTCTGACCTCGTTGTGATCAGCGCAAATCCCATCCCCGGAAATGAAAAACTGGTCGGGAAGGTAATCAATTCCCTGCTCGCCCGCGGCGTTTCCGTTCTCTATGACGCGGTCGCAGACGTTCACGTTTCCGGTCACGCCTGCCAGGAGGAGCTGAAACTGATGCATGCTCTGACCCGTCCGAAGTTCTTTATTCCCGTTCACGGAGAGTACCGCCATCTTGTCAATCATAAAAAGCTGGCGGAATCGATGGGAATGCCGGAAAAGAACATTCTGATTTCGGAGCTCGGAAAGATCATTGAAGTCGACCGGAGCAGCATGCGTTTCAACGGCACGGTTCCAAGCGGAAAGGTGCTGATCGACGGCTACGGAATCGGAGATGTCGGAAACATTGTGCTCCGTGACCGCCGTCACCTCGCTCAGGACGGTCTTGTTGTCGTCGTTGCATCGATTGACATGCAAGAGGGACTGCTTGTCAGCGGTCCGGACATTGTTTCCCGCGGCTTTGTTTATGTCCGCGAAGCGGAGGAGCTGATGGATCGCACACGCAAGGCTGCACATGACGCAATTGAGAGCTGCCTCGAATCCGGAGTCGATGACTGGATGGAAATCAAAACCAAGGTTCGCGATGACGTTGCCCGCCTGATCTCCCGTGAAACGAAACGAAAGCCGATGATCCTGCCGATCATCATGAGTGTATAAAGAAAGGAAAACAATCATGGTAAAACATTATATTATCTGGAAGCTGAAGGAAGGGCTCAGCGATGCAGAAAAGGAAGCGGCAAAAGCAAAGGCGAAAACCGGACTGGAGGCTCTGATCGGGCGTATTCCGGGAATTTGCTCCATGACAGTCCGTACAGACCTGCTTCCCTCCTCGGTCGGAGACATGATGCTCCTGTCCGAATTTGAGGACCGCGACGCCCTCAAAGCGTATCAGGTCAATCCGCTTCATGTGGAGGTTGCTTCCTTTATCCGTTCGGTCGTCTCCGAACGCGCCTGTGCAGATTTTGAAGACTAAAAAGAACTCCCGGACACGGAAAAGCCGCGTCCGGGAATTCCTTTTTCAGAAGCTGCTCCAGGAGGAAAATCAAAGCTTTCCGAAGGAGTAAGTCCTCTTGTTGTAATCAACCGTCACCGTCGCGCCGTCGGAATAGGTGGTACGGTATCCGTTCTCCGAAAGCCTTTCGTGATTATCCATATACTCATACCGGAGATGCTTATACTGCTCATATTCGTCATATGTCATCTTGATTGCGGCAATACCGCGGTCAATTTCCGCGTCGTTTCCGGGTTGCGGGATGATTTTATAATATGTACTATTTTAACCCCTTTTCCACGCCGGTGAAGCAACACTCAACCAATATAGAAAGGAACAGCTTTGAAAAAGCGGTCGGCTGAAGTATTTTGCTTCAGCCGACCGCTTTTCGTTAAAACAAGTATCAAAACAGCAACAAGGCAGAGGATAAAAGACAGGTATGCAGATTGTCATAGTCCGTGTCGCTTGCTTTGAAGCCCAGCTCCCCGATGTCATAAGTATCGCAGGAAAGGGAAAACTCCGCAGATTGACCGGACGTGCTTGCAGATAAACGGAAGCCGCTTTGCAATGCGATATTTACGGCACATACCGCCTGCGGAAGACGCGCGCGGAACGCTGCACAGAAAAGAGCGGGATTTTCCGTCTCCGTAAGAGCCAGATCAAGCTGAGCAGGAAAGGAAAACCGAACGGTAAAGCCGCCCATGCGCGACTCTGCGCGGATCGCGATCTCCCCTTCGGCATATCCATCCGCAACGGCAAGAAGGGCAGTCAGAACGGAAGCAAGCGCTTCATCAGGAAGACAAACGGACTCCCGGGAAAAATCCTGCTCCAACAGGACAGACACATGTTCCGTATATTCCGAAATCTCGGAAAACCACCGGCACAAAAGGGCCGATGGCAAACAGCGATGACAGTACTCCCGTTCGTAACGCGGTGCAAAACAGGCGGAAAGCAAGCGCATTCCTGACAAAGGGGACAGCAACTGCCCCTCTTCTTGCGGCAGCTTACTGCCTCGCACAAAAGCAAAAAGATATACGGAAAGATTTCCTGCTTCCATTCTGCGGCAAAGCAGATGATATCTGCGAGAACGGATCCTGACAGAAAGACCGACGCTTCCGGCCCCCGGTAGCACGGTTCTCCGCACCTCAGCCTCACTCGCAGGAGAAAGGCGAACCCTGCCCTCATTCAACCAGGCCTGTGCCGGAGGGAACGCACGCGCCGACGCATTGGAAAAAAGCACGGTAAAGGCATGATCCGTCATCACCGCGGGAAAGCTTCCCGTCACATTGCCGTAAAAATCCGCCAAGCCGCATCCCCCCCTTTTCTTTTATCATTATAGTCTCCAATCATTTTGCTGTCAAGCGCGGCAAGGAGAAAAACTGCGCTTGTTCTCCGTGCAAAACTCGCTTGCGGTTGATATTTTGTTTTCCCGTTTCCGGTGTCAAGAAGCAGCATATCCAGAATGGAAATATCGATCTTTTTTCTTTGGTTAAATATCGCCATTGTTCCAAAATTTTTCATATTTTCTTCCGAGACGGTCAATACTCAACACAAAAATGACATCGCCCTTCCGAAGTCTCTTCAGCATTTTTCTGTATCCGGGACGATCAAAATTTTTACCGGATTATTTATCGACATATATCTGACTTTCCGGAATACCCGGCTTTTTTATTTCTATCAACTGTCTGCTTTCGTTCTGATCCAAAGAAGATACTCTTTCATACCCGTATGCACTCATTTTTCTTTTCCTTTCTGCTCCTAACCGGCTTCGCCTTACGGAATTTATTTTATATATACGGTTTTTCAGGGGCCTTGCAGAGATACCGCAAACTGCTCGGAAACGGCACCGAAAGTATTTTCGGTGCCGTTTTGCGATTTTTTCGACAATTGTTGAGAACCGCTTGAGCTTCAATCCCTTCTATCCTCATATAATAACAGACAAATCAAAGCACAAAAACGCCCCTTTCAGCGCCGGTATTTCGTTTTACGAAAAGCCAATTTCAACTATATTATCGAAATTCGAAAAAAAGTTTTTGATTTTCAATAAAAAAATATTGACAATCGATAAATCTTGTGTTATGATGGGGCAAAAAGAGAGGAGTTATTTGGAAATGGTTCAACAAGAGGGAAAAGCAATGACTGTTCTTTGCTTCGCATTTACGGTTCTGGTCTGCATTGTGCTGGTGACCGGAATGTTCTGCATTCGCTGGGCGGTAGAAAGCTATATTGCCGCGACCGGAAGACCGGAAAGCATCATCGGCGATCTGGTGCGCGCATATTATTTTTGTGCTCCCCCGGCATTAGCCGGACTTTTACTGTTGTGTCAATTGTTATCGAATATTCTTAAAGGAAGGATTTTTGAGAGAGTCAATGCCTTTTTGCTGCGCGGTATCGGCTGCTGTGCCTTTCTGGCAACCGTTTTATGTGTAGCGTTGGGGTTTCGCTATCTTCCCCTTCTCTTCTGCGCTGCTGCCGGTCTCTTTCTTTCTTTGATCCTTGCGGTTCTTTCCCGTCTCTTTGACGCGGCTGCCAGGATCAAAGCGGAAAACGAGCTGACAATCTGAGGTGCCGGAATGAAAATCGTAATGAATCTTGATATTCTGATGGCAAGCCGCCGGATTTCCCTCGGAGAACTGGCGGGACGCGTGGGAATAACAATGGCAAATCTGTCAATTCTGAAAAACAACAAAGCCAAAGCAATCCGTTTTTCCACGCTGGAGGCACTTTGCCGCGAGTTGAACTGTCAGCCGGGCGATCTTCTTTCCTATGAGGAAGGGGAAAATAATATCGAAGAGGAGAACGAAGATGAATCCGAACGCAGAAAATAATCGTTTTACCGAACAAGAGCGACCAGAGCAGGACAGTCTCCCAAGCAATGGGGATACCGGGAAGGATTCTCCTTCCGCGGAACGACGCATTCCGAACAAATGGGATCGGATTTTTTTCCTGCTGTCCGCTGTCTGTGGGTTCTTCCTTTTTGATTTTGCTTTCGGCGGCAGATTTGCTGTAGGAGTTACCGTTTATTTTTTTGCGTTGTTCCTTGTCACCGGTATCTATCTTTTTCCATGGCAGGGTGGGGCTTTCCCGAAGCTTTGCGGTGTGCTCGGGATTTTCCTTTCGTTCGGATTCGCCTTTTCAGCAGATAATACCGTTGCCTTTTTCTCTTTTATCGGTGTGGAGCTGCTCTATCTGCTGTTCGCGGGAGGAATTTCGGGAAATTTAGACCACGGGACCGATACCCTTGCCGTTCTGCGCGATACAACGAGAATCTTTTTCAGCGAATCGGTCTCGGAAGCGGGGGTAGTTTTCCGCGGAATATCCGGCAATCATGACGGAGGGAAACTGCTTCGGAATCTTTTGAAAATTGTCCTTGGAATCATATTTGCTTTCCCGGTTCTTGTAATTGTTCTGCCTTTGCTGATATCGGCAGATGGCGCATTTGCAGTCATGCTGGATCGCCTTCCGAATGTGCAGATCGGTAGGACGACAGGAAATCTTGTCGCTGCATTGCTGTTGACCCCGTTCACGGCCGGCATGCTCTTTTCCCTGAAATACCGAAAAAAGAAACCGACCGCAAAGTCTTCTGATTTCCGCCCTTCCCGCGGATTGGATCCGGTGGTTATTTCCGGCTTTCTCGGTGTGCTTTCCGCTTGTTATTTGCTCTATCTGTTTTCTCAGCTCGGATACTTCTTTTCCGCATTCGGCGGTGAGATTCCGGAAAGCATACGCAGCGCATCAAGTTATGCCCGCCGCGGGTTCGGGGAGATGTGCGCAATATCCGCAATCAATCTTCTGGCGATCTTCATTACAGTTTCAACAATGAGGAGAGAAACAAAGGCAGCAAAAGTTGCCGGGGCAATGGCATGCTTTATATCGGTATTCAGCCTGATTCTGATCGCTACCGCGCTTTCCAAAATGTTATTGTACATTCGTTTTTACGGTATGTCGGATCTGAGAATTCTGACAAGCGTTTTTATGGTCGTGCTTGCGCTTTGCTTTGTCCTGACGATTCTTAAAATCTTTCGGCCGCGGCTGGCATACCTACGCGTCCTTGTCCTATTCTGTGCCTGTGTGCTGATTCTCGTTTCCTATATTGATATCGGAGCTTTTACAGCAGACTACAATGTGAACGCATATCTCGACGAGGAGTACGCATGGCATCTTGATACCGTAGATGTCCACTATCTGTATGACATCGGATTACAGTCGGCACCGGCGCTTCTGCGCCTCTACCGGGAAGCCGAGGATTCTTCGGTCCGTACAGATGCAAAGCAGGCGTTAGACTCGCTCGCAGAATACAGCGATTACGCGGATGAGGTGTCGGATTGGAGAACCTTCCGGGTCAGCAGGGCGCGCGGCTGCCAAGCGCTGGATGCTTTCCTGAAGGAAAAATAAGAGTATTCAAAAACCGAAATATCCATATACAACAGCGGCAGAAGTTTTTCTTCTGTCGCTGTTTTCTGTGGCGAAATCTCTGCTTTCCATTGACAAATGATAGATTTTAGTCATCAGTTTGGGTAAATGATTCAATTACATCCGCATAGGATTACCTACGTTACACGGTATCTTCTTAACAGAGTGGATTGCGATAAAACAAAGTTCTTTGCTCTTTTAGGATATAAATACGGCGGTAGATAGATTGACGGTATCGGGATCGATGCAGAGCTCCCGAAGAATTAGAGGGATGCCGAAAAAATATTGATTCACTCATATCGGCACACGCAATGAAAAAAAGGTATTGCGTTTCAAAATGAGAATAAATAACGGAAGGGATCCTGCAATACGGAAAGATGTCCGACGGTCGGGGAGGCGGCGGATTCCCTTTTCGCTCTCGGAAGACCCCTCCTGCACGGCGCAAGAATCGTACCCAACACATAGAATGAAAAACCGCACGAAAGTATATAGAATTTTTATAAAAACACTTGACAACTGGAATACGGGATGGTATGATAAAAATGCTTTAGCAAGATAAAGCGTTAAAGCGATAAAGCGCTTAGACCGAATTTTATTGACAGGAGAATAAAAAATGAAAAAGTTTCTTGCTCTGCTTCTCTGCGCACTTTGTGTGCTACCCGTGCTCACCGCCTGCGGCGAAGAGCAGAAAACAGTAGTTGTCGGATATACAATTTATGAGCCGATGAACTACAAGGATGAAACCGGTAAGCTGATCGGTTATGATACCGAACTTGCAGAAGCCGTTTTTGCAAAGCTCGGTTATAATGTTGTCTTCAAGGAAATTGTCTGGGATCAGAAATACAGCGAAGTCAACGCCGGAACCATTGATTGTATCTGGAACGGCTTCACGGCAAACACCTCGGACAATGACGGCATCGCACGCAGCGAAAAGATTGATTTTTCCTATAACTACATGCTCAACAAGCAGGTTGTTGTAGCCAAGAGTGCGCTTGCTGCTTCCGTCAGCACCATGGATGGTCTTGCCGGAAAAGTTGGCGCAGCAGAAAAAGGCTCTGCCGGTTACGAATATCTGGATAACCTTACAGGCTGTGTAAAAAAAGAAGTTCCCTCTCAGCTGGATGCTCTGAAGGAGCTGACTCTTGGGACTGCTGATTTTGTCGTACTGGATGAGCAGCTTGCCGATGCTTATATCGGTAAAGGTGACTACACGGGTCTTGCCAAGATTGATGCGCTTTCAAGCGATCCGGAATATTACGCGATCGGCTTTAAAAAAGGAAGCACACTGACAGCAGAAGTCAACCGTGCTCTTGAAGAGCTTGCGGCAGACGGAACAATCAAGAAGCTTGCTGAGAAATACGGAGTTTCTGTGACTGCGATTACCGATTTCTCTGACCAAAAGAAGTAAAACCCGAAAAAGCCTCTTCCCACCCGAAAAAGGGGGAAGAGGCGTTTCCCGCAATTAACCATCTACGGAGAGTGCTATGACTTTTGCACAAATCACAGCGGAGCTGCTCGGTGGGTTCGGACTTACCTGCCTTTTGTTTCTGCTTACCCTTTTGTTTTCCCTGCCGCTCGGGCTTTTGATATCCTTTTGCTCGATGAGCCGCCTGCGTGTGCTCCGTACAGTGACCAAGGTCCTGATCTGGATTATCCGCGGCATTCCGCTGATGCTGTTTATCTGCATGATTTATTATCTGCCCGGTTTGCTTGGTGTGTCTGTGAATGTTTTCGATTCTCTTGATCGGTATTTCACTTTCCGGGCAGGAAGCCGTGAGCTGTTGTATTACGGAAGTTTCTGTGCCGTTTTGTTGGCCTTTGTTATCAATTATTCCTGTTACTTCTCAGAGATTTTCCGCGGCGGCATTGAAAGCATTCCGCGTGGACAGTACGAGGCAGGACAGGTTCTTGGTATGACCAAACATCAGATTTTCCGTCATGTGATTCTGAAGCAGGTGATCAAGCGTATTGTGCCGCCGATGTCAAATGAGATCATCACGCTTGTAAAGGATACGGCGCTTGCGAACACGATTGCCATTCCCGAAATCATCAAGCGTGCGAAGGACATGGCGGCAACCCAGGCTCTGACCTGGCCGCTGTTTTATACCGCGGTATTTTATTTGCTGTTTGTCGGGGTTTTGACTGTACTTCTCGGCAGACTTGAAAAAAAGCTATCCTATTTCAAAGCGTGAGGTGTGTATGCCATTTCTGGAGGTCAGCGGTATTGAGAAATCCTTCGGCAAGACAAAGGTATTGCAGGGGATAACCTTCAGCGCGGAGCAGGGAGAGGTTGTTTCCATCATCGGTTCCTCCGGCGGCGGGAAAACGACCCTTCTCCGTTCGATCAATCTTCTGGAAACACCGGATGCCGGACGCATCGCTGTTGCCGGAGACACCGTCTATGATTCCGACATGCCCGAGATAGGAGAAGCGGAAAAACGCCGCCGCAGGTTGCATTTCGGACTTGTTTTTCAGCAGTTCAATCTGTTTCCGCAGTATACCGTGTTTGAGAATATCTGCCTTGCGCCGCGTCTGCGCGCAGAAGAAGAGTTTGGAAAGCGGGAGGCGCGCCGTACAAAATTCTCGGAGATTGCGGAAAATGCGGAAGTGTTGCTGCGCCGCGTCGGTCTTTCGGAGAAGCGGGACAGCTATCCCTGTGAATTGTCCGGGGGACAGCAGCAGCGCGTTGCTATTGCCCGCGCGCTCGCTTTGAAGCCGGACGTGCTCTGCTTTGATGAACCGACCTCTGCTCTTGACCCGGAGTTGACCGGCGAGGTTCTTCGTGTAATCCGCTCTCTCAAGTCGGAGAGTGCCACAATGGTAATTGTTACACACGAAATGGAGTTTGCGCGCTCGGTTTCGGATAAGGTGATTTATATTGCGAACGGCCAGATCGAGGAGCAGGGGACGCCTGAGGAGGTTTTCGGAAATCCAAAAAGTGAAAAAACGCTCTCCTTTCTTTCAGCCTCTGAGAATCGGGGATAAACCAAGGAAAGATAGAAGAAATCATCCTTGATAAGGACAAACCGGCATCGTTTTTTAAGCGATGCCGGTTTTTTTAATTTTTTTAATTGGATTCGGTCTGTGTTTTCAAAAGCGTATACGGACAGCTACGAAAAGCATTACCGGCTGTCGCGTCATCTGCTTTCTGTTTTACGATGGAAAAACCAAGCTTCCGCATCCCCGAGAATAGAGGGCGTCGAAAAAAAGGCATAAAACTCATTTTGGGGGGCATTGCGAACTGACAGCGAGAACCCGCGGCTGTATAAACAGCTCGAAAGAATAACAAAGTGCTGAAAATCGGGCTTCAAACAAAGCAATGCCTTCTCCGTCAGAAGAAGGCATCTCTTGGCTAATTGTAAAGCTGCTTTCGTAGTACACGGCATCAAAAAGATCCTGCCAAGCAAACAGCGGAACGCCTCCACTCTGTACCGCGCACTGCTGTTCTGCCCCGGCTTCATGGAATCCGCGAGCAAGATCTACTCTGCGTCCGTGTTTTCCGGTACGGTTCTCTCCGGCGCTGCTGTTGTGGTCTCAGGTACTGCTGTTGTCTCTGGCGCCGCCGTCGTTTCCGGAGCCGGTGTTGTTGTCTCCGGCGCTGCTGTTGTCTCCGGCGCTGTTGTTGTCTCCGGCGCTGCCGTCGTTTCCGGAGCCGCTGTTGTTGTCTCCGGCGCTGTTGTTGTCTCCGGCGCTGCTGTTGTCTCCGGCGCTGCCGTCGTTTCCGGCGCTGCCGTTGTTGTCTCCGGCGCCGCTGTTG
>JAXFQY010000056.1:0-5963 GCA_034178705.1 Eubacteriales bacterium | reverse complement strand
CAAGTTTCGAAGGAGAAAAGTGAAAAGGCGTGGTTCAGAATTGAAAAGACGTTTTTTGACCAGTTCTGTACTGGTCAAATTGTGGTCAAAATTTTCTGCGAAATCAGAAATTGTGCAGAATGATGAAAAAATGACCGTTTTTGAGGGTTTTAAGCCTTAAAAACGGTCTTTTTTTGGTCGAAGTGCGGAGACTCGAACTCCGTGCCTCCTGGTCCCAAACCAGGCGCTCTACCAGATGAGCTACACCTCGAAGATGAAAAAACTTATGAAATTGTAGTTCTCACAGAACTGGTCAAAATTGTGGTCAAACCACTTTTGCGAGGGTAGGTCAAACGGCAAATGCTCGTTTTTCCTCCGTTTTTCTCGCGTTTCCTCGCTTTTTTGAAGAGAGGATCGGGCAGCGGCCTTTAGCTCCCAAACTTCGCGCGCTACCAGCTGCGCCACACCCCGAAGTGTGTTTTTGTTCGATTCTTGCGTATTCGCATAAGTGTTTGGAATGCTGCCCGGAGGGGCTCCTTGCGTTGTTCAACTCTTTTTGAAAGCCTTGTATTCACTGAAGGAAATTTCCGATGCAAAGCTTGCGTACGGACAGCTTTTCTGCGTACGTTCCACTTCCGACAAGCTCCTGAACCCGCCCCGGAAATCTTTCTTTTGCGCCTTCTCGGAGCGGTTGCCGGAGAACATCCGCAAGCGCAGCGGAGAAATGCTTTTCCGAAAGGGGCGAGAAGGATTGCAGAAGAAAAGAGAGAATTTCTTTTTCCGAAAACAGTATATCACACAGGGGAAAAATAGTCAAGACAAAGCCGGAAGAATCAGACGGAAAAGAAGCGGAAAAAACAACACAACAGAAAAAACAAAGCGGTGTGCGGGGGAAGGGCGTGTTGGCGCGATATGGTTTCCTACGAGCCCGAACTCGAGGGAGGCGGTTCCTGCAGGAAACAGAAGAACAAAGGGGCAGAAAACAAGAAGGCATCCGCTCGTGGCATATTCTCGGAGAGAAAAGGTTTGCCGCTTTCCCTGGGAAACGGTCGGCGCCGAAAGCTCCACGAAGGCCAATGCTTTATTTCTTTGTTTGCTTCTGTGACTCCGAAAAGCTTTCCGGGATAGGAAGCGTTTTCTTCTTGTTCCTTGCAATGGAAATGTCGGATGCAATCGCATAGATCAATGTCAACACGGCGACGGCAATGGAAAGCAGAGAAAAACTCTCTGCCTTCAGAAGCACACTGATTGCATTCAAGAGAAAGATCAGACCGACGCACAGAAAGACGATTGCCGATTGCCGGTAATATGGTTTTTTATCCATCGTGCTGCGTTCCTGATCGGAGGCATAGAGATAGGCGTTGTTGAACAGCTTCCCCTTTTCCTTCCAGGAGCGGACTCCTAAAACAGAAGCTCCGATCGATATTGCCAGAAGAATCCCGGAAAAAATGACTCTTTTCATGATATTTCTCCGCCTTTATTTTTTCCGCTGATGATACGCCGGTCTCTTCGGTGGCTGCCCGGATAGTTATCTCGGATCGGATCGGGAGGCCGGAGCGGATTTAAAATACTGATAAAGATAACAGGGAATCATGCCGTTGTAGAGCTTGCGTACCTTGTCTGCGCGCTTGCCGTAGCTGCGTTCAAAATCGGTGGCAGCAGACAGAATATAAATCTGCCATGGCTCCAGGGCACGGAAAACCGGTCCGATTGCGCGATAAAGCCGCGCGGCATCTCCCGGGGTCATGAGGCGCTCCCCGTAGGGAGGATTTGTTACAATCGTGCCGCGCACGCCGATCGGTTTTCGGATTGCACGCGCATCCAGCACGGAGGTTTCAATCAGATCTGCGACTCCCGCTCTTGAGGCACTTTCTTTCGTAATCCGCACACAATCCGGATCCAGATCGGTTGCGCGTGCGCGGAAAGAGGTCGGGCGCACGGCGGCACGCGCTTTTTCGCGTGCGGTTTTCCAGCATTCGGCGCCGATCTGCGGGAATGCCTCCGCCGCAAAGCTCCGGGAAAGCCCCGGTGCACGGTTCTGCATGATCATAGCAGCTTCAATGGCAATGGTTCCGCTACCGCAGAAGGGATCCCAAAGCAGAACATTTTCCCGGGGGCGGCTGATTTTTACCAAAGCAGCGGCGAGCGTTTCTCGCAGCGGGGCGGCAACGGTTTCCGGTCGGTATCCGCGTTTGTGAAGCGCCAAGCCCGTGGTATCAATCATAAAAGCTGCGGTATCTTTGAAAAGGAAAAATTCAATTTGATATTTTACCCCTGTTTCCGGGAGTCTCACCGTTCCGTATTCCTCCGAAAGACGCGTGGCAACGGCTTTTTTGATGATTTTCTGACAGTCCGGCACGGAAAAGAGCTTGCTTTTGACTGAGTGCCCTTTAACGGGAAAGGCATCTTCCGCACCGATCCACGCATGCCACGGCAAAGCATGAACACCGTCAAAAAGCTCGGTAAAGGTTGCGGCCCGGCATTCTCCAAGCTTGATGAAAACCCGTTCCGCGCAGCGCAGCCCGATGTTGGCGCGGCAGATGTCGGCAAGCTCTCCTTTAAAAGTTACTCTGCCGTCCATGGTGTCGATGCGTGTGCAGCCGAGGGCATCAATCTCTTCTCCGAGAAGCTTTTCAAGACCGAACAGGCAGGTTGCCACCATCGTGATGCCCTGCATCAGTCGATATCCTCGTATACAGTTTCCGGAGGCGTCATGAGCATCGACGGATTTTTCAGATAGCGGCGCATGAGTTTGAAGGCCGCAGCATAGTAGTAGCCGTCACAAATGCGCTCGTCCGTGACGACGGTGAAGTCGATGACCGGGCGGATTTTGGCCTCGCCGTCATCATCGATATACTGCTCTTTCCGCTTGGCACCATAGGCAAAGAAAATCGGGAGATTGCCGAAATTGTAAATGTGGTGATAAATCGGCTGGATCCCGAGACTTCCCATACTGGTAATGATAAAGGAGCCGTGGAAGGGGCTGATTTTCAGGAGAAATTTCGGCAGTATCCGGTGGTAATCCATCCAGTTCAGGAGCTTAACGGCAAAACGAAGCAGAAAGCGCGGTATTTTGGCAAGAACCCCCATGGTTTTGTCAAAGTCGCTGTTTGCTTCCATGTTGTTGTTCTCTTCAACGATTTTATTGAATTTCTGATAAACGTCAAGCAGTGTGTCTGTCGGTTCGAAAATGCATTTCACAACGGTATCGGGGGAAGATGTGGAAAGCTCCTTTTTGATCGTCATGACGACCTCAATGTTGTTGCGTGCGTAGATGCGCTGACCGCTGACAAAGCGGTTGATGGCAGGTCTTTGGGAGACGATCCGTACGTAGGCGGCGAGAAAGATATGCAGCATTCCCATGCTGATATTACCCATTGCCTTCTGCTCGCGCAGAAACTCCTCTGCGTTGGTAATGTCGATTTTATCGGCAAAATAGTTGAGCGCGTCACAGCGTTGCGGCATGATGAACGGCATAATGGTGGTCATCGGGTTGACGGTGCGCAGACGTCTGCCGTCTGAACGGTCCCCCCAGCGTTTTTTGCGCGGTTTTGCCGTGCTTTCTTTTTCACACGCGGTGGTTTTCTGCGTAGCGGGATGGTTCATGGCGTGCCTCCTACGGTTCAAATTCATACTTTTTATTCTATCATAGTTTTTCGGCAATTACAAGTGGGAAAAGAGGAGAGAGAAGGGAAGATAAGACGGTTTTTCCGGGAATCCTGTTTGCAGACTGCTTGACGGGGCAAAGGGTCTGTGATAGAATACCTGTATCAGCGGAGGAAATACAAAATGAAAAATGAAAGAAGCTTTCCGGCATTTACCGTTTCCCCTAAGGCCGAGCGTGCTCTGCGCGCAGGGCATCCGTGGGTTTACGCCGAGGAAATACGGAACGCCCCCGAAAAATGGGACAACGGAGCACTTGCCGATGTGTTCTCCGAAAAGGGAGCATATCTCGGGACCGGCCTTTTAAGCGAAAAAAGCAAAATTCGGATTCGCATTCTTGCTCAGAATGCCAATGAACGCTTCGAGGATGCATTCTTTCGGCGCCGTGTTTCCTATGCGCTTGCCTACCGTCGGAATGTCATGGGCGGAGAAGATTACCTTTGCTGCCGGCTGATCTTCGGGGAAGCGGATGGGCTTCCCGGAGTGACGGTGGATCGTTTCGGGGATATTCTTGTCGCGCAGATTTCTTCTTACGGAATGGAGCAGCGAAAGGAGATGCTCTATTCGGCGCTTTGTGACTGCCTTTACCGTGAGGACGGCGTCCGTGTCGCCGGAATCTTTGAGCGAAATGAGGCCGCGCTTCGGGAACTGGAGGGGCTTCCGCGCGAAAAGGGCTGGTATTCCCGTCTGCCGCATCCGGAAAAAACCGTTTTTGAAATCACCGAGAATGGCGTGCGCTATGATATCGATGTGAAAAACGGACAGAAGACCGGCTTTTTCCTGGATCAGAAATACAACCGTCTGGCCGCCGGTAAGCTGGCCGCCGGACATAAGGTGCTTGACTGCTTTACTCATACCGGTTCCTTTGCGCTGAACTGCGCGCGGCTCGGTGCCGCGCACGTGACGGCAGTCGATGTTTCCGCCGATGCCATCACCCTCGCCCGTGCAAATGCGCAAAAAAACGGGCTGGAGGATCGGATCGATTTCGTTTGTGCCGATGTTTTTGAATTGCTTCCGCGCCTGTGCGAGGAGCACGCGGATTTTGATTTTGTGATTCTCGATCCGCCCGCTTTTACAAAATCCCGCCGGACTGCGCGCGATGCCGAGCGCGGCTATAAAGAGATCAACTATCGCGCCATGCGGCTGCTCCCGCGCGGTGGATTTCTTGCGACCTGCTCCTGTTCGCATTTCATGGAAAGTGAGCGTTTTCTTCCGATGCTGGAGAGCGCCGCGCGGGACGCCGGTGTACGGCTGAAGCTGATTGAGGCGCGCCGTCAGGCGCCCGACCATCCGATGCTTCTCGGGGTTCCGGAAACGGATTATCTGAAGTTCTATCTTTTCCAGATGGTCTGACCCTTAATTGGGGACTGAATACAAACAAGCGGCTTCAGCATAGCGGAGTAATCCGCGACGCTGAAGCCGCTTGTTTCGTTCCGTGTCTCCGGAAGTGCATTGCTGCTGCCATGACACGGGTCTTTTCCAATCAGATTGCTGCGGAATCCTGCAGGCGGTTCATGGCGGCATAAATTCCTCCGGCGGCGACAAGCGCATCGTGCGTGCCGCGTTCGGCAATTTTCCCGTCCTTGATAACCAGAATCAAGTCCGCTTTGCGAATCGTGGAAAGACGGTGGGCAATGGCAAAAATCGTATGCTTTCCGGAAATTGCGGAAACGGCCTTCTGAATCTCGCGTTCGGTCTGAACATCCACGGAGGCGGTTGCTTCATCCAGTACAATGATCGGAGAACCGCGCAGAATGGCACGGGCAATGGCTACGCGTTGCTTTTGCCCTCCGGAAAGACGGATTCCGCGCTCTCCGACTTGCGTTTCATATCCGTCCGGCATGGAAAGGATGTCCTCGTGAATGTTCGCTGCTTTTGCGGCGGCGATGATTTGCTCCTCCGTCGCTTTGGGGGCAGCATAGGCAATATTCTCCCGGATTGTTCCGTTGAACAGAAAGGTGTCCTGAAGAACCGGAGAAATATTCCGACGGAGACTGGCAACCGTCATATCGCGCAAATCAATTCCGTCGATGCGCACGGCTCCCGCCGTCGGATCGTAGAAACGGGATATCAGCTGTGTCAACGTCGTTTTTCCCACGCCGGTGGGACCGACAAGCGCAACAGTCATTCCTGCGCGGCAGGAAAAATCAATATCACGCAGCACGGCCTCCCCGTCCCCGTAGGCAAAGCTGACATGGTCGAAGGTGACATCCCCGCGAAGCTCCCCGACATCCCGTGCGCCGGGCAGATCGGCAATCCGGGGCTCGGCGTCAAAAATCGCAATGACACGCTCCGCACAGACCATGGCCTGCTGCATGTTC
>JAXFQY010000039.1:0-99479 GCA_034178705.1 Eubacteriales bacterium | reverse complement strand
ATCCGGCGTGCCCGAGGCTTAGCTCACCGAGAATTCCGACCGTAAGGTTCAGAGAAACCGCAAGAATGACATAGACCGAAACAGGAACAAGAAGTCCGCGAAATTTGTTGCTTGTCATTCCGGCGGAGCTGAGAAGAATCGAGACAAGATAAAAGGCGGCAACAATCCCGACGGTAAACAGCTTGTTTTTCAACGCGGGATTCTGTATGCGTTTGAGCTTATCCGACATATCCGCCTCACACTTTCTTGTTGATCTTCTTGCCGAGAAGTCCGGTGGGCTTCACAAGCAGAATCAGGATCAGCACGGCAAAGACAATTCCGTCCGACATCTGGGAGGAAATATACGCCTTTGCGAGGTTTTCGATCACACCGAGCAGAATTCCCCCAAGCATTGCACCCGGAATACTGCCGATGCCGCCGAAAACGGCGGCGGTGAACGCCTTGATGCCCGGCATGGCACCGGTGTAGGCATTGATCTGCGTATAGGTAGAGCAAAGCAGCACACCGGCAACAGCCGCAAGACCGCTGCCGATTGCAAAAGTAATGGAGATTGTGCGGTTCACATTGATTCCCATGAGCTGCGCCGCCCCCTTGTCCTCCGACACGGCAAGCATGGCTTTGCCCGCTTTGGTTTTATTAACAAACAGCGTAAGCGCAACCATGATCACAAAGGATACCACAATGGTTGCAATCGTTTCCCCGGACACCGTCAGCGCATCATTGATGTGCCAGGAAGGAATCGAAACGACGCTTTTGAAGGTCTGCGATCCGCTTCCGAAGATCAGCAAAGCGGCATTCTGCAGAAAATAGCTGACCCCGATCGCGGTGATCAGCACAGTAAGGGAGGCGGCATCCCGAAGCGGCTTGTAGGCGATCCGTTCAATCACGACACCGAGAACAACACAAAGAACAATGGAGATCAGAACGGAGGGCAACGCAGGCAACCCGAGACGGGAAACTGCCGTAAAGGCAACAAAGCCGCCGACCATGATGATATCACCGTGGGCAAAATTCAGCATCTTTGCAATCCCGTACACCATTGTATAGCCGAGCGCAATCAGCGCGTAAACGCTGCCGAGACTGATACCGTTGATAAGGTAGGAGATGAAGCTCATGTTACGTTTCCGATCTTTTTCATGAATTCATATAAACCGACGCATGCCGCACGCGCAAAAGCGCGTGCGGCAACTTCACGCGAATGCGCGTGTGCAATACCGTTTTTATCGATGGGCGGGGATCAATCCATTGCGGAATAGGAGCCGACCTTGTTGCCGTTCTCATCGGTGGAGATGACAATCTTCATGGCCTGCGGAGTCTTGGTGGGCTCACCGTTGACATCCCATGTCATATCGCCGGTTACACCCGCAACGGAGATCTGAAGCATAGCCGCCTTCAGCTTCTCGCAGAGATCGGAAGCCGAAATCGACGGGTCGGTAACGCCTGCCTTTTCCATTGCGGCCTTCACGGTATAGACCGCGTCATAGGCATCTGCCGCAAACTGGTTCGGGGTCTCGCCGTCGTACTTCGCCTTGTAAGCGGCAACAAACTTCTGGGTACGCTCATCCTTGGCATCGGCAGCGAACGGAGTCAGAAGCATAACGCCCTCGGCAAGGTCAATATCGTCCTTCAGCTGATCAATCACGCCGTCAAGCCCGTCGCAGCCGAAGTACTTCACATTCAGACCCGCTTTCTGAGCCTGCTGAAGAATCAGCGCAGCCTCTTCATAATAAATCGGAAGGAAAACAAGATCCGCGCCGCTTTCCTTGACCTTCTGCAGCTGAACGGAGAAGTCGGTTTTCGCATCGCTGGTGAAGGCCTGTGCCGTCACAATGGTAAGATTCTTCGCGGCAGCTTCGGTCTTGAAGGTTTCGTAAATACCGCTGGAATAAACATCGGAGCTGTCGTAAATAACCGCAACCTTGGAAGCCAGAGCGTGATCCGCAATATAATCGGCGGCACCGATTCCCTGGTTCGGGTCAGAGAAGCAGATACGGAACGCGTTATCGCCACTGATGCATTCGACCGCAGAGCCGGACGGTGTGATCTGGAACATGTTGTCCGCTTTGGTGAGAGCAACAACCGCAACGCAGGGCTTGCTTGTAACCGTACCGACAAGCAGATGGATGTTCTGATCCTTCAGAGAGTTATAGGCATTGACTGCCTTTTCGGGCTTGTGTTCGTCATCTTCAAAATAGAGGACAAGCTGCACCCCATTGATTCCCCCCGCCGCGTTGATTTCGTCAATCGCAAGCTGAGCGCCGTTCTTGACGGCCGTGCCGTATACGGCAGCGCCGCCTGTCAGCGGTCCGATGCCGCCGATACGGAATTTATCGGCATCCTTCGCGCCACACGCAAAGAGCGCCGGCAACAGCATCACCACCGCAACCGAAAGGCAAAGGAATTTTTTAAAGATTGCTTTCATACATACCTCCTGTTGTTTTAAGCTTGAATCCTTTTTATATTTTATTATGATAATCACGTTCGCATAGTTTGTCAAGTGCAAATTTCATTTTTTCTTGTATTTTCTCCTTTTTTATTGAATTGCCGCCTGTTTTCCCCTTGATTCCGGCCTCTTTTTGCAATTTTAACAATCAATTCCTGCAAAGAGCGCTCCTTGAAAGGAAAAAGCGGGAACGACCGGCAATTCCTGCCGGTCGTTCCCGGGGCTGATTTCCATGGACTCTTGCGGGAGTTCTCAAAAGCCGCACTTTTACGCGCGCTCAGAAAACCGGATATCCGGCAGCGACATGGGCATCGTAGAGCTCGTCGCACATTTTCCGGATATCGTCAATCGAAAGCTCGGCGGCGGTGTGCGGATCCAGCATGGCTGCGTGGTAAATGGCTTCCTTTTTCTGCGTAACCGCAGCTTCAATCGTCAGGAGCTGCACATTGATATTCGTCATGTTCATGGCGGCAAGCACCGGGGGCAGCTTTCCGACATGAGTCGGAGAAATGCCGGTTCCGTCGACAAGGCAGGGAACCTCCACGCAGGCGTCGGCGGGAAGATTGTCGATAAGTCCGGTGTTCAGCACGTTTCCGCCGATCTTGAAGGGAGTATCGGTCACCATGGCTTCCATAATATAGGAAGCGTATTCCCCCGAGCGGGAATGCTCAACATCCTCTCCGTTGAGGATGCTGTCCCGGCGTTCATCCCATTTTTCAATCTGCCGGACGCAGCGCCGCGGATACTCATCCAGCGGGATCTGAAAGCGTTCAATCAGCTCCGGATACTTGGACTTGATGTAGAAGGGATTGTATTCCGCGTTGTGCTCGCTCGATTCCGTGACGTAATAGCCGAAATTGTTGATATAATCCATCCGGACCATGTCCTTGTGCGGGGTATCGTTAACCGTCTTGGCCCGCCGGCGGATTTCCGGATAGAGGTCATTGCCTTCCTTATCGTAGATTTCAAGCAGCCATGCCATATGATTGATTCCGGCAACCAGCGTATGCCCGCAGCGGGAATAATCCATTCCGAGATGCTCCATGCAGCGTTTGGCAACAGCCTGAACACTGTGACAGAGCCCGACCGTCTTGATCGGCGTATACCGCTGCATATACCCGGAAAGGATCGCCATCGGATTGGTATAATTCAGAAACCAGGCATTCGGGCATACCTCCTCCATGTCTGCGGCAAAATCGCGCAGTACATGAATTGTGCGGAGTCCGCGAAAAATTCCGCCGATCCCGAGTGTATCTCCGATGGTCTGCCGCAGACCGTACTTTTTCGGAATCTCAAAATCGAGGATTGTACAGGGATCGTACAGGCCGACCTGAATGGTGTCAATGACGAAATCCGCCCCCCGAAGCGCATCCTTGCGATTCTCCACACCGAGGAAGGTTTTGACCCGCGCGCGGCTCTCGTTATACTTCCTGTTCAGGGCGTTGACAACCAGTGCCGATTCCTGAAGGCGCTGTCCGTCTATATCATACAGTGCGATTTCACAATCGCGGAGCGAGGGGGTCAGCAGCGTGTCCCCGATGACATTTTTGCAAAAGACGGTGCTTCCTGCACCCATGATCGTAATTTTCACGGTGTTTTCTCCTTTTTTCTTTAGTATACCGCCGGAGATCAAACAGCTCCATAGCAGAAGGCAACGAAAAAGTTGTCAAAAAGAAACCAACAAAGCAGAAAAACTCTTGATTATCGCCCGAAACTCTTGGTATAATTTATCCGAGGTGAAAACGATGAAATTCTATCCGCTTTCCAACCGCCGCCTCTCCCCCGTCTGTCCGGTGAATGTCGGCTTTGAATCCTGCACGCCGTGTCACGCCTTCGGTCCTGCGGTACGGAGTTACTGGCTGCTGCATTATGTCGCGGAAGGCTGCGGTGTTTTCCGGTCCGGAGGAGAGGAACGCACCGTCTCCGCCGGGGAGTGCTTTGTGATCCGCCCCGGGGAAGTCACCTATTACCAAGCGGACCGTGCGAATCCGTGGCACTATATCTGGGTCGGGTTTACAGCGGTTTTTGCCCTTCCCGACTGTATCGCTGAACAGGCGGTGCTGAACGCCGTTCCGGCAGGAAGCTGTTTTGCGGAAATCGAAAGACGGCATGCCGAGATGTCGGAAAAATCAGATGCATCGGCAGCTTTTCTTGCCGGGAAAATAACGGAGATTCTGACTCTGCTCGATTTGGCGTATCCGAAAAAACGGGAAACGCATCCCCAAGCGGTTGCGCGCGCGGCACAGAATTATATCGATGCCGAGTATGCTTCCCCACTGTCGGTAGAGGAGCTGGCCGCCCGCTTTCATCACGACCGGGTATATTTTTCGCGCATCTTCAAGGCGCAGATCGGAATCTCCCCGAAGCAGTATCTCTGCAGGCGGCGCCTTGCGGAAGCCGCCCGGCTCATGGGCGAACAGGGCTGCAGTGCAACCGAAGCTGCGGAAGCGGTCGGATATACCGACCTTCCCTCCTTTTCAAAGAGCTTCCGGCAGTATTACGGTCGGTCCCCGCGCGCTTGGCTGGCAAGCCGGAACCGTCCGGAAAACGGGACGGCAAAACAGCTTTTCCCAGAGCCCTGAAAAAGGAGTTCCTACGCTTGGAGAAAGCAAAAAGGCGGAGACGCGTTTGCGTCTCCGCCTTTTCTCGTGTGTTTTATTCGGCTGCTGTGGTTGAGGAAGCGTCCGTTGTCGTCGGGGTTTCCTCCTCCGTTGTCTCAGAGGTTTCGGCGGGATAGATCGCCTCGGAATCATAGTACGGAGAATACGCACCGGGTGCGGATTCCGCCGTCGTCATTGTATAAACAACCTCCGGCTGAAGAATAAAAACAATCAGAACAATAACAACAAACACAATGGAAACAATTGTGGTCAGACGGCTGAGCATCCGATCCACCTTCTGCCCCTTGCCTTTTCCGAAAAAGTTTTCCGCGCCTCCGGCAATGGTACCGGAAAGTCTGTGATCCTTACCGTGCTGCATCAGAACGGCAATCACAAGAAAAATCGCGAATAAAATCAGAAAACCACACATGACTGTCTCAAAAACATGCATGACAAAAAGCCTCCGAATCCTATATTATGCAGGGCAAACCCCGCATTTACTCCACAGTAAACAGCATTATAACACACACTGCCGAAAAATGCAAGTGTTTTTTGAGCGTTTCTTGTTTTCGGCGCAAATTCCCCGGAAAACAGATTGCACAGCCCGGATTCTGTGGAAAGCCTTGCCGATCAGTCGGATACCCGGAGAAGGATCCGATCCCCGTCCTGCCAACCGTCGGTATTCGGAACGCCGGCAGCAGCAAGCTCCTGCCGCAGCTCCGGTATAACAGGGAAAAGCAAGCCGTCCCCGATGCCGCCGCAGGAAAAACCAGAATAGCAGACGGTAATTCTGTCAAACAGCTCCGCGGGAAGCGTGACAAGGTGAAGCCGTCCCACGCCGAGCGCAAGGACCGCACCGAGACTCCATTCCGGAGCTCCCGTTCCGAAATCTTTCAAAGCCTCTCTCTCTGCCTCGCAGCGGTAATCCTGATCCGTATTCTCGCATTCCGAAGAGGTTTCTCTCGGAGCCTCCGGCAGAAAATCCGTGCCCTGCCCGTTGGAGAGTCCGGAAGACGCGGAGGAAAGCTCGGTAGGCGGAATCCGGGAAGGAAGATCCACAACCGTTTCGTTCTCTTTGGTGGTTGTCCGGGGGACTTCGGTGTGCACCGCTGTCAAAGTTGAATCATCCTTTCCTGCTGCTTCATCCGGAACGGCAAAAGACGGCGTATTTTGAACGAGCGGAGCACGCAGCGCAAAAGGAAGCAAAACGGCGATCAGAAGAACCGCCGCGGCAGCGGCCGAAAAACGGAACAGAAGCCGCCCGCGGGCACGGCGCTGTGCAGTCTTTTCCCGCTCCACGGCAGCTATCACCGCTTGGTGAAGTCCGGCAGGCACTTCCCGGCGAAGGGAAGCAAGGGACTCGCGCACAGAGCAAAGCGCCTCGTATTCTGCCCGGCAGTCCGGACAGCAGACAAGGTGACTTTCTACGGCAGAGCGCTCCGCTTCGGGCAGGGCTCCGTCAAGATACTCGTTCAGTTTTTCGCGGATATTCCCGAGTTCCGCACAGTCAATATGTGCCATGATCAATCCTTTTGCCCTTTACTTGTCTGTTTGACGCTTGCCGAGGGAAAAATGTTCCGTTCTGCAAGAAGATTTTTCAGCTTGTCCCTGGCACGGGAAAGCCGGCTTTTCACCGTTCCGATCTCCAGGGAAAGCAAATCGGAAATCTCCGTGTAGCTTCTGCCCTCAATATCCCGCAGAATCAGAATCACGCGATGCTCCTCCGCAAGGCAGGCAAGAGCCTCGCGGATCTCCGACGCGCGTTCCCTGCTGAGCAGCTCCTGCTCCGGCGTTTCCGTGTCATCCGGCAGTTCCGCTTCCTCCCCGGCGTCTCCGCCGGAGGAATCCGTCCCGAGTGTCAGACTGAGAACGGGGCGGCGGGAAGCGCTTCTCGCCGCGTCGCATGCCGTATTCTGCGCTACGCGGTAAAGCCAGGTTGTGAAAGCGGCCTCCCCCCGGAAGGAGGGGAGAGAGCGCCAGACCTTTATGTAGATCTCCTGCGAAAGATCGGCGGCGTCTGCTTCGTTTCCCGTCGCACGCCACGCAAGATTGTAAATCATCTGTTCGGTTTCCCTGACAAGCTGCTCAAACGCTTTTGCGTCTCCGCGTCCGGCACGCAGGGCCAGACCGGTCAAACCGTCATTCTTCCGTTTCTCCACCCTCTCCCCTCCTTTCCGGCATGAATTTCTGTGCGCTTCCGTCAGCGCAGCTTCTCTAAGATACGGAGAATCCCTTCCGCGCTGTTCTCCGTGTTTATCGCGGCACGGGCAGCTGCGGCACCGGGGAAACCGGCAATATATGCCGCGAGATGCTTGCGTGCTTCCCCGACGGCAGTTCTTTCCCCCTTTTCCCGCACCATATCGTTCAGCTGACGAACAGCAACGGCAATCCGTTCTTCCGGTGTCGGCGGGGAAAAGGACTTTCCCTCAGCGTCTGCGCACAGTTCAGCGAATATCCAAGGATTGCCGACGGCTCCCCGCCCGATCATGACGGCGGAGCAGCCGGTTTCTTCCCGAATGTGTCGGGCGTCGGCGGCGGAACGGATGTCTCCGTTTGCAATCACGGGGATCTTTACTGCCCGCACAACGGCGCCGGTCACACGATGATCGGCCGCACCGAGATAGAGCTGCTGCTTTGTCCTCGCATGTACGGCTACAGCGCAGGCACCCGCCGATTCCGCTACCCGTGCCGCTTCCGGGGCGTTGATATGCTCTGCGTCCCATCCGGAGCGGATCTTGACGGTCACGGGAAGGCGGGATGCGGCCGTCGCCGCTGAGACAACCCGCTCCAGTGCCCGCAGATCGCGCAGAAGGGCGGAGCCCTCTCCGTTTCCGACAATCTTGTGCATCGGACAGCCGCAGTTCAGATCAATGGCCGCCGGAACGGCTCCGCAGACCTTTGCTCCCTCCTCAGAGGAAAAAAACGCCGCCGCATATGCAATTGCCTCCGGTTCTGCGCCAAACAGCTGCACCGCCGTCGGAAGCGCGCCGATCCGCGCCAGAGCCAGCGTCTTTCTGTTGTTCATCATCACCGCCTTGGCGCTGATCATCTCGGTTACCGCGTATTCCGCGCCGAAAGAGGCGCATACCGTGCGGAACGCCAGGTCGGTATAGCCCGCAAGCGGGGCAAGCAAAAAGCCGTGTTTCAGTTCGGTGTTGCCGATTTTCATATGCTGCTCAGTTCTCCGCGGCGCGGGCAAAAAACGCAAGAATCCCGTCGCAGAGTCCCTGCGCCGTACTCTCGATTCCCTCGTCCGTGAGCATCCTTTCGTATTCCTCCATGGAGGTCATAAACCCTGTCTCCACAAGGGCGGAGACAAAGCGGTGATTGCGGCAGAGCATCAGGGTCAGCCAACGCGGTTCATAGCACCCTCTTCCGAGCGTTTCTCCGAGTTTGTCGGAAAGCGAGCGCGCCAGAAGTCTGCCGCTGTCGGCACAGTAAAATGCCGCAACTCCGCGCACTTTGGAGATGTCCGTTGCATACGGCATGGAATTCTGGTGAACCGCGACCGAAAGATCCGGATCGGTCTCCAGCAGAAACCGCTCACGGTCCTCCAATTCCAATGTAATATCCGAATCGCGTGTCAGAAGAACCTCCGCACCGAGAGAAACAAGCTTATCCCGCAAAGAAAGCACAATCGCAAGATTGATATCCGCTTCGTTCTTTCCGCTTCCTATGCCGAACGCCCCGAGTGCCCCGGGGTCGATTCCCCCGTGCCCTGCGTCAAGTACGATTCTCTTTCCGGCAAGCGGCTGAGCCCCTTCGGCTGCAGACGGCGGTCCGTTCAGCGTCAGCTTGATTAAAGAAACGCCGGATGCCGTGGTGTAGGCAAACCGGAAGCCGTAAAAGCGTTCCGTGTCGGCAAGTTCCAGCACGAGCCGTACGCAGCCTGCGTCCTCATCCCCCTCGAGCCGGGCTGAAACAACAAGGGAGGAAGGCGCATCCCGTGTCACCGAGGTGTCGGTAACCGAGCTGTTGAAAACGGTCAGAACGAACTTCCCGTTTACAAGCTGCCCGGAGAGCGCCGGACAATCCGCTGCTTTGACATAAAATACGGCATCCCCGTTTTCCACCGTCTGAAACAGCTGCCGCACCTCTGTTTCCCCGGGAAGGAGGGCACACTCCCCCGTTTGTACATCGTCCGCACAGATCCAGCCGCCCATGGAAAGCAGGTAATATCCCTCTTTTTCCGCGACGGCGGTTTCACACATGCCGACTACCTGCGGGGTGTAATCATCGTAGAAAGAACTGTCCGGCGCCTTTTTCAGCAGAGCATAATCCCGCGTAACCGTAACGGGAATCCCGTATCCCTCGCCAAGCACACGGATTTCCGCCCCCACAGCGCTTGCGGTTTCTCCGTCTCTCTCCGCCGTAAAGGTCAGGGCGCCGAGAGAGGCCAGCGGCTCGCTTCCGTCAAGCGTGATGGTGCCACGGTAGAGCTCCGCAATGTAGCGCTCCGGGCCGGTGTTGCCGAGAATAGGGGAAAGGGTGACCGTTTTGTTTCCCAGAGAAGCCGTGACGAGCGAGCCCGTCGGAGCCGTACAGGAGAGAGAAACGGTATTTCCGCTCTGCACGGTCACGCGCTCGGTCGGATAGCAGGAGCTGATCCGGAAGGAATCCATAACCGTATAGCCCCCCTCGGAGGGGGAACGGCGAAACAGCGTATGCGTGTATTCCCTGCCGTCACAGAGGAAGGTAAAAGTATTCTCCCCCTCCTCCAGCTTGACCTGAACGGAAAAGCATCCGTGCCGCGTAAGGCTGACCGGTTTGCCCTCAAAAAGGACGGTGCTCGCCGGATCCGCAGAGCCGATCAGATAAGAGAAGTCCGCATCAATCACCGTTCCGGACTGCGGAGAAGAAATCAGAAAGTTTCCTCCGGTCAGGAGCGGAGCACACACAACCTCACGGCTATAGGCCTGCTTCAGCTCATCACGCAGTCCCTTGGTATTGTTTTTTATCGAGGCGTATCCGTAGTGAATGCTTCCGCGGAAATTGTTCTCTGCGCGGGCATATTCAATCTGACGCAGGATTTCCCGGTCAGGATCCTCCATATCCTCATACCGGTAGACTCCATGGCAGATCAGCAAATCGACACCGGTTCCCTGCACCTGTGCGTTCCACCAGCGGACAAGCGTGTCGTAGCGGGCAACGGAGGTAGAAAAATTCCAGTAAAGCTGAGGCGCAATATAATCGACATATCCTCCGCGGATAAAGGCAAGAGAATCGCAGAAAATGGAAGAGTAGCTCTCCATTCCGCGGGTATCGCTGCCGCCGTTTTCCCCATTGTCATTTTGCCAGATGCCGAACGGCGCCACACCGAAAAGACAGTCCGGGTCAGCGCTTTTGACAGCATCATAACAGCCACGGACAAGCTGATTGATATTTTCCCGCCTCCAGTCCGCAAGAGAGAGAGCGCCGCCGTATTCTTTATACGTCGCAAGATCATCAAAATCCGCAAGTACCTGGTTGCCGCCGAGGTTTATGTAGGTTCCGTACGGATAAAAATAATCGTCGAAAACCACCCCGTCGACAGGGTATCGCTCCACGATTTCCCGTACACCGTCGGCAATCAGCCGGCGTACCTCCGGCTGCCCGGGATCATAGTAAAGCCTGCCGTCCGCATAAGCAACCGTATATTCCGGATGCTGGCGTGCCGGATTTGTCTCGGCAAGCGCGGTGACATCCGTCTGCGGCTCCGCCGCACTCCCGACGGTCACCCGCAGAGGATTCACCCATGCATGCACGGCGATTCCCTCTCGGTGCGCAGCCGCGATAAGATAGGCAAGCGGATCAAAGCCGCCGTCCGCCGCCGTCCCCTGCGTTCCGCTCAGATACGCGGAAACCGGGAAAATATCGCTTTTGTAAAGCGCGTCCCCCGAGGGACGAACCTGAAAATAAACGGCGTTCAGTCCGGTGTCAAGACAGGTCGAAAGGATATCATCCAGCTCTGCCGCCAACTCCTCTGCACGCAGTCCCGGGCGCGACGGATAATTGATATTGTATACCGAAGCAATCCACACGCCGCGGACCTCGGCATCCGGGTTTTCCATCGGATCTGCCGTAACAGGCAGCGAATCCGGCTCCAGCGGCGGGAGAGAGAATGCAGGAACCGTATTGCCGCAGGCGGAAAACAGCAGCGTCAAAAGAAGAAGCAATGACACCCATGTTTTGCTGTAAGATCCCCGTTTTCCGAACAAACGCCTTCTGACCTTCATGCCTCTTCCTCCGTTTCCGGTTTTTCGTTCCGTATTCATCTGCTTGTTTTATTTTATCATCTTGCGCCTGTCAATACAAGCGGAAAAAAGAAGAAAGCGAAAAAACGGCAATAGAATCTTTGAAAGAGCTTCCGTGCGGCAGGGATCGCTTCGGGGTGTTGCAATTTCCGCTCCGGCGTGCTATAATAAAAAGAAGAAAAATGGAGGAACCATGAAAAAGGTTGATATCTATACAGACGGGGCCTGCCGATCCAACCCCGGTCCCGGCGGCTGGGGTGCCGTCCTTGTCTATCAGGGGAAGGAAAAGGAGCTTTCCGGAGGAGAGCCGCTGACAACCAACAATCGCATGGAGCTGACCGCCGCCGTTTCGGCGCTTTCCGCTCTTCGGGAACCGTGTGAAGTCACCCTGACTTCCGACAGTAAATATCTTGTTGATGCCATGACACTCGGCTGGGCAGCACGCTGGCGCGAGAAGGGCTGGCGACTCTCAAACAACAAGCCCGCCCTGAACACGGATCTTTGGGAGAGGCTGCTCTCCCTCTGCACGGAGCATACCGTTCGTTTTGTGTGGGTCAAGGGACACGAAGGGCATGCCTACAATGAACGCTGTGACCGGCTTGCCACGGCGGCCGCGGACAACTTCCGCGGGAAATAAGAAAAGAGGAAACCATGAAAAGACACGGCAGAAGCACGAATAAGCACGGAAGGCACACGGCTCTTCGGGTCGCGGCGCTTTTTCTGGCGCTTTTGTTCGTACTGCCGTTTTTTTCTTTCGCTGCAGCCGATGCGAGCGCGGCGGCAGAGCCGAATGACTCTTTTTCCGGAGACGGTGCGGAAAGCCCCGCTGCCGGAACCCTCCTCTCCGCAGAGCGTTTTTTCTGTTCTAACATTTATTCCTTCCGCGGTTCTGCTGTCACAGAGGAGAACGGCACTCTGCTCTCCCTGCATTTTTACGGATCCGCCGCCTACTTCATCGCCGAAGCGGACGGGCAGTCCTATGACGCGGCAACAAACGCCTTTCGCTTCACCGTGGCGGAAGCAAGCCGTTCGGCGCGGATCTCGGTAGAATACAGTTATGAGGGAAGCGGGGACTTTGAAGAAGGAGACTGTGTCTCCTTTGAAGTGGAAAAATCCGCATCGGAAAGAAGCTACACCGTTGCCGTGCCGCATGCCGGACAGGTTCGCCGACTCCGCCTTTCCACCGGCGCAACGGGATTGACCTCTTTTTCCCTCCGCTCCCTTGCTGCCGTTTCCGCTTTTGCCGACGGAACCGAGTTTATCGGTACTATAGAATCCTGCATTCTCTCAAAGGACGGTGCCTACGCCGTGCTGCGCGGTTCCATTCCCGCTGCCACCGTGGTTCAATTCCGTGACGCTCAGCTCTGCGCCTATGTGATCGGCGCACTGGAATCCGCTCCGAAAAACGGACAGACACCCGCGGTATCTGCCCCCATCTCTGCCCGCTTCGAAATCAAAATTCCGGTCGGATCCGCGGATCTGCTCGGGCATAAATATCTTCTGACCGTTGTCGGAGCGGACGGAGAGGAGCGTGCCGTTGCCGCCGCCCGCTTCGCCGACGCGGCAGAAGATACCTCCGATACCCCTCTGCCCTTCAAGGGGGCAGCGGACTGCAACACAACGGCCTCCGGCGGCGGATCGGTGCTGATCGACGTTGACCTAACCGAACTGTTCGACCCGCGCGGCAGCGGCTATGCTTATCGCTACGACGGAGTGTTTCATTATTTCCGCCGCTCCGCGATTGATACGCTCCGCGCCGCAGTCGAGCGCTATCGTGCGGAAAACACAGCCGTGATGTTCCGCATCCTCTGTACCAACCCCGGTCAGCCGGTTGTCTATACCTACTCCTACAACGAATCCGGCGTTTTCAATTATGCAATCAATGCCTCGACGGAGGAAGGGCGGCGCGCGCTCGGCGCTGCGGTAACCTATCTCGTGCACGAGCTGCTCGGCGGAGACAACTATTCGGTTGCCGGAATTGTTCTGGGCAAGAATATCGAAAACAGCGGAGAATATAATTTTATGAGCGCCGGTCTGGCGCTCGACGAATACGCCGAGAAATATCTGCTTGCCCTGCGGACCGTCTATCTGGCGGCGCGGCGCGCAGGCTGCCATGCGCGCATCTGCGTCGGCATGGGGGACGAATGGCAGAATGACAATGTGGGCAGAAAGTACCTTTATCCCAACTACGATGCCGCGCTGCTTCTGGAAACGCTTGCCGGACGTGCAGCGGCGGAGGGCGGAATCCGCTTTTCCGTTCTGATTCAGGCAGACGGACACCCAAAAAGCTACTCGGCGGACGGTGCGGATATTTTCGGTCTTTCGGTAGCCTCCGGGATGCTGAAGACCCTATCCGAAAAAACAGACCGGCTTTCTCCTTTGCCGTTGCTGCTCTGGTCTCCCGCCGCCGGGGTCAGCGCCTGCACCGATTATGCCTATCTGTATTACTGTGCCTGCTTTGCGGGAACAGCGGAATGTTTTCTGCTGGATATGACTTCGCTTTCTCTCCTGCCGGACAAAACGGCTCTGTTAGAGCTTTATTCCCTTATCGATACGGTACGCACGCTCAACGCAACCGCCCCCTTCTTTTCCGCCGCCGGATTATCTGCCGAATCGATTCCCGGCTTCAACGGGGCGCTTTTGGTTTCCCGCACCTTTTCAGAAGAACAGCTCTCTGCCTCTCTGCCCGCCGGAGGGAGAGTGACCGTCTGTGATTTTTCCGGAAGCGAAACCGGTCAGTTGATTGCGGGAGCCGGAGCCGCGGTTTCCTACCGCGGACAGTCGGCGCACTGCGAGTTTTCCTCCGACGCAGAGACCTCTGCCGTTTTTCTGAAGCCCGCGGTAGTAAAGAATCTGTCGGTTGCGGACGGTATCTGGCTGGAGCTCCGCGGTGATTTTGACGGAGAACGCACGCTGACGCTTACCGCCTGCTCCGGCATGTCGGAACGCCGGTACACCTGTGTGATTACCGGAGGGGAGCGAATCATCCTTTCCGCTTCCGGTGCTCTTGCAGACACCGCGGATACTGTCTCCGTAAAGCTCACCCTTTCGGACGGGGCGTTGGACATTTTTTCAATCGGCGCCTGCAGCGCAGAGAAAAGTACAGAGGAGCTGCAGCAAGCGCTTTTACTGCTCCAGGACGCAAACGGAGAGGAAGGAATCCCCGCACGGAAACTCTGGGGCGCGGCGATGCTTGCCGTGATTCCGGTTTCCGCTGTCACGGCGTTCATGATGCGGCGGCAGCGTTCCTTCGGCAAAGAACAGGAAGAGAACACACGCAAAACTTGACAAATTACGTCTTTTCCTTTATACTGAACTCAGCCGTGGAGGAATCCGGTTAAACGATGAAGAAACACAAAACAGAGGAGCCCATGGATACGATTATTACCTACAAATGTCCTGCCTGTGACGCGGAGCTGAAGTACAGCGGCGCGTCCGAAAAAATGACCTGTGAATACTGCGGCAGCACCTTCGATGCGGAAAGCGTTAAAGCGTATAACGAAACGCTTTCCGCAAAGCAGGAAGCGCCGCAGGAGGAAATCCGGGAAGAATATTCAGAAGAGCATACGGAGTGGAGCGAGGAGGAGCTGAATGAGCTCGGTATGCTGACCTGTCCCACCTGCGGCGGCGAACTGATTTTTGAGGCGAATACTGCCGCTTCCTCCTGCCCGTACTGCGGAAACCCCACGATGGTCAGAAAAAATCTGTCCGGTGTTTTCCGCCCCGACCTGGTTCTTCCGTTCCGGAAAACAAAGGAAGAAGCAAAACGCGCCCTCGCGGATTTTGCCAAAAAGAAGATTCTCCTCCCAAAGACCTTTGCCGCGGAAAACCGTCTCGAGGAAATCAAGGGAATCTATCTTCCCTTCTGGCTATACTCCTGCCACGCAGACGCCAACGCCTCCTACACGGCAACCCGTGTTTTTACCTCCTATACTTCCACGCACAAAATCATCCGGACCGATTTCTATACCCTGACCCGCGCGGGAGTCATGGATTTTGACTCCCTACCGGTGGACGGATCCTCCAAGATCGACGACGCCCTGATGGATTCCATCGAGCCGTTTGACTTCACACAGGCAGAGGAGTTTTCTGCCGCATACCTTTCCGGCTTTCTTGCCGACAAGTATGACGAGGATTCGGAAACCTGCTCCCCACGCGCGCGGGAGCGGATTACGAACACAGCCGTCTCCGTTCTCCGCGGAACCGTCTCGGGCTACGCAACAGTAACTCCGAAAAGCTCCAATGTTTCCGTAAAGGATACCACGGTGCGCTATGCACTTCTGCCGGTCTGGCTGCTTGTCACCAACTACCGCGGAAAAAAATACACCTTTGCGATGAACGGACAAACCGGTAAATTTGTCGGAGAGCTTCCGGTCTGCCGTGCACGCTTCTGGGGCTGGACACTCGGAATCGGAGCGCTGCTCAGCGCACTGCTTACTGCCGGCTACTGTCTGCTGATGCTGTGAGGTGAAGGATGAAACGACTGTTTGCTCTTTGTTCGGCTCTCCTTTTGCTGCTCCTTGCGATCCCCGTCTATGCTAACAACGCACAGCTGCCGCGTGTGGTTGATAACGCCGATCTGCTGACCGACGAAGAGGAGAAAATCCTCGCCGAAAAGATCGGCCGGCTGATCGATCTTGGCTACGATGCCGTGCTGCTTACGATGGAGGAGGGGTTCGGTGGCAAAACAGAAAGAGACTATGCGGACGATTATTATGATGAACACGGCTACGGCGTCGGCGAGGACAATTCCGGTTTTCTGTTTCTGGTAAACATGACAGAACGCAGACTTTACATATCCACCTGCGGCAAAGCAATCCCCACCCTGACCGACTACGGAAGAGAGTGCCTCTTTGACACAATTACCGGGTATTTCTCTGACGGAGACTATTTCAGCGGTTTTTCCGCATTTCTCACGGAGCTGGAAAATACCTATATTCCCGCCTACAACAAAGAGAAACCGATTGACGTTTATCAGCCGTCCGGCGGCAACCCGTCGGGCTGGGGAAACGACCAGGAAGATTCCTATGAGAGGCAACTCACCGCAGGGCCGATCCTTGTTTGCTGCCTGATCGGATTCGGTATTTCCCTGCTGATTTTTCTCGGTGTCCGCAGCGGCATGAAAACCGCCCGCGTCGCCCGGACTGCCGGAAACGCGCTAAAGCAGGACTCCTTCCGTCTTACTGCCAACAGCGATATCTTCCTTTATTCGCAGACGCAACGCATCGCCCGCAACACGGATAACGGAAGCGGCGGCGGAAGTTCAACCCACACCTCCTCCGGGGGAGTATCGCACGGGGGCGGCGGACGAAGCTTCTGAAAGCACGCAATACGGTTCAGCAGCAGAAAAAAGATTAAAGATTCAAATACAAATATCTAAACCACCAAAGAAAAAGGAGAATTATCATGGGACTTATCAAGGCAATCGGCGGGGCGATCGGCGGCGTGTTCGCAGATCAGTGGAAGGAATATTTCTACTGTGACTCTCTCCCCGAAACAATCCTCATCCAAAAAGGAAAAAAGCGCACATCCTCCCGTTCCTCGAATACCAAAGGCGAGGACAACATCATTTCAAACGGCTCGATGATCGCGGTCAATGACGGACAGTGCATGATCATCGTTGAGCAGGGCAAGGTTGTGGAGCTCTGCGCAGAGCCGGGAGAATTCAAATGGGACTCCTCCACCGAACCGAGCATCTTTTCCGGAAGCCTCGGCTCCTCTATTCTGGAAACCTTCAAGGCGATCGGCCGCCGTTTCACCTACGGCGGAGACACCGGCCAGGATCAGCGCATCTACTATTTCAACACCAAGGAAATCACCGGCAACAAGTTCGGTACCAAAACCCCGATCCCCTTCCGCGTTATCATCAACGAGCAGCTCGGCTACAAGCTTTCCATCGATCTGCGCTGCAACGGTGTGTATTCCTACAAGATCGTCAACCCGATCCTGTTCTATACCAACGTTGCGGGCAATGTCACCGACTGCTATGAGCGTGACCAGATTGACGAAATGCTCCGCGGAGAGCTGATGAATGCTCTCCAGCCTGCCCTTTCCAAAATTGCCGGTGCCGGCGTACAGTACTATGAGCTCGGCGCTCACTCCACCGACATTTCCGCCGCTCTGAATGAAGAGCTGTCCGCCCTTTGGCGTCAGCGCCGCGGTTTGGAGATCTTCTCTTTCAACGTGATGTCCATTTCTGTTCCGGACGAGCAGAAGAAGAAGATCACCGAGTGGGAAGAAAACGCGATGACCATCAACCCGGCAACCGCCGCCGCACGCCTCGTCGGTGCACAGACAGATGCCATGCGCACGGCTGCGGCGAATGAGGGAGGCGCCATGAACGGCTTCGTCGGTATGGGCATGGCGATGAATGTCGGCGGAAACAACGCACAGAACCTCTACACGATGGCGGCACAGCAGCAGGCACAGCAACAGCCTCAGCCTGCCCCCGCAACAATCTCCGGTTGGACCTGCGCCTGCGGACAGACCGGAAACGCCGGAAAGTTCTGCGTCTCCTGCGGAGCAAAGAAGCCGGAAAACACGGACGGTTGGATCTGCGCCTGCGGACAGCGGAACAAGGGAAAATTCTGTTCTGAATGCGGCGCGAAAAAACCGGAAGGCGTTCCCACCTATCGCTGTGACAAGTGCGGTTGGGAACCTGCCGATCCGAAAAATCCCCCGAAGTTCTGCCCTGAATGCGGTGACCGCTTCGACGATGCCGATAAACGCTGATTCTCGGCTGGATTTGGGAAAAGCTCTATATAATAACTCATAAAATCCCGATTCGGGACATCAACCAACAAAGGAAGCCGGCAGTCAGAACAGTCTGACCGCCGGCTTCTGCACGGATTGCCGGATCAACCGCAAAACAGCACCGGATCCTTTTACAAAAAGGGCGAAGGCGCTTATGCCTCATAACAGGAACCCGATGCACTCCTTCTTTTCCTGTTTTAAGCAGTTGCAAAGTTCCTTTTGCTGCTGTATAATGTTCTCCGTAACGATCCGTGATCCTGTACACACCGCAAAGGGAGGGCTATCGAATGCTCCGTGATTTTATGCGACAGAACCGAAGAATTCTGTGCTTTCTACTCTTTATCCCCGTAATCCTTATCTTTTTTCTTGCCGAGGCACGGAATTGCGAGCGGATTCCGATTCATTGCGCCGCAGACGATTGGATCCCCTTTCTTCCGGTTTTCATCATCCCCTATGTTCTGTGGTACCTCTACATCCCGTTTCTGCTCGGCGTGATCTGCTTTACAGACCCCTTGGCCTTCCGTCGGCAATGCGTCTCCTTTTTCGGAGGAGCGGGCATCTGCCTTCTGATTATTCTGGTATTCCCTACCCGGATCGATTTCCGCCCGGAGATCCCCGGAGGGGGTACAAATCTTTTCGAATGGATGTGTTCCGTTATTTTCCGTTTGGATGATCCGGTCAATGTTTTCCCGTCGATGCACTGCTTTGAAGCGGTCTGCGTTCACCTGACTGCCTTTTCCGTGCCGCAGCTCCGAAAAAAAACAGGCTGGCGTATTGCCAGCGCGACTCTCTCCGTCCTGATCTGTCTTTCCACCGTTTTTATCAAGCAGCATTCCGTGCTTGACCTCATTGCCGGGGTTCTTCTTGCTGTTTTGCTCAGTCTCCCGGTTATGCTCCGGAACAGGAGGATTATCCAAAATGATCGTACGTCCGTTTAACCTTCCGCACATCGCTCTGCTTCTGCTTGCAGCCGTCTGTATTATCCTGCTACCATATTTTTTCCGTGACTGGACGGAAAAAAAGCGCAAAGCGATATTGGTTGGTCTTTGTCTGTTGAATATTCTTGCCTTCTTTCTCTATAAGATCTGTCTCTCAAAAGACACAGAGTTCCTTTCCGTCTCCGGAATAGACCGCTTTAACTGGTTCAATGAGCTTCCGCTCCAACTTTGCAACATCAATATGTTTCTCATTCCGATCGGCCTGCTGACAAACAGACGTTCGCTTTTGGGATTCTCCTTCTACATTGCCCCGCTTGGAGCCGTGATGGCGCTTCTGTTCCCTGAGCCCGCGTTTTCGGGCTATTCCCTGCTGACCCCTCGCATCTTTGGCTTTTATTTCACGCATCTGCTGATTCTTATCTGCAGCATCAGTCTTGCAACGCTGCGTCTCTACCGCCCGAAGCTTACCGATCTTCCCGGAATTCTGCTCACGCTGTTGTGCATCGCCTTTGCCGCCTTCGGCTGCAATCTGATTCTCCGCGCCACAGTCTGCCCGTTTGCCAATTACTTTTTTACCTTCCCCGCGGATATCAGCATCTTGAACCTTTTCTGGAGCTGGCTCCCCGTTCCTTTTCTCTATCTGCTTCCCGCAATCGGCATTCTTCTTGCTTATATGGCGCTGATCTCCTTTCTGTTTTATCTGCCCGGACTTGTCCGGAAGCATAAAGAGAAAGATTCGGCTGTCTGTTGACCGCTTTCTCCCGCGGAAAAAGCCGCGGAAGCCCGAGCCGCTTTCCTTTGAGTACAGATGTTTCTTCTCAAAAGCATGGAATACGATTCAGGCAGCCTGAGATTCCGCCTTCTGAGAAACCCGTAACCAAAGCAGAGCATCCCCGCAAAAGACAAATACCCTTTGTCTTTTGCGGGGATGCCCCTTTGTCTGCCCAATCCCTTATCTTTCTGTCTTCCCCTTCTCACAGAAAAAGATCGTTCGGGGAAAGCAGCTCCAGCTGACTTTCCGACAGGACAATAATTCTGTCTCCGCAGTGAATGACGTCGTTTCCGCGGGGAATGATGATCGCTCCGTCCCGTTCCACAGCACCGATGATCACGCCCTTTTTGAGACGCATTTCCTCGCTCATAAGCGGAAGCTCCGCCCTCTGAAAGCCGACCGGGATATCGAATTCGCTGATTTTCAGCATCGATGCCCCCATTGAATAATAGCGGCTTGTTTCCTCCCCCGCGCTTCCCACCTGCAAAGACCAGAGATAGTCCAGAAGCTTCTCGGCCATAATGCGATCCGGCGATACCGTTATGTTGATTGTCACCTTGCGCAGAACGCGGTCATAGGATGCCGTATTGATTCTGGTAACAATATTGTTGACGCCGCTTGTCCAAGCAATCAGGGAAGCCAGCAGATTTGTCTCATCGTTTCCGGTTGTACACACACAGGCGTCATACTTTCCGATTTTTTCCTCCTCAAGCAATTCAACGTCAGTACCGTTTCCGTAGACGATCTTCGCTTTGGGATAGTCCGCGAGAAGGGTTTCACACCGATCCCGATTGTTTTCCACGAGCTTGACGCTGATGTGATGCTCCAGCAGGCGCTCCGCAACCGCCGACCCCAGCTCCCCGCCGCCGATCAGCATGACCGAATGCACCGGTTTTCTCACAAGATCTACCTTGGAAAACAGCTTTGTCATCTCCGACTTGTCGGCAATCAAGCCGATCGCGTCTCCGGGCTGAAGTACAAAGTCCCCCCGGGGGATGATCAGGTCATCTTTGCGCAGAACGCCGAATACCAGAAAATCCGACTCGAGCCTCGGCTTGAGATCCTTCAGCATGGCATTTGCGAGGAAGCTGTCTTTTTTCACGGTAATCTCGGCCAGCAAAACGCGGGAATCCAAAAAAGGCTCTACACGATTGGCAGAATTGAAAAAAATCTGATAGGCAATCGCCGCCGAAACAAGATTTTTCGGTGTCAGGATATAATTGATTCCGAATTTTTCTTTTAAATACGCTTCGTCACAGATCAGCTCTTTACGCTCCACTTCTGCAGCAGCATAGCGGGTTCCGAGGCTTTTTGCCATTGAACAGGCAAGAAGGTTGATCTCGTCCACCGGAGTCAGGCTGATAATGACGTCGGCTGTATCCGCGCCCGCCGAAAGGAGAACCTCGCGGGATGCACCGCTTCCGCAGACACCGTTCACACTGTAATGGTCGGTGATATTCTCCACGATATTCTTGTTTTTATCCACGATAATAATATCATGTCCGCTCTTTTCCAGATGCTGTATCAGCACCTCTGCGGTTTTCCCCGCGCCGACAATTATGATTCGCAACGCAAATCACTCTCCTTCCGAAGCCTTACGGCTTTATGACGCTCAATCGTACGGTAGACCTTCTTTGTTGTCATTCCCTGCACAATCACGGTAAACAGAATAATGATATAAGTCGCGTTAAGCAGCAGGGTATATTCTGAACTCGGCAGGACCGCCTGCGTGCTTAGCACCAACGCCAGCGAAAGGCCGCCTTTCATCGCGCTCCATGTCATGAGTGCGGTATATTCCGAAAGATTGTATCCGCCGGGAATGGTTTTTCTTCGGCCACAGGCAGCGGGAAGCGCCACGCCGACAGCCCGCGAAAGCAGACCCGCAAGAATGGCCGCGGCACCGATCTGCAGAACGGCAAGAGAGGGAGAAAGACGCAGTGCAGAAAGCCCGAGAAGAACAAAGAGCACACTGTTGAGGAGACTGTCTATGATATCCCAGAATCGGGAATACTGATTCTCCTTGTCCACGACCTGCCGGAAGCGAGCCATTTTGTTCATACCGTAAGAAAAACTCATCCCGCAGATCACAGAGGCAATAACGCCGGAAAAACCGCAAAGCTCACAGAGCAGATACGAAGAGGAAACAGCCAGAATACTGATCAGAATGTGAAGAAACGGCTGGCGGGATCGTTTCATCAGAAAAAGAAGAAGCCCCGAAACGGACAAGGCGACGGCTCCTGCTCCAAGAACCTCCCGAAGCATCCGGACAGCGAAATTCTCCTGTCCCATATTGGTCACAATGCTCTTTATAAAAGCAAACAGTGCAACGCCCATTCCGTCATTGAAAAGCGACTCGCTTTCAATCACGGTGGTTACATTTTTTGAAAGCCCGAGCTTGTTCATGATTCCGGTTGCCGCAATCGGATCGGTGGGAGAAACAATACAGCCAAGCAATATACAAACCCAGATATTTGCACCCCATCCGAAAAGGCAGGAGAACAGCCAAAAAAGGACTCCATATAAGACAGCGGAAATGGCCGTTGTGAGAAAGGAAAGAAGGGTGATATTCTTCAGGTTGGAGGTGAACTTATTGAAATGCACCTTACTGGCTCCGGCAAACAGCATAAAGCACAGCACGCCGTCAAGCAGATATGATTCAAACCGAAAATCATTCAGACGGCTCAACCAAGCCTCCAAGCCGTCCAGCGAAAACACCGTCACCGCAAGCTGAATCAACACACAAACCGAAAACGAAAACAGCAGCAGCGCAATATCGTTCGGCATTTTGAAAAACCGTTCATTCAATAAGCTGATGACGGTTACAAGAAAAATAATAATCGTGAACAGGGACAAAAAGTCCACTGGCATTCCCCTCCTTTTTCGTCTCCGGATTTCCGATGAAATCTATTATACCGTATCGCCGATTCCACTAAAAAAAGCCGATGGCAAAGGTATAACCGCATAAAGAAGCGGCATATCCCCCGGATAGGGGTTATGCCGCGCCTTTCCGGAATTACCCAAACAGAAGCAGTCTCCCCGAAGCAGCCTGCTGACGGGAAAATCAATACTTATCCTCGGAGTTTACGGTTTCATCGCGGGTTACACGGATCACATCAGCAGCAAGCTTGTTCACCATGGTACGCAGTACATAAAAATCGCATTTTGCTCCGTTAATTGTATAATAGGTCCGACGGTCGGAATAATTGTAAAAATCGTACCGAAGCACAGTGCCGTCCCGCATGGTTGCGGTCATTGTCAGCTGTCGGTTCTTTTCATCCGCAACAATAGCAGAAACCTGCTCCTCCGTCAGCCCATGACTGCTTTCCTTATTCACAGAGAGAATCATTTTATAAAGCTGCCGGAAGTTCTTTACAATCGGTTTGTGTCCGGTTTCCTTTTCGGTAACAATCAGATCCTGTCCCGTCCCGCTCAGCTGGAAAGTAACCGTATCCCCGCCCGGCAGGTCAAATTTCAGCTCTTTCACGGTATCAATCTGCAGCTGATAGATTGTTTCGCTGACCCACAGCTTCAGCTCCCATGTTAAGAACTCAGCCCTGTAGCTTTCCACCCGGGCAATGATGTTGAAGCGCGGAGAGAAGCAATAATAGTAGGAGTTGCCTTCCTTGTCCTCATGCAACTGGCTGAAAAAGAGATAATTGTCTACCTTTTCATAACCCTTCGACAGATCGTCCTTGTCAATTGGAATCTTATTAACAAGATAAACGGTGCGATCAAAGCCGTCCGGAAAATATTGCTCGATGTCCGCATCCCCCGGAGCAAGCTTGACAACCTCCGTTCCTTCAAAATTCACAAAGGACTGTAAAGCGGTGTCCAGATATCCGGACGGGCAATAGGTTCCCTCTCCGGGATAAAGCATGGCAAAGGTGGAATAGGTAAAAATCGGGGAGCGCTGATCCTCCTCCAGATAGGTGAAGGAGACATAGAGATCCTCTCCGCGGAAAACGGAGAAATTATCGATCAGATAATACGTGTTCAGGGTGGTCGGATAGGAAAGCAGCGGTGTCACATAGCTTTCAATAGGCTTCAGGACCGTTGAGGCCAGTGTGGTATCCAGAACATAGACGGTATCGCGCCCATCATAGCGGGCGTAGTAGCCGCCGCGGGTCGTGATCTGATTCCCGACATAGACCTTGTGCACCTTTCCCGTCAAGGTAGTGACGACAAAATAGGCAGGACTGGAAGCATCGTCCAAGCCATACTTGACAAAATCCGCCGCGGCATTATCGGCAATCTTGACTTTCGAAAGCGTATAGCCGCAGTCAACGACCAGCTGGGAAAACAGCTCAGCGCTGTACAGAGTGTCTTCGCTTCCCTCGATCACAAAGCGGTCATCCTTTTTGCGGATGAACTTATAGGTTCCGTGCTCGTTGGAAATTTCAATCGACTGCATATCGGCGCGCGCCACCTGCTCAAACAGCTGATAGCGACCGTTTGTCCCGATGATCTCCCCCTCTACCGTCACGGGGGGCTCGGTAGTAACGACGTCCTCCCGTTCGGTGATCGGCTTGACGACGGCAAAATAGGCAACAACCATCAAGACAACAGCGATCGCGACGGCAAGTATAAACTTTTTTTCCGCTTTGATCATCTGTATTTTCTCCTGATGCAGACAACGGCGCAGGCAATCAGGCAAACGGAAGGCAGGACGGTCACAAGGACGAAAGTCCAGCGGTTAGCCTGCGCGGTGGTCATATCCTCAATATCATAGCTTTCCAACACCTTGAAGGTGATATCCGCGGGAATAAACTCCCGCCCCATCAGCTTAAAGGCAGAATAAAGAATATCTTTGTTCGCGTAAACATTGGAATTGATATACTTGTCTGCGGTAAAATCCGCGGTTGCCGTGCAGAGTACATAGGAGTTATAGGTTTCGTTTGAGATAATCCGGCTTTCGCGGGACACAACCATCAGATTGTAATTTCCCTTGCTGTCTACGACATTTCCGTCCTTTACGGCAAGTGCGTCGGCAGAAGAACGGAGAACAGCTGAAACATCACGGCTTGCGTTGTTCCCGTAATAAGCGTAGCTTCCGGTCGGGAAGGTTGTGGTCCCGTCCTCGGAATCAAGAACCGGAGAATAGAAATCGGAATAGGTAATCGGCGCGGCATACTCAAAAATCGTTTTCGGCGGGTGATCCGTGTTCGCAATATCCTTTACCAGAGAAGCACCGAGAACATCTTCATAGTTATAAGTCCCGACAACAGAATAGCCATTGGAAGAAATCGAGTTCATCTTGTCCTGCACAACGGTATCGCTGACAACAATTCCCCATTCGGAGAGATATTCTCGGAGATTCGTGATGCCGTTCAGCTTCAGGGGATCCAGGAAAACCATCAGGGAGCCGTACTCCGATGCAAGGAAACGGTCAATTTTCTCAAGCTCCGAGGCGGTTTCCTCCTCCTCGTTTGCCGGCTGAAAATCATAGATCGGATTGTTGATCACAATCAGGCGTGCAGAGCTGTCAAGCTCCTCGCGGGAAAGATCGATATACCGAACCTCATAGCCTGCATTTTCAACAATTTCTTCAAGATATTCCGACTTGGTTTCTCCGTGGCGGGTGGTGAAATAGGCAATCGGCAAATCAGTTGCGGTAACCGACAGAATTGCCGCGGCAAACTTTTCCTCCGCATTGTACGCCCAGATGGATCCGTCCTCATTGGCAACATAGAAAGTGTTCACGCCGAGAATCCGCGGCTGACTGGTCCCGTTCGCAGATTCCACGATAACCGAGGTTGTGGAAACCTGGCCGCTTGCGCTGTTAGTAGCATATTTTGCAAAAAGAGTCGGCTCTTTGTTTGCGTCGATCGCGTCGACCTTAACCCAATCAAATGCTTCCGCAATCTGCAAAGCGGTCTGATACACATAATTTGTCTTCTCGTTTGCCTGCAGATAATCCGGTTCTGCGCAGAAGTGGATATTCACCGGTGTGTTGATATCCGCCAGCGCATTTTTGAAAGCGTCGGACAGGGTAAAAAGCAGCGTATCGGTCATGTCGGTATAAAGATTGAATTTATAGGCAAGTGCCGTAAAGATCACATTCACAAGAATGACGGCGGCAAGGAGCAATGCGCTCATGACAACCGCCAGTGAGCCGTGACGGAACCGGCGGGCATTTTTGTGCTTTGCGCTGTTCATGTTTTGTCCTTTCACGCGGTATTTCCGCTTGTTTCATTCGGTTCGGTTCCGATCACGCCCAACGTCTGCGTTCGTAAATCCGGATAGTCAGATAGACAAACACAAAACAGATGGATGCGTAATACAGAAGGGCGTTATAGTCGAAAATGCCCTGTGTAAAGTTCTGATAGCGGGCATAAACCGACAGCCAGTCAATCACATAGCGGAAAGCGTAAAGATCAATATAGCTGTTTGCAAAACTCATAATCAGAAGGAAAAGCAACACGCCGATTGTCGCAACGGCAGCGGCAAGCTGGTTTTCCGTTAGGGAGGACATGAAAAGGCCGATAGCAATAAACGCGCTGCCGACGAGAAAAAGAGCAACGTAATTTCCGACGATCTGCGCCGTATAAGGCTCAGCGTAAAGATAAAGCGGAATCACGTTCAGAGAGGTCAGCAGAAGCCCTGCCAGAAAAACGGTTTCCGCGGCAAAAAATTTTGCCGTTACCATGGAGGTAATCGATATGGGCGCCGTCATCAGAAGCTGCTCGGTCCGGAGCTTCTTCTCCTCCGAGAAAAGCCGCATGGTCAGGAGCGAGCAGACGATAATCAGCAGAAAAAGCGAGAAGACGAAGTAGGTGCTTGTGTCCGTTGTCTGGGACAGCAGCGTTGTCATGGAAAAGAGAAAGCCCGACGCGGCAAGGAAAATCGCAAGACAGACATAGCCGATCGGTGTGACGAAATAGGCGCGAAGCTCTCTTTTATAAATAGCGCTCATTTTTTCCTCCTCTTATGCGCGGGATATCCGCTGTTTGCCCGCGGACTCCGCCTTTTTATCGATCAGCTTGATGAAGACATCCTCAAGACTCATGCCGACCGGCTCCAGCCCCATAATCGGCCAGCCCTTTTCGGCAAGAGCATAAAAAATGCTCTTGCGCATATCGGTGTTCGGTGCACTCTCGCACAGGAAGGCATAAGCATCTCCCTCGCGCTCAGGGATCTGCTCCACATAAGTAATGCCCGGCCGGGAACGGAGCAGCTCCAACACCTGAGTCTGCGGACCGGCAATTTTGATTTTGAATCGCCGGACATCTTCAAGCGTACGGGTAATTTCCTCAGTCCGCTCGTCCGCAATGATTTTTCCGCGGTTGATAATAATAATCCGGCTACAGGTTGCCTGAACCTCGGAGAGGATGTGGGTTGATACGATTACGGTGTGCTCCCGTCCGAGTGTACGGATCAGATTGCGGATCTCAATGACCTGTTTCGGGTCGACGCCGACCGTCGGCTCGTCGAAAATAATTACCTCCGGGTTGCCGACAAGCGCCTGCGCGATACCGACACGCTGACGGTATCCCTTGGAAAGATTGCGGATTACACGGTCACGCACATCGGTAATACGGACAACCTCACAAATTTCTCTGAGATGCTTTTTCCGGTTGTATGTACATTTTTTCAGATCATACACAAAATTCAGATACTCGGAAACGGTCATTTCCAAATAAAGCGGAGGCTGCTCCGGAAGATATCCAACCAGCTTTTTCGCCTCTTGGGGATGCTCCAGAATATCTATGCCGTTGATTTCCGCCGTACCGGAATTGGAAGAAAGATACCCCGTAAGAATATTCATCGTGGTAGACTTTCCCGCGCCGTTCGGTCCAAGAAGCCCGACAACTTCTCCCCGGTCAACGGTGAAGCTGACGTCATCAAGAGCAAGGTTTGCCCCGTAGCTCTTGACCAAATGCTCAATTTTGATCATAACTCAATTCGCGATTTCGCGCCTTTCTGAAAGGTTTTTCTGCGCGGTCCTCCGCGCGGAGCAATTCACAGATCGGGGAGAACCCCGGCGCCGACAGAATCTGCACAAGCCGCAATTTCCATCATGCTATTATAGCAATGCTTTGTGACGGGAATATGAATTATTCTTTCCGAACCATAACTCCGTTCTCAAACTTCCCTTCGTAGGTCCGTCCGGACGGCCAGGTATATTTCCCGTAGCCGGTAATATTGTTGTCCTTAAAATCTCCGGTGTAGTTCTCACCGTTGGCCCAGGTATAGGTTCCCGTTCCGTTTCGCATATCGCCGGAAAAGCCGCCGATGTATTTGTCGCCGTTGGCATAGATCGCTGTTCCCTGCCCCTCCTTGATTCCGTTTACATATTCCCCTTCATAGGAGCAACCGTCAGAGGAGACAAACTTTCCCTGCCCGTTTACGGCATCCTCACAGAAACCGCCGGTATAAACCGATCCGTCCGCCCAGGTGTACGTTCCCGTTCCGTCTTTTTTTCCATCCTTGAAGCCACCCACGTAGCTGGCCCCGTCCGAATACAGCAGGGTTCCCTGCCCAGTAAGCGCGTCGTGAACAAAGGATCCCTCGTATTTGTTTCCGGAAGCAAAGGTCAAAATCCCCTGTCCGTCTTTTCGGAAACAGTCATCCAGTCCCCCTTTATAACTGCTTCCGTTGGAATAGGTAATCACGCCGGTTTTCGAATCCAGAATGCCCGTCAGCCCGGTTGAATAAGTTATTTTTCCGGAAGTCGGACTCCCGTCCTGCATAATTCCGAAAAAGAGGATCGTTGTACCGTCCTCTGTCGTACGGCGAAGCAGCCTCCAACCGAAAAGCGCCATCAACCCGATAATCAAGGCAAAAACAAGCACGGCGCAGACAATACCAACGAAAATTCTCTTTCTTTTTGAGACCCGTTTCACACGTCGGCGCGGCGTTCTGCCCGGAGAGTTCCCGTAGCCGGTGACAAGATTGCTGTTGTTCATTTTCACCTCCGCAGCATGGTAATCGCGTTGTCTGACAGCTGCAAAAGAAGGGGGAGCAGCAGATAAAGCAACACGGCCGAAACCGTTATCAGCGCAAAAGCAAGCAAAATAGACCCAAGCCCGTTCCCCTTTCGGGAAAAACGCTTTTGTGCTGTCACACATCTGTCCGCCGGCAGATAAAACCGCGCGGTTCGCAGAGAATCCAGGGGGTCCGACGCTGTTTTTTCCTGTTCTTCAGGCAAGACTGCGCAAATCGTTTTGCGAAGCAGCTTCCCCTGCCGCAGCTCCCGCAAAAACGAGGGACGGTCAAAGCCCCCCTCTGCAGGAGTAACAGCGGTTTCCGGAGTGACAGCGCCCCGGTCAACAAGAGAATCCACAATTGTACCGAGACGGCTGCGCACGAGGAAAGAAGCCAACAACGCCAAAACCATGCCGATGTACAGCCCCAAAAGCACCCAAAGCAGATTTTCCGGTTCTGAAATCGGAAGATTTTCCAAACGCAGATCGGAATAGTAGGAAACAACAGCCTCCCAAAAACTCATTTTTCCCCTCCGTTATTTCTTCGGATAAAGCATTTCGATGCCGCCCAGATAGGGCTGCAGTGCTTTCGGGATCTTTACTGTAAAGTCAGCGGTCAGATTGTTTTCCAGAAAGGCGATCAGCATACGCGGGGGCGCCACAACCGTGTTATTGAGAGTGTGGGCAAAATACTTGCCGTTTTCTCCGTTCACACGGATGCGCAGACGGCGCGCCTGTGCATCGCCGAGATTGGAGCAGCTTCCAACCTCGAAATACTTTTTCTGACGCGGGGACCATGCCTCCACATCAAGGCTTTTCACCTTCAGATCGGCAAGATCTCCGGAACAGCATTCCAACGTGCGCACCGGAATATCCAACGTCCGGAAGAAATCGACCGTATTGTGCCACAGCCGGTCAAACCACATCGGACTCTCCTCCGGCTTACAAACGACAATCATTTCCTGCTTTTCAAACTGATGGATCCGGTAGACGCCGCGCTCCTCAATACCATGCGCACCTTTCTCCTTGCGGAAGCAGGGGCTGTAGCTTGTCAGTGTATAGGGCAGGTCCTTCTCCTCAAGCACCTGATCAATGAACTTCCCGATCATGGAATGCTCGCTCGTACCGATGAGATACAGATCCTCTCCTTCGATTTTATACATCATGGCGCTCATTTCATCGAAGCTCATAACGCCGGTGACAACATCACTGCGGATCATAAAGGGGGGAATGCAATAGGTGAAGCCCCGGCCGATCATAAAATCGCGGGCATAAGAAAGGATCGCGCTTTGCAGACGCGCAATGTCGCCCATCAGATAATAGAACCCGTTTCCGGCGACGCGTCGTGCACTGTCAAGATCAATGCCGCAGAAACGCTCCATAATTTCGGTATGATACGGAATCTCAAACGGCGGCACGACCGGCTCCCCGAAACGCTCCCGTTCGACGTTTTCGCTGTCATCCTTACCAACCGGCACAGACGGATCAATGATGTTCGGAATCCGCATCATGCGCACCTTGATCTCCTCAGAAACCTTTGCCGTGCGCGCCTCAAGCTCTTCCAGCCCCCGTGTTGCCTCGGTCACGGCGGCCTTGGCCTTTTCGGCCTCCTCCTTCATGCCCTTCGCCATATACATCCCGATTTCCTTGGAGGCACGGTTTTTCTCCGCACGCAGGGCATTTCCTTTTGTTTCGCATTCCCGCCGCTCCGCATCAAGCGCAATCACCTCATCGACAAGCGGCAGCTTGTGATCCTGGAACTTTTTCCGGATGTTCTCCTTTACAAGCTCCGGGTTTTCCTTCAGAAATTTAATGTCAATCATAACGACTCCTTGATATTTTTGGTATTGTTAACACAAATTGGTTTTTTGATTACAGTTCGATTCGTTTTCCGCCGGTAAGAAGCCGCAAAAGCTCGTCCAAATCATCATTGTCCTCAAAATAGATTTTAATGCTCTTTTCACGGCCTGCCGCATTGATTTTCACACGCCTTCCAAGGGCCTCACGCGTTTTATTCTCGAGCTCCCTGGCATAATCGACAAGTTCCCTGTCGAAGTTTTCTTTTGCGACATTTTTTTCTTTTTCCGTTTCTCTTTTGACGGCTTTTTCCAGTTCGCGCACGGTCATTCCGCCGTCCCTGGCAGCCTCCGCCAAGCGAAGCTGCGCTTCCCTGTCTTCCACCGCCAGCAAGGCACGGGCGTGTCCTGCGGAGATCGCTCCGGTACGCAGAAGCTCCATCAGCTCTCCCGGCAGCTCTGTCAAACGAATGGCGTTGGCAACCGCGCTGCGGCTCTTCCCTATTTTTGCAGCGATTTCCTCCTGTGTCATATGCCAGACCTCGGAAAGCTCCCGATACGCGAACGCCTCTTCGGCAGCATTCAGGTCTTCACGCTGTACGTTTTCAACAAGCGCAAGCTGTGCGGTTGTGAGATCATCGGTCGTGACAACAACAACCGGAACCTCAGTCAGGCCCGCAAGCTTTGCCGCGCGGAATCGGCGTTCGCCCGCAACAATCTGGTAAAAGCCGTTTCCGCTTTCCCGCACAATCAGCGGCTGAAGCACGCCGTGTGTACGAATTGACTCCGCAAGCGCCTGCAACGACTGCTGATCAAAATTCTTTCGCGGCTGTTCTGCGCGCGCCTCAAGTCGGGACACGCTGATCGCCGTGGAAGAGGGCGCCGAATTAGCCGAATTATCAAAAAGAATGCTGTCAAGTCCTCTTCCGAGGCCGGAATTTCTCGATGCCATTCGCAAATTCCCTTCCTTTATATATTATATCCTTGTAATGAGTTCCTTCGCAACCGCAAGATACTCAGACGCCCCCTTACAGTAGCGGTCGTGGTAATAGACAGGCAGCCCAAAACCCGGCGCTTCAGACAACTTGACATTCCGGGAAATCGTCTGGGAAAAGAGCTTGTCCGCATAATACTTTTTCAGTTCCCGGACCACCTGCATGGACAGAACAAGACGTCCGTTATACATAGTCAGCAGAATCCCCGTAATTTCAAGACGCGGATTATAATACTGCTTGATCTTTGAGGTCGTATTCATCAGCATGCCAAGCCCCTCCAGCGCATAAAACTCACACTGCATCGGGATAATCAATCCGTCTGCGGCAGTCAACGCATTCACAGTCAGCATGCCGAGGGAGGGCGGGCAGTCAATCAGAATGTACTCAAATTCCTTTCTCAAGGGCTCAATGGCATCCCTCAGCCGATATTCCCTTTTCTCCATTTCAAACAAATCAAATTCCGCACCGGCCAAATTGATATTGGAAGGCATAACCGACACACAATCAAATTGCGTCTGCATAATAGCCGTTTCAGCGGAAGCGCTGCCGATCAGCACCTCGTACGAGGAGGCACGGATGCTTTTTTTATTGATTCCAAGCCCGCTCGAGGAGTTCCCCTGGGGATCCAAGTCTACCAAAAGAACCTTTTTCCCGAGAACGCCGAGAGAGGCGGTGATGTTGACCGCGCTGGTTGTTTTCCCAACGCCGCCCTTTTGGTTTGCAAATGCGATGATGCCAGCCATTGCGTCTCCTTTTGCCGAATATCCGGCGATTTGATTTTATTATACCGCCATTCCTGCGTATTGTCAACGCCTTTGTCCCATTTTGTCCGCAAAGCGAATGTTTCACATGAAACATTCGTTTGACAATACCGGACACAAAACGCACTGTTTCACGTGAAACACTGGAAATATGACCATTTCCCCCCGCAAATACCGAAAACCGACTGCAACGTTCATATTTCCTTAACATCACCGCAACAGACGGTTCATTATTTTTTGGTATTCTGTTCATGGCAGCATAAAAGGAGGTGAAACGGGAAAATAATACCACATTCAAACACAGGAAAGGAGCAACTATGAAAAACATAATGAAGATAATAACGCTGATATTGGCAGGGGTAGCAGCGGCAATCGGCTGCGCCGTCCCCACAAGTGCCGCTGAAGGAACCGAAAGGATCATCCCGATTTATAGGGACGGAGCAAGATTGGACAGCGCGGACGGAATTCTGATCGGAGATACAACCTATCTGCCGCTCAGAGCCTTTACCGAGGCCATGGGCGCCGAAAGAATCAGCTGGGACAACAGCGCAAGAACCGCAAGCGTTGAGCGCGGGAAGACAGACATTCAAGCGCAGGAAGGGGCAGACTATATCACGGCAAGAGACCGCATCCTGTACAGCGGACGGGGAAACAGGTTGATTGAAGACAGAATCTATGTTCCATGCCGACCGCTTTGCAAGGCGCTTGCACTGAATGTCGAATGGAATGGCGAAAATTTCAGCATCAATTTAACCGAGGGGGAAGAATTCGTCAGCGCTGCAGAGTTTTACAACGAAAATGACCTGTACTGGCTTTCCCACATCATCTACGCGGAAGCAGGGGTAGAACCGTTTATCGGGCAAATTGCCGTTGGAAATGTCGTTCTGAACCGAATTGATTGCGATTTCGCACCGGATACCATATACGGCGTCATTTTTGATAAAGAATACGGAGTGCAGTTCACCCCGGCATACTCTCCCGCCTCCGCGCCAACGATTTATCAGACTCCTTCGGAAAGCGCAATCCGCGCGGCAAAAATCTGCCTTGAAGGATATTCGATCTCAACGGATGCACTTTTCTTCTATGCGCCCGAGTATGTTTATGCAGCATGGATCGAAGAAAACAGACCGTATCTATTTACAATCGGCGGACACAAATTCTTTGGCTGACAGGGAAGAAGACCCGTCCGAAAGACCGGATAAGAATCGCAGACACAGCTGCCAGACAAAGCGATTTCACATGGGCGCAGATGAAATTCAATTCATCTGCGCCCATAGCCATTCAAGAAGAAAACACTTTGAAACGAACCGGGAGAAAAAAATTTCCCCCGCATCGAAAAGGGCTTAACTTTTATAGAATCTGTCTTGAATTGTTCACAATTCTGTGGTATAATAAAAAAAATACAAGCCAGACACAAAGAAAGAAGGGGTTTTCATTGGCTATCGAAAATAAAAAGGGCGGTATCTCGGTCGAAGCCGAGCATATTTTCCCGATCATTAAAAAGTGGCTCTACTCGGACAAAGAGATTTTTCTTCGTGAAATCGTGTCAAACGCGGTGGACGCGGAAACAAAGCTCCGTCGGCTGGTCTCGCTCGGAGAAGTGAAAGATATTTCACTTGACGATCTTTCCGTAACGGTCGCGCTCGACCGGGAGGCATCCACAATTACGGTCACCGACAACGGCATCGGCATGACAGCCGACGAGGTGGAAAAATACATATGCTCCATTGCGCTCTCCGGCGCACTCGATTTTATCAAGAAATATGAGGGCGAGGGAGAAGGCGCCGGCAGCGGCATCATCGGCCATTTCGGGCTCGGCTTTTACAGCGCCTTCATGGTCAGCGACCGCGTCGAAGTTCTGACGCGCTCCTACACCGGTGCGCCTGCGGTTCTCTGGAAATGCGACACCGCCGGACAATACGAAATGAGCGAAACCGAAGAGGACGTTCCGCGCGGAACCACCGTTACCATGTTCATCGGAGAAGAAGGGAAGGAGTTCCTCGACGCAGCGGCACTGCGCGGAATCCTGGAAAAGTACTGTTCCTTCCTGCCGGTTCCGGTCTACTATGAAGACGGCACGCAGGAGGAAGCGGAGCATGACCACGAGCACAGGGACGAAAGCGGAGAAGCCTGCACCTGCTGCCATGAGAAAAAACCGATCAACGACACGCACCCGCTCTGGCAGAAAAACCCCTCCGAGTGCACAAAGGAGGAATATGACGCATTCTACCGCAAGGTCTTCCATGACTGGCGCGAACCGCTTCTGACGATCCACCTGAACGCCGACTATCCTCTCAACTTTAAGGGAATTCTTTATTTTCCCCGCAAGGAAAACGAATTCGAGAATCCCGAAGGGCAGGTCAAGTTATACTATAACCAGATGTTCGTCGCCGACAATATCAAGGAGGTCATTCCGGAGTATCTTCTGATGCTGCGCGGCGTGCTCGACTGTCCGGAGCTTCCTCTGAACGTCTCCCGCAGCTATCTGCAAAACAATAGTTATGTCAAGAAAATCGCCGCTTACATTACAAAGAAGGTCGCCGACAAGCTGACCGCGATGAAGGAGAACGAGCGGGAACAATACGAAAAAATCTGGAAAGACATCAAAACCTTCGTGGAATACGGCTGTCTCTGCGATCCGAAATTCTATGACCGCGCCGGAGACGCCGTCCTGCTTCCGCTTTGCGGCGGAGGCTGCAAAACAATCGACGAATATCTCACGGCGGCAGACGATAAGCACAAAAATACCGTTTACTATGCAAACGACGAAACCGCACAGGCCCAATTTATCTCGTTGTACCGCAAGCAGGGAATTGAGGTTGCCCTTCTCGACCGTTTTGTTGACTCGCAGTTTATCACATTGGTAGAAGGAAAGCGAGCAGGTGTCAAGTTCTTCCGCGTTGACGCGGATGTCGCGGAGGCACTGAAAAGCGGGGAAGCCGAGAAAAAGGAAAACGCGGAACTCGAAAAGCTTTTCCGTTCTGTTTCCAAAAATGACAAACTCAAGCTGAAGTTGGAGCGCCTTGCGGACGCCTCTGTCCCCGCAATTCTCACACTTTCCGAAGAGTCCCGCCGCTTTGACGATATGATGAAGCTGTATACATCGGTCAAAGGAGAGGACAACACTCCCGCTGCAACGGCGGAGGAAACCCTCTGTCTGAATGTGGCAAACCCGATTTCCTGCGGGCTCGCGGAAAAAGCAGAGTTTTCCGCGCGCGACCGGCTTGTCGCCCGTCAGCTTTACGCGCTCTCTGCCCTCTCCCAGCGCCGCTTCGGCGCCTCGGAGCTTGAGGATTTTCTCACCGGAAGCTACGAGCTGTTGCATTACATTCCTGAGGATCTGCCGGAAAAGGAAGAATTCTCCGGGACCCCCAAGGAGCCGGAGAATACAACCGGCGAAGAGCAACAACCAGAAAACGAAACAGAAAACTAAACTAAAGGAGATAATATGCATAAAATCTATTATCCGAAGGGCGTTTGCTCTTCCCGGATCGATATCGACCTGGACGAAAACGGCGTGATTACCGCCTGCCGCTTCACCGGCGGCTGCAACGGAAACACAACCGGAATCTGCCGCCTTGTCGAAGGGATGAAGGCAGAAGAGGCCGAAAAGCGCCTTTCGGGGGTCCGCTGCGGTCCCCGTCCGACCTCCTGTCCCGATCAGCTGGCCCGCGCCCTCGGAGAGGCGCTCGCCGAAGCCGGAGCAGGGAAATAAGCCGACAAAAACGCTGCCGGTTTCCACGCTTATTCCAACAGTTATTTTATCATCAGGAGAAAAAAATGGTCTGCAACGAAAGCGCGCAAAAAAACTATGAAAAATGGCTTGCCTATGAAAAACTGGACGCGGATACCCGCCGGGAGCTGGAAAACATCCGCAACAATCCCGCAGAAATCGAAAGCCGGTTTTCTCAAGGGCTGAGCTTCGGCACCGCAGGTCTTCGCGGCATCATGGCAGCCGGACTTGCCCGAATGAATGTTTATACGGTCATGCAGGCAACACAGGGGCTCTGCGAACTGATCAAGAAAGAAAATGCCTGTGAACGCGGCGTTGCCATCGCCTACGACAGCCGAAAAAACTCCCGTCTCTATTCGGAGCGTGCCGCATCGGTTCTTGCCGCAAACGGCATCAAGGTTTATCTTTTCGACGATCTGCGCCCGACGCCCGAGCTTTCCTTTGCCCTGCGCTACCTCGGCTGTATTGCGGGCATCAACATCACGGCAAGCCACAATCCCAAGGAATATAACGGCTATAAGGCTTACTGGGAGGACGGTGCACAGCTTCCCCCCGAGCATGCCGATACCGTAAGCAGGGAAATCGCCGCCGTCGATTTATTTGACGGGGTTCGCACCTGCGACCTGGAGGAAGCAAAACGCAACGGCAGCGTTATCCTGATCGGGGAGGAGATCGACAAAGCCTTCCTTGACAAGGTTTTCGCGGAGCGGATGTCTCCCGAAGGCGCCCTGCACGCAGCAAAGGAAATGAGCATCGTTTACACCCCGCTGCATGGCGCCGGCTGGAAGCTTGTCCCGGAAATTCTCCGCAGGCTGGGCTTTGAAAAGCTGTCGGTTGTACCGAGCCAGGCCACGCCGGACGGAGATTTTCCGACCGTCAAAAAACCGAACCCGGAGCTTGCGGATGTTTTTCTCCCCGGAATCGCACTCGCCGAGGAAACCGGTGCCGACCTTGTCATCGCTACCGACCCCGACTGCGACCGGGTGGGGGTCATGACGCGCAACCGGGACGGGAAGTTTGTCCGCATTACCGGAAACGGGATGGGGGCGCTTCTGCTTGACTATATTGTAGCGGTCCTCCGGGAAAAAGGCGGCGTTCCCGCAGACGCATACGCCGTCAAAACCATTGTCTCCACCGAGCTTTTTACGCGCATCTGTGAAGCCAACCATATCGAAATGTATAATGTCCTCACCGGCTTCAAATTCATCGGAGAGGTTATCAAAAAGCACGAGGAAGCCGGAAAAGGCACGTATCTGCTCGGCTTTGAGGAAAGCTACGGCTATCTTAAGGGCACCTATGCGCGCGACAAAGACGCGGTCTGCGCTTCCATGCTGATCGCAGAAATGGCTGCCTATTACCGCACAAAAGGAATGACGCTCGCCGACGCACTCGACAGGCTGCTCGCGCGTTACGGGCAATACGGCGAACTGACCGAGAATCTGGACTTTCCGGGACTTGACGGCGCGAAAAAAATGGCAGGAGTAACCGCATCCCTACGCGCAGAACCGCCGAAAGAGCTCTGCGGCAGCCGCGTTGTCGGAATCGGTGACTATCTCGCGGGCTATCTGACCGACCTGAAAACAAGGAAGAAGACCCCAACGGGGCTTCCGGCATCAGACGTGCTCCGCTATGCCCTCGAAAACGGAGATGTGGTTCTGCTCCGGCCTTCCGGCACAGAGCCGAAAATCAAAGTATACTTTCTTTGCTCCGCCGAGACACGCGAAGCGCTTGAAAAAAAGCTCTCCTCCTGCCCCGCCGTTGCACGGCAGCTCTGCGGCCTGTAAAAGGCAGAAAACGAGAGCGAACCCGCTCCGGAAATTGACATTTCGGTGCTATACGGCACATGGAAGCTGATCGGCGGCGGCGCAACCACCGTCATCACCGAGAAGGAAATCACCGAGTAGGAAGGACATTCCGTTACTTTCCCGTATTCGGTAAACTCGACGGAACTCACCGAAGACGGAGATTTCCTCTGTGTGATTCACGCAAACAACTCCGATTACGTCTATACCGTCTTCAAAGCCGCAGAGGGCTACGGCGCATACGCCTATCTTGAGATTCTTACAAACAAAATGACACTGAAATACGCAAAATAATCCCGCTTCTCTGAAAAGAGACGCTCGCAAGGGAGCCCTTTTCAATCGTGTTTCGTATCATTTCCGAATAAGCAAGCGCCCCCCGTCCGAATGGTCGGGGGGTTCTGTTGCAAACATTCCAAAAACCGGCCGCTTAATAAAAGGGAAGTGCGGGGAACCTTTCGGCAAAAAAGATCGTCAAACCGCAGGAAAAACCTTTTCCGGACAAAATTTGCCGATGTCTTGCTTTTTCATCCGTTCTGCGATACAATAAAAGCAACAGCGGATTTAACGTCCGAATGGAATATTTTTCATAAATTTTCCGAAAACTATATTTAATGATCGGAAGCTGATAACGCATGAATTTTTCGGATCTTTTCTTTTTATATTTTTTTCTGCCGCTTTCCCTGATCTGTTACTATGCTTTCAAAAAGCCTGCCTATCGGAATATCGTGCTGCTTGTTTGCTCCCTTGTTTTCTATGCATGGGGGGCAATGAGTTTTTTGCCGTTGCTTGTCCTTGCTGCGCTTTTCAACTGGTTTATCGGGCTCTGTCTGAAGCGTTACGCCGGTTCGCGCGGTGCCGCTTTTCTGTGCGGACTCGGCATTCTTGTCAACCTTGGGCTTCTTGCGGTTTTCAAATATGCCGGATTTATTACCGAAAACATCAACGCGCTGTTCGGTGCCTCTTTTGCCGTACCGAAGCTCGGGCTTCCTCTGGGAATCAGCTTCTACACCTTCCGGCTTATCTCCTATCTGCTTGACGTGCAGTGGGAGAAGGTAGAACCGGAAAAAAATTTCGGGCGCTTTCTTCTTTATGTGTCCCTGTTTCCCTGTGTTGTTTCCGGTCCGATTGTCCGATACGTTGAGTTGAGGGACTCTCTCGGAACGCGGGAAGTCTCGGTCAAACAGCTGAGCGCCGGCGCAAGCCGCCTGATTGCGGGACTTGCCAAAAAAGTACTGATAGCCGACATGCTCTCCTCCGTGACTTCCGAACTATTCGGTGCGGATGTCGCCTCGGTCTCGGTCCTCGGCTGTTGGTTCGGCGCCATGCTTTTTGCTTTGCAGATGTATTTTGATTTTTCCGGCTACAGCGACATGGCAATCGGGATTGCCGGGCTTTTCGGGCTTCCGTTTCCGGAGAATTTCAACTATCCCTTCCTTTGCAAATCCATCGCGGAATTCTGGCAGCGCTGGCACATTACCCTCGGTTCTTTTTTCCGCGACTACCTGCTTTATGTTCCGATTTTCGGACGGCAGCGGAAATACGGAGGACTCTTTCTGGTCTGGCTGGCCACCGGTATCTGGCACGGTGCGGCCTGGAATTATATCATCTGGGGTCTTTACTTCGGGCTGTTTATCCTGATAGAAACAATGCTCGGCAAGAAACGCATGAAAAAAATCCCGCTTTGGATAAAGCATGTTTGCACAAAGCTCATTCTGATTGTCGGGTTCGGAATCTTCCGTTTTGAGGATACAGCGCAGCTCGGCGCCTTCCTGCGCGGACTGATCGGCGCAAACGGAAATGCCTTTTGTGACAGCCTGTTGGGGCATACCGCGGCAAACAATCTGTTTCTCATCGCCGTGGCGCTGCTGTTCTGCTTCCCCGTGATTCCCGCGCTCCGGCGCCGTCTCGAACGGACCCCCGCCGGAACGATTCTGTGCGGCGCCGGAACGGTTGTCTGCAACGTTGGCCTCCTCGTGATTTCAAGCATTCTGCTTGTTTCCGCCACATCCAACCCCTTTCTGTATGCGAATTTCTGAGGTGATAAAAGATGACAAAGCACCCTCCGGAAAACCGGTTCCGGAATAAACCGGACAGAAGAAAAACAAGATTGCCGGGCGGAAAGTCTTCCGCGCTCAGCGCGGGGCACCTGCAAAAAATCGGCGCAGCGGCAAACTGTATCGTGCTCGGAACTGCCGTTCTGCTCATTGCCGGCGCGCTTCTTGTGCTCAAGCGCCCGGAGCTTTCGGAAACGGAAAAACGAAAGCTTACTGAGTTCCCGGAGTTTTCCGTTTCTGCTCTTGTCAACGGAAATTATACATCCGGTATCCTTAAATATTATACAGATACCGTTCCCGGCCGGCAAACCTGGATGGATCTCGGTGCCTCTCTCAAGGAGGCGACCGGCTTCCGCCTCGGCGGAGTAAAGATTCACGGGGGAACGCTTGGGGGAGAAGACAAGCCCCCGATTGATACGCCTCCGGTGGATCCGCCGATAACAGATGCGCCTCCGACCACCGACGAGCCCTCTGTCACAACCGATCCGACAGAAACAACGGCTCCTCCCGTAACCGCCCCGCCAACGACAAATCCGGTCACCACCGCCCCTGCGCAAACCGAGACGCCCGATGACGAAGGGGAGTTCAGAGGTGCAAGCAACGGGATTCTCGTTTATAACAAGCGGGCCATCATGCTCTACGGCGGCAGCTATGCTTGCGCGCTCGACTATGCAAACGCCCTAAACGAATACAAAGCACAGCTCGGTCCGGATATCAAGGTCTGGTCCATGACAACGCCGACCGCAGTCGCTTACTATCTGCCGGAAAAGTACGCAGCCTATTCAAACAGCCAGAAGGACCACATTTCCTATCTGGCCTCGAAGCTGAAAAATGTAACCGAGGTCAACGCGTATGAGGCGCTGCTGCCCCATGTCAACGAGAATATTTACACCCGTACTGACCATCACTGGACAACCCTCGGTGCTTATTACGCCGCGCAGGCTTTTGCAAAAGCCGCAGACGTCCCGTTTGCCGATCTTTCCACTTATACGAAATATGAGCGGGAGGGTTATGTCGGAACCATGTATGCCTACTCCGACTACGACCCGGTCATCAAAAACAACCCGGAAACCTTTGTTTATTACAAGCCGTCAAACAATTATGAAACCGAATACTACGACGGATACTATCAGAACGGCTTCAAGAGCAGTCTTTTCTTCGACTGGGTTTCAACGGAGGCCTCCTACTGTGTATTCATCGGTTCGGACGACCGCGTGACCCACATCACCACCGACTGCAAGAACGGCAGAAAACTCTTTCTCATCAAGGACAGCTACGGAAATGCGCTTGTGCCTTTTCTGACCGGCTCCTTTGAGGAAATCTACGTTGTCGACTTCCGCTACTTCAAGCTGAACCCGATTTCCTTCATGAAAGAGCATGGTATTACCGATTTTCTCTGCTCCACCTGTGCGTTTGTCGCCTGCGGCGGCAGTGGCAGCAGCGCTCTGGAGCGGATGAGCAACTATTAAAAGACCAGGAACGGAGGCTGTTATGCTGGAAGCGCTTTCTTACCCATTTGACGCGGAATTCATTCTGCAGAACAGGCGAAAGCTGAAAAAGGAGCTGCTTTCGGACGGCTCCGCGCGCACAAAAAAACGCATTGCCCTCCTTGGCGGCGCAACAACCGGGATAATCCGTCCAATACTGGAGCTTTTTCTGCTTGACGCCGGCGTAGAGCCGGAATTTTACGAATCCGAATATAACCGCTTCTGGCAGGACGGAATGTTCGGCACGCCGGAGCTGGATGCGTTTGCACCGGAAATTGTTTACCTTCATACCTGCAACCGCAATCTGTCCTCGCTACCGGAGCTCTCCGACGACCGGGATTCCGCCGACAAAAAGCTTGAGCAGGAATTCGGTCGCTATCAGGCGCTTTGGGACGCCCTCTCCGAGCGCTATCACTGCGAAATTCTCCAGAACAACTTCGAGCTGCCCTCTTTCCGTCTGCTCGGGAATCTCGACGCGGTCGACTTTCGCGGGCGCGTCAATTTCATCAACCGTCTGAATGCCCGCTTTGCGAAGACCGCCCTCTCCCGAAGCGCCTTTCATATTCAGGATATCGCGTATCTTTCCGCGGTCTGCGGACTGGACGCATGGGACGATCCGAAAGAATGGTATCTTTATAAGCAAAGTCCCGCAACGCCCTGCGTTCCGATGCTCTGTCACAGCGTCGCCTCCCTCATCAAGGCGATCTGCGGAAAAAACAAAAAGCTTCTTGCGCTCGACTGTGATAACACCCTCTGGGGCGGTGTCGTCGGAGACGTCGGACAGGCGGGCCTGGAAATCGGGGAGGAAACCGCAACCGGAGAGGCCTTCCGGGAGTTTCAGCGCTACATAAAAGACCTGTCAATGACCGGGGTCGTACTTACGGTCGCCTCCAAAAACGACGAGGAAAACGCGCTTGACGGGCTCCGGCATCCGGACGGGGTCCTTCGCCCGGAGGATTTTGCCGTAATCAAGGCCAACTGGGAGCGCAAGGACGTCAATCTTCTCGAAACGGTTGCGTCACTTTCTCTCCTGCCGGACTGCATCGTCTTCGCGGACGACAATCCCGCGGAACGGCATATCGTACGGGAAAACATCCGCGGAGCAGCCGTTCCGGAGTTGACCGATCCCAATGACTACATCAGGATCATCGACCGCGGCGGTTATTTTGAGCCGCTCTCCCTCTCAAAAGAGGATATGGCGCGAAACGCCATGTACCGTGAAAACGCGCAAAGAACCAAACTCGAGCACGCCTTCTCCGATTACGGGGAGTATCTGCGCAGCCTCGATATGGTTGCACAGATCGGCGATTTCCCGGAAATATACCTGAAACGCATTGCACAGCTCGCAAACAAAAGCAATCAGTTCAACCTCACCACCCGCCGCTATACGGAAGCAGAAATCACAGCACTTGCCGCAAGCCCCGATTATATCCGGATATGCGGAAAGCTCTCCGACCGCTTCGGGGATAACGGGGTTGTTTCGGTGATCATTGCGAAAAAAGAGGGGGATACGGCAGATATTCTGCTGTGGATCATGAGCTGCCGTGTTCTGAAACGCGGAATGGAACAGCTTATGCGCAATGTTTTGCTCGAAACCGCAAAAAAACAGGGCGTGCGCATTCTGCGCGGGCATTATTATCCTACGGCAAAAAACGGAATGGTACGGAATCTGCTCGGTGAGCTCGGTTTTGAAAAACTCTCGGAAGATGAACAGGGAAATACACTTTGGCAAATCGCCTCCGATGCCGCTCCGCTGCCATGTGAAATCAAGCGGGCAAAGTTCGATTGAAGAGTAAAAGAAAGGAACGATTCCGATGACAAGAGAAAATGTATATGTAGAACTGAACAAAATTTTTTCAGATATTTTCGATGAAAAAATCACGCTTTTTCCGGAGACCACCGCAAAGGATATTGACGGATGGGACAGTCTGGAGCATATCAACATCATCCACGCGGTTGAGCGTCGCTTCGGCATGAAATTCAAAATGGGTGAAATATCCACGATGAAATGCGTCGGAGAAATGGTTGATATCATCCTTTCTCGCTGTACAAAATAACCCCGCTTCTCTGGGGGAGAAGCGGGGAAAAAGTCAGAACAGCTTGATCCATTCCCGCCGGTCAAACGCCTCACGCGCAAGCCGTTCAAAGTCGAGCTTGCTCTCCTCGCGCAGAAGCTTAACAAGCTCCGGGCGGGTGCGGGGGTGACGCGGCGTGAACACGGTACAACAGTCCTCGTAAGGCTCGATAGAGGTGTCAAAGGTGCCGATTTTCCGGGCAATCGTCACAATCTCTTCTTTATCCAGTCCAATGCAGGGGCGAAAAACAGGAAGGCTGACCATCTGGTTGGTAACGGTAATCGCTTCCGTGGTCTGGCTTGCCACCTGACCGAGGCTTTCTCCGGTGATGATTGCGCCGCAGGATTCCTCCTGCGCAACAAGCCCGGCGATCCGCATCATGAAACGGCGGAGGAGAAGGGTAAAATAATCCTCGTCACAGACATCGCGGATGGTTTCCTGAATCTTTGTCAGGGAAACAACGCAGACCTGACGGACACAGGTATAGGGAGAAAGAATGCGGGCAAGCTCAAGCACCTTTTCTCTTGCGCGCTCGCTGGTGTAAGGGAAGCTGTCAAAATGAAGAAGCCTGACGGACATCCCGCGCTTTGCCATCATATAACCGGCCACCGGACTGTCAATGCCTCCGGAGAGCAGGAGAAGCCCTCTGCCGCTGGAGCCGACCGGAATGCCGCCGGCCGCCTTGACCTGATCGCCGTGAACATAGGCGTAGTTTTCACGGATCTCAACGCGAACGGTCAGCTCAGGATTGCAGAGATCCACCCGCAGATGGGGATGCGCGCAAAGAACGGCTCCTCCCACATCGGCACTGATCTCCGGACTTTTCATCGGATAGCGCTTGTCGGAGCGCTTTGCTTCCACCTTGAAGGTGTGTACGTTATCAAGCTCATCCCGGAGGTAATCACACGCAGCAGCGCGGATTGCTTCCGGTTTTTTTTCGCAAACGACGGCACGAACCGCGGCAACAATGCCGAAAACGGTCAGCACCGAGCGAAACATCCCATCAAGATCCGCCTCGTCCGATTTCGGCTCGATAAAGACAGTTGATTGGGACGCCTTGACCGAAAAGCCTCCGTGGCGTTCCGCGCGGCGCTTCAGCTCCCGTGTCATCAATGCTTCAAAGTGAGGTCGGTTGGTCCCCTTCAGAATGATTTCGCCGTATTTGCAAAGAATGATCTCCCTCATCTTGCTTCCTTTCCCGGGGTCTCCCGGCCAGCTTTACGTGGAACATGGAAAATAGAAGAAAATTTGCTTTTTCTCTTTCCATTTCGTATTTCATGTTGTATAATAGAGAAAATAGTCGCAATTTGATTTTTTCAGCAGATCCCGTATGCTTTATTATATCCGCCCGCAAAGGAAAAAGCAAGTCCTTTCGCGCGGCACACGGAGGACGGAGTTGCCGGAGAACGGAGTAAAAGAGAAAAAACCGGAGCTTCTTGCCCCGGCAGGTTCGCTTGCCGCTCTGCGCGCGGCTGTTGCCGCGGGTGCGGATGCCGTTTATTTCGGCGGGCAGGCTTTTTCCGCGCGTGCCGGAGCACAGAATTTCAGTCGGGAAGAGCTTTGTTACGCGATCTCCTTCTGCCGTGCGCACGGAGTAAAAACAAACATCACGGCGAACACGCTGGTTCTTGACCGCGAACTGGACGAATGGCTTCGCTATGCAGAATTTCTCTGGCAGGCCGGAGCGGACGCCATGATCGTCGCCGACCTCGGAGCCGCCGCGGAGCTGCACCGCCGGATTCCGGAATTTGCACTGCACGCCAGCACACAGGCGGGAATCGCCGATATCGGTTCCGCCCGGCTTGCCGGAGAGCTTGGATTCTCCCGCGTGGTCCTTGCCCGGGAGCTGCAGCGGCAGGAAATCCGGAAAATCACGGCCGAATGCGGCCTGGAAACCGAGATTTTTCTGCACGGCGCGCTTTGCGTTTCCGTGTCCGGTCAATGTCTTTTTTCCGCCGCTGTCGGCGGGAGAAGCGGAAACCGCGGGGAGTGCGCACAGCCCTGCAGACTCCCCTATAACGGCGGAACGCCGCTCTCCCTCAAAGATTACTGTCTGGCAGCGCATATCCCCGAGCTGCTTACGCTCGGCGTTTCTTCTCTGAAAATCGAGGGCCGGATGAAGCCGCCGGAATATGTTTACGGCGTAACATCGATTTACCGCCGTCTGCTGGATGAGCGCCGGGCCTGTACCTCCGGAGAAGCAGAACAGCTTGCGGCGTGTTTCTCGCGCAGCGGCTTTACCGATGCTTATTATACCGGTGGAAGTCGCAGCAAAATGACCGGCGTCCGCACAGAGTGGGACAAAGCACGGTCCGCCGCGCTTGTGCTTCCTGACGGGATTTCTGTAACCGCCCCGGCGGAGTCGGTCCCGTTTCCCGTGCGGCAGCTGCCTGCATCCGCAGGCGGAGCAGTACCGCAGACAAAAGCAGCCTCTCCGTCCGGGGAGCGTTATTACCTGCAATTTGCCACGGCAGAGCAGCTTCGCGCTTTCGGTCCGTTACCGAAAGAAGCGGTCCGGGTATTTCTGCCTGCATCGGAATACTTATCTGCCGTCAGGCGCTATGGAAAAAAACCGCTCGGAGCCGACGGCGCGGTTCTGCCTCCGGTTGTTACAGAAGGCGAGCGGGAGGAAGCGGAACGGTCTCTGCGCGATGCGCTGGACGCAGGGGCAGAAGCCGTTCTCTGCGGAAGTCTCGGTACGCTTGCTCTTGCCCGAAAATGCGGCGCCGAAGTATATGGCAGTCTTCGGCAGAATGCCGCGAACCATTTAACCGTTGCCGTGCTATCCTCGCTCGGCGTGACGCTTACGGTACAGTCTCCGGAGCTCACCGCGCCGCAGGCGCGGGATCTCAACCGTGCGGTGCGTTCTGCCTGTGTTGCCTATGGCAGGCTGCCGCTGATGACACTCAGCCGCTGTATTCTGCGGGACACGATAGGCTGCTCTGTCTGCCGGGAGGAAACGCGGAACGTCCGGTTTTCGCTGCGCGATCGGCGCGGTGTCCTGTTCCCGGTTTTTCCGGCGCCCGGACACCGGAATGTTGTTCTGAACAGTCTGCCAACCTATCTCGGCGGATGCCGGGAAAAGACAGAGTGCGGTATCGGTGACTTCTTCTTCCTCTTTACGACAGAAAGCGGGGGAGAGTGCGCAGAAGCGGTAAACCGTTTCCGGGAAAACAGGGATCTCGGGATCCCCGTCCGGCGTGCAGGCACACGGAAGCCGGAGAAAGAAAGGAAAAACGATGGGAAAAGTGTTCGGAATCGACATGGGAAGCTCCCACACAAGAATATACATCAAGGGCGCCGGACTGAAGGTACGCGAGCCTTCGGTCGTCGCGGTCGATAATCGCGTAAATCGGATCCGGTCGGCGGGCAATGCCGCAAAAATGATGATGGGCAAAACCCCCTCCGGAATTACAGCCTGTTCCCCCCTCCAGAACGGAGTCATTGCGGATTTTGATGTCGCTTCCGGTATGCTGGAATATTTCTTCCGGCGGGAGGCAGGGGGAGCGCTGATTCTCAGCCGTCCGCGGGTTTTGCTGGCCGTTCCGCATTGCGCAACGCCGACAGAGCGCCGTTCCTTTTATGAGGCAGCGGCCCGCGCAGGCGCCAAAAGTGTCGGGCTTGTTCCGGAGACTCTTGCGGCAGCAATCGGCGTCGGATTAAAAATCGAGGAACCAAAAGGCAAAATGATTGTCAACATCGGCGGCGGAACTACCGAGGTTGCGGTCATCTCCTTCGGCGGTGCGGTGCTGACCAACTCCATCCGCATCGGCGGAGTTCATCTGGACCGCGCCATCAGCGGATATATGCGGCGCCGTCACGGGATCGTCATCGGCGAGGTTACCGCGGAGCTGCTGAAAAAAAACATCGGCAGCGTTTTCCCCATGGAAGAGACAAAGTCAATGGAGGTGCACGGCAACAGCGGCGGTCATCCTGTCAGCGTCATGGTTTCCAGCGATGAGCTGCGCGACGCGCTTCGCACACAGGCGGGGCAGATTGTGGAATGCATCCGGGCCGCCTTTGAACGGACCTCCCCGGAGCTTTGCTCGGACATCCGGGAGGGTGGAATTCTGCTGACCGGCGGATCCGCTTTGGTGCAGGGAATGGACCGGCTGATCGAACAAAAAACCGGTATTCGCACCGTCTGTGCCAAGCAACCGATCGATTCGGTTGTCGCCGGACTCGGGAAAATCATTGAGCAGGGTGACCGCTTCGGAATCGTGGAACGTACAGAGAGGTAATGCGCCGCCGCCATTACCGAAGCCTTTGACGGATATCCCGTCGGAAAGGAGGAGCGGCATGACCCGTTTTTTCAAATCCTGGACCTTTATTCTGTTGCTTTGCGTTGCCCTGATTCTGACCATTGTGCCCTCCGTTCTTTCGCTTATGGGACAGGGCACAGTCGTACGGAACGCGATCGGCGTTATGCTTTCCCCTGCACGGAATTTTTTCTCCTGGATCGGAGAGGGCTTTGCCGGTTTTGTTGAATACTTTACCGAGTTTGACCGCGTCAAAGAGGAAAACGCCGAGCTTCGCGCACAGCTTGAAGGGCTTGGGGACGAGCTGTATGCCGCGCAGGTCAAAAGCGAGGAGAACGAATGGCTTCGCTCTTTTCTGGGGCTGAAGCGTGAAAATACGGATTTTTCTTTCTGTGAAGCACGGATCATCGGCCGTGAAAGCGGCAGTTATATGACGGTGTTCACCTTGGATTGCGGAAGCGCAAACGGTATTGAAATCAACATGCCCGTCGTGACTGCGCGCGGAATTGTCGGATCGGTGACTGAGGTTGGGCTGAACTGGTGTAAAGCAACGACCATTCTGGAATATACCTCTTCCGTCGGTGTCTATTGTGAGCGCAGCGGTGCACTCGGTCTGTGTGAGGGAACCTACGAGCTGCGCGAGCGGTCGCTTTGCCGGGTTTCCTATCTGGATGAGAATGCGGATGTCCGCATCGGGGATCGGTTTGTTACCAGCGGTCTCGGGAGTGTTTTTCCCATGGGGCTTGCCGTTGGAGAAGTTCGGGCTCTTTATCCGGACAGCTACGGCAGAGGGCTGATTGCAGAGATTGCCCCCCTTGCCGATTTTACGGATTTATCCCGTGTTATGGTGATCACCGGCTTTCAAAACGACGCGGAAAATCTGACCGACGGTACCGCATCTGTCTCTTCCGAAGCGAAGCATTCGGAAACGGAGGCAGCGGAATGAGGCTTACCGTGCGCTCCTCCGCTGTTTTGCGGGTTCTCCGTTATTTTGTTCTTTCCTTTTTTCTTGTAATGCTGCAGACGGTTGTGCTGCCGCGCGTTTTCCCCGGAGCCCTGCCCGATCTGATGCTGCCGGCGGTCATTGCCGCCGCCATGGGCGAGGACGAGCGGATTGCCGCTCTGTTCGGGGCTTTCGGGGGATTTTTTCTTGATGCCGCGGGCACAGCCGGGCTTTCCCTTTCCCCCCTTTATTATATGCTGATCGGTTATGTCTGCGGGGTTCTGATCCGGTTCTGGCTCCGGCGCAATTTTCTTTCCTTCATGATTTATGTTGCCGCCGCAACTTTTCTGACCCGCCCGGTCGTGACTTATGTGCTGCTGCAGTTTTCGCAACCGGATACGCCGCTGAACCGCGCGATTTCCGATATATTGCTGCCGGAAGCCCTTCTGACAGTGCTTGCCGCCCCGCTTTTATATCTTGCGGTGCTCCTCCCCCTGCGGAGTGCCATGCGCCGCAGTATGAAAAACTGACCCGGAGAAAACCATGAGAAAACGAACGCATCCCTTCCGTTATTTCTTTCTCGGCGCCCTCCCTGTCGCCGTCTGCCTTGTTTTTTTCGCGCGTCTTGTCAATCTGCAATTGGTTTCCGCCGATCTTTATGATTATGTTTCGGAAAAAACCTATACCCGAACCGTAACGGTTCCGGTGCAGCGCGGGGAAATTTACGACCGCAACGGCGTGCTGCTTGTGGGAAACCGCTATTCCTATAATCTTTTGCTTGACTACGGGGAGATTCCTGCGGATGCCGTCGGCTTCAACCGGACGATTCTGACGGTAATCCATCTTGCCGCCGATTGCGGCGAATCCGAGAAATTGACAGAACCCGAATATCCGCTGTCCGGCACGGCGGACGCTCCGGTGTTCACCGAGGACTACGCCTCCGACGGAAAAAAGCGGGAAAAGCTTGTCCGTCTCCTGATCGAACTCGGTTACGGAGATAAAAAGAAATCGGAGGAGGAACGGCAGGCTCAGGCGGAGTCGATTACGGCGCCGGAGCTTCGCTCCTATCTTCTTCTGCGTTATAAACTCATCGCGGAAGAAACAGGAGAAGCGCTTTACTCCGCTGACGATACGCAAATTCTGCTGGAGCGCCGTTTTTCACTGGATTATATCCGTTTTTCTCCGACAAACAGCTATCTGATTGCGGAGGACGTGTCCATGCGGTTTCTCACCGCGGTTTCGGAAACCGGACAGCGCGGGATTTTTTCCGACAAGCGCGCCCAGCGGGTTTATTACTACCCCGGATATGCCTCACATATTCTCGGGCGTGTCGGAGATATTACGGCAGAAACCAAGGAAAAGTATCTTGCGCTCGGCTACCCGCTGAATGCCAAGGTGGGCATTTCCGGCGCCGAGGAAGCTTTTGAAAGCTATCTGCACGGTACGGATGGCGTTGAGGTCATTGTTGAAGACGAAAAAGGAAACATTATCCAAAAATACTGGAAAACCGAGCCTGTCGCAGGACAGGATATCCGGCTCACAATTGACATCAATATCCAGATTGCCGCAGAGGATTCCCTTGCGCGGAATATTGAAAAAATAGCCGAAGAGGGAAAAACCAAGCCCGGCACCCTTGACGGAGAGGATGCGGATGCGGGAGCCTGTGTTGCCATTTCTCCGAGCACCGGAGAAATTTTCGCAATTGCCTCCTATCCTACCTTTGATCTTTCGACCTATGTTGAGGATCTGGAGGATTTGATCAAGGACGAGCGTGCTCCGCTTGTCAACCGCGCCCTGAACGGGCTTTATCCTCCCGGATCTACTTTCAAACCCGGAACCGCTGCCGCTGCGCTTTCCGAAGGGGTTATCACACCCGATACCGTCATTGTGGATAACGGCGTTTACACGTATTACAAAGACTATCAGCCCCGTTGCTGGTATTATCTCACCTACGGGCTGGTACACGGACCGCAGACGGTTGTCGATGCAATCCATAACTCCTGCAATATTTTCTTTTTCGAATGCGGAAGATTGCTCACGATCGAGCGTCTGAACTATTATGACCGGGGCTTCGGACTGGGGGAACCGACGGGAATCGAGCTTCCGGAGAAAACAGGGATTCTGGCGGGACCGGATTATGTAGAAAGCAGCGGACTCGGCTCTTGGGGGCCCGGCGATACGCTCCAGGCCGCCATCGGGCAATCCTACAACACCTTCACGCCTCTGCAGCTTGCGGTTTACCTTTCCAGCCTGACGAACTGCGGAACACGCTATCGCGCCCATCTTCTCCACTCCTCCGTGGACTATGCAACCGGAAATGCACTTTTCTCCGTAAAACCGGAGGCAATCAGTACGCTTTCCCTTTCTCGCGAAGTTGTGGATGTTGTCAAAAATGCGATGAAAAACGTCCCGGAAAACGGATCAACCGCGCGGATTTTTGAGGATTATCCCATTACCATGGGCGGGAAAACCGGTACCGCTCAGGTAACAAAAACGCGCAGCGACAACGGAACCTTTGTTGCCTTTGCTCCATTGGAGGTTCCGGAAATTGTTGTTGCTGCCGTAGTGGAGCACGGTGCAAGCGGAACCCCGCTCGGGGCGGTTGCAAAAGATATTTTTGATGTATATTTCGGTTTGACCAATGCCGATGAAGAGAATGCAGAGTAAAGATAAAACAAAAAAATCAACAAAATCGAAGCTTCCGGCAAAACCCGCAAAAAAGTTGCGCGCTCTTGCCGAAGCCGTATCTTCCCGCCTGACAGAGCTCTATCCGGATGCAGCGTGTGCGCTGCAATATGAGGGGGATCCGTGGCGGTTGTTTGTCATGGCAAGGCTGTCGGCACAGTGTACCGACAAGCGCGTCAACGAAATTTCCCCTGCACTGTTTGCGGAAATTCCGACGCCCCAGGCTGCGGCGCAGATTGAACTCTCCCGACTGGAGGAGTTGATCCGCTCCTGCGGACTGTATCGGGAAAAAGCAAAAAGCATCCGCGAAAGCGCAAGGATCCTTTCCGATCGGTACGGCGGATGGATTCCGCGGGAAGAGGAGGAACTGCTGGCGCTTCCCGGGGTCGGAAGAAAAATCGCCAATCTTCTGCGCGGGGATCTCTACGGGTGCGGAGGCGTTGTCTGTGACACCCATTGCATTCGCGTTTGCGGACGCCTCGGGTTTTATCCGGAGGACATCCGGGATCCCCTGAAAGTCGAACGGATTCTGAACCCTTTGATCCCCGAGCCCGACCGCTCCGCCTTCTGCCACAGAATCGTTCTGGTCGGCAGAGAGCATTGTCCCGCCCGCGGCGCGGATTGCTCCGTTTGCCCGCTTTCGGATCTTTGCACACATGCAGCAACGCACACGTAATCCGGTTTTTCCTTCCGTTCACAACCCGAATCCAAATATTTTATATTTATAAAGGAGACAGTTATCATGGCAGAACAAGCAAAGAAAAAAGGGTTTTTCGGCGAATTCAAAGAGTTCATTGCGCGGGGAAACGTGATGGACATGGCAGTCGGTATTATTGTCGGCGGCGCGTTCCAGAAAATCGTGACCTCCCTCGTGAATGACATCGTCAATCCGATCGTCGGATTTTTCATCAACGGCAAAGAGTTTGCCGACCTTGCTATTACCTTGAAACCGGATGACCCGGCAACCGAAGCGGTTGAGACCGTCGCGATCAAGTACGGACAGTTTCTTCAGACCGCGCTGGATTTTCTGATCACCGCGTTTGTTGTTTTCTGCCTGGTCAAAGGCATCAACCGTCTTCGTGAGCGGAAGGATGCTTTTGTGAAAGCGGCGGAAAAAGAGAAGAAAAAGCCTGCGGAGGATCAAGAAAAAGAGGACTGATTGCAAGCAGGGATAAATTATCCCGTTTTTTGTGATTTTCGCCAATTTTATACGTGAGTCAATATTTTTTGTAAAATCATCCTACAAATTAATCTTGAATCCGAAGAGGTTCTGTGCTATTATATGATTATCCTCCGAGGCTGTGGCCTCTGCGAAAATAGAAAGGAAATTCTTATGAAGAAGCTTTGCGCAATAGCTCTCGCATGTTTACTTATGCTCTCCCTTGTCCCTGCTTTTGTTCTTCCCGCCAGTGCAGCGGAGGAAAAAGTTGTCTATGTCAAGGAAGATGCAGTCGGAGACGGAAGTTCTCCGGAAAAAGCACTGCCCTCGCTTGAAGATGCGTACAATGCTCTCGGCGATGAAGGCGGCACGATCGTGCTGGTCGGAGAAATCAACTTTCTTTCGGCTTTCTATGCGCCCGAGCATACCGGAACGATTACCATTACCGGTAAGTACAACAACGTGGACTACAACGGCGGAATTTATGTCGTTGTAACCGACCATTTTTACTGCGGCGGTCCGACAGTCTTCAAAAACCTGCACCTCCAGCTGGCAAGCACCTGGGTTGTTCACGGCATGTTCCATCACCTTACCTTCGGCTACGGTGTTACTGTCGCAGAGGATGACGGCAGAGAATGGCCCCGCCTTTACGTTAACGGAGGCGATCAGGGCTCCGCATCCACGCTTGACACCGCGCAGGACACCCACCTCACCATACTCAGCGGTTCTTTCCTTGAAATCATCGGCGGTCCCCGCAGCGGCGCTCCTGCCGATTACACCGGCAAGTGCGTTGTTGAGTTCGGCGGAGACGCCAAGACCTTCAAGCTTGCCCTCGGCGGACGCAGCAGTGCTGCCGTTAATTACGGCTCCGGGCTTCTCGTTCTGGACGGCGGCGTGATTGACTGCTGGGCAACGGCTCACGACTCCAAGGCAACCGGCTTTAAGGGCGATGTTCAGATCGTCCTGACCAAAAACTTCAAGATTGAAGACTCCTTCAACAATGCACAGCAGGCAGCGGATCATACCTTTACCGATACCGCCGGAAACATCATTTTCTACGGTATCTCCGGCGCCTCCGTTTTCAGCGGATACGAGGAAGCAACCCTGTTTGCCAATTCCGAGCTGCTGATCGACCCGTCCATCAAGGCCGCGGTTGACGCCTCCGGAAAGATCAAAACCCTCGGCTTTACTGCAATGAAGGAATATACCTACACCGGTACCTTCGGCAGCGGAACCCTTGACGGCGGCAGCACGCCGGTCGTGACCGACCCTCCTGTTGTTACCACCGACGCTCCGGCGCAGGAAACCACAGCTGCTCCGGCGCAGGAAACCACAGCGGCTCCGGCAACCGAACCGGTTCCGGCTACCACCGCCGGCGAGGTTACTCCTCCTACCGGTGACATCTCTCCCGTTCTCTTCGTGATCAGCGGTGCGGCGCTTGTTGCGGCGGCGGCTATGGTCTTTGTAAAGAAGCGCGAGAACTGATTCTGTCCCACTTCTGAAAAAACATATCTTAGTTAGATTTATCTTTGGATAAAAGAGAAAACGGCGGTCGGCTCGACCGCCGTTTTCTGCGCAGCGGATTCCAAACAGCTTCTGAAAAACCATTGTCAGGCTCTCCGTTTCAGGCCCAAAGGATGGTATGCGGCGATTCTGATCTTTTTCTATGTTTTTTGAAAAATCCTTTTTAAGGAAAACTGCGAAATTCCCCTTGACAACCGCGGATGCCTTTGCTATAATAATATGCTGAATTATAATCGCTTGTCCTATGGGCAGAGGCTGGTCCTATTGTCCGCCAAAATCCCGCGGGGGCGAGTTTTTTCGACCCCAGAATAATGAAATGGAGTGATTCTGAACATGCTCAAACCTCAAAAACTCGGCATCACCGAACGCATGAGCTTTTCCAAGATCGAAGCCCCGATCCAAATGCCGAATCTGATAGAGGTTCAGAAGAAGTCTTATCAATGGTTCCTTGATGAGGGTCTCCCTGAGGTTCTCCGGGATGTGTCTCCGATTGTAGACTACTCGGGCAATCTCTCTATTGATTTCATCGGATACTCCTTGGATTCCAAACCGCAGTATCCGGTGGAGGAATGCAAGGAACGCGACGTCAATTACGCGGCGCCGCTGAAGGTGACGGTTCGCCTCACAAATAAGACAACCGAGGAAGTCAAGGAGTCCGAGATTTACATGGGCGACTTCCCGCTGATGACCGAAAGCGGAACCTTCGTGATTAACGGTGCGGAGCGTGTCATCGTTTCGCAGTTCGTACGTTCTCCCGGCGTCTACTTTGGCAGCGACATTGATAAAACCGGAAAAACCATGTTCACCTCCACGATTATTCCGTACCGCGGCGCTTGGCTCGAGTATGAGACGGATGCAAACGACGCGTTCTACGTGAAAATCGATAAAAACCGCAAACTTCCGATTACCATCCTGATCCGTGCTTTCGGTGTCGAAACGGATGAGGATATTGTTGCCATGTTCGGCGACGATCCGAAAATCACCGCTACCTTTGAGAAGGATGACGCACGCCGGGCTGCCCTTGACAAAGGCACCTCCTTCCGTGAGGAGGCTCTCAAGGAAATTTACAAGAAGCTCCGTCCGGGCGAGCCGCCGCTTGTCGAAAGCGCAGAGCTTCTGATGAATAACACCTTCTTTGATAACAAGCGCTATGACCTTGCCGCGGTAGGACGTTATAAGTATAACCGTAAGCTCGGTCTCTCCCGCCGCATTGAGGGACACAAAACGACCCGCCCGATCGTCAGCATGACAGGCGAGCTTCTTTGCGACGCCGGGGTCTATCTTGACCGTAAGCTCTCCCGTGAAATTGAACGCCGCGGCGCAAATGAAGCCTATGTAACCGGAGACAACGGTGCGGAGCAGCGCGTATTCGGCAACGGTACAATCTACCCCGAAGCCCTGCTCGGTTATCCTCTTGAAATCAAGGGGCTTTCCGAAAAGGTCCGTTTTGACGTTCTCTCCGAGATCATTGAAGAGGCAGGCGGGGATAAGGACAAACTTCTCCGTCTCTGTGAAGCGCGCGCGCTTGATCTCTGCCCGAAGCACATCCTTGTCGATGATATCTTCTCTTCTATTAACTACCTGATTTGCCTGAGCCATGGAATCGGGCAGACGGATGATATTGACCATCTCGGAAACCGCCGCATGCGTTCGGTCGGTGAGCTGCTCCAGAATCAGCTCCGCATCGGTCTCTCCCGTCTTGATAAAATCGTCAAGGAACGGATGACCCTGCAGGATACCGAAGATGTCTCCCCCGCCGCTTTGATCAACGTTCGTCCGGTTGTCACGGCGATCCGTGAGTTTTTCGGCTCTTCTCAGCTTTCACAGTTCATGGATCAGAACAACCCCCTGGCGGAGTTGACGCATAAGCGCCGTCTCTCCGCGCTCGGTCCCGGCGGTCTTTCCCGTGACCGTGCATCCTTCGACGTCCGTGACGTTCACTATACGCATTACGGAAGAATGTGTCCGATTGAGACGCCGGAAGGTCCGAACATCGGTCTGATTTCTTATCTTGCCACCTACGCTAAGATCAGTGAATACGGCTTTATTGAAGCGCCGTTCCGTGTTGTCGATAAAGAAACCGGTATTGTCACCGACGAGGTCCGCTACATGACGGCAGATGTCGAGGACGATTACATCGTTGCGCAGGCAAATGAGCCGCTCGACGAGCAGCATCGCTTCAAAAACAAGCGCGTCGTCGTCCGTGCGAAGGATCAGATTATTGAAGTTGACCGGGAAGAGGTCGACCTGATGGATGTCTCCCCGAAGATGGTTGTATCCGTTGCCACAGCAATGATCCCCTTCCTGGAAAATGACGATAACAGCCGGGCGCTCATGGGCTCGAACATGCAGAAGCAGGCTGTCCCGTTGATGGTCACGGAAGCACCGATCGTTGCAACCGGCATGGAATATCCGGCAGCCTATGACTCCGGTGTTGTCGTGATTGCGAAGGAAAGCGGCGTCGTAGAGCGTGTTACCGCCGCGGAAATCACGATCCGCCGGGAGGACGGACAGCGCGATGTTTACCGTCTTCTGAAATTCAAGCGATCCAATCAGGGCACCTGCGTCAATCAGCGTCCGATCGTAAGCGAGGGGCAGAAAATCACAAAGGGCGACGTCATTGCGGACGGTCCGTCCACCTCAAACGGCGAAATGTCCCTCGGCAAGAACGCCTTGATCGGCTTTATGACCTGGGAAGGATATAACTATGAGGACGCAGTTCTGCTGAACGAGCGTCTGGTACGCAACGATGTTTACACCTCGATTCACATTGAGGAATACTCCCACGAGGCACGGGACACCAAGCTCGGCCCCGAGGAAATTACACGCGAAATTCCGAATGTCGGTGAGGACGCTTTGAAGGATCTGACAGCGGAAGGCATCGTCAAAATCGGCACGGAGGTTCGCGCCGGGGATATTCTTGTCGGCAAGGTCACCCCGAAGGGGGAAACCGAGCTGACCGCCGAAGAACGGCTGCTGCGTGCTATTTTCGGAGAGAAAGCACGTGAAGTCCGTGATACCTCCCTCCGTCTGCCGCACGGCGAAAGCGGAATTGTCGTTGATGTCCGCGTATTTTCCCGTGAAAACGGCGATGAGCTGGCGCCCGGCGTAAATAAGGTCGCGCGGATCTATATCGCACAGAAGAGAAAAATATCTGTCGGAGATAAGATGGCCGGCCGTCACGGAAACAAAGGTGTCGTTTCCCGTATTCTTCCGCCGGAGGATATGCCATTCCTCCCGGACGGCACTCCGCTTGATATCGTGCTGAACCCGCTCGGCGTTCCGTCCCGTATGAATATCGGACAGGTGCTTGAGGTTCACCTCGGCATGGCGGCGCGCAAACTCGGCATCAAGGTTATGACCCCGGTCTTTGACGGTGCAAACGAGAAGGACATTCTCGAGCTGATGAAAAAAGCGGAAATGTGGCGTGAAATCCGCCGCAACGAAAATGTCGACGGCAAGGCAATTATTGAGCTGCTCGATGAACCGGATGCGGAAGGAAAGAAGTACCGCGATATTGTCCGTGCGGACGATCCGGAACGCTATGACAGTCTTCTTGAAGAAGGGAAGCTCCGTGTCGTTGACGGAAAGACCACCGTTTATGACGGCAGAACCGGAGAGCCGTTCGACAATCCGGTTACGGTCGGAATTATGTACTACCTTAAGCTCCATCATCTGGTTGACGATAAGATTCATGCGCGCTCTACAGGCCCTTACTCCCTCGTCACGCAGCAGCCGCTCGGCGGAAAAGCGCAGTTCGGCGGTCAGCGCTTCGGGGAAATGGAAGTCTGGGCGCTGGAAGCATACGGCGCTGCCTACACGCTTCAGGAGATTCTTACCGTTAAGTCGGACGATGTCACTGGCAGAGTAAAAGCCTATGAGGCAATTGTCAAGGGCCAGAATATTCCGACCCCGGGCGTGCCGGAATCCTTCAAGGTACTTGTGAAGGAATTGCAGGCACTTGCGCTTAATATCCGCGTTCTTGACGCGGACGGTAACACGGTTGAGCTTTCCGAATGTGAGGATGAACTGGAACCCCCGAACCTTGTCAGTGATGAGGATCTCGGCGATTTGGTCGAAACCGATGATATGTTTGATTCCTTTACCGAAAAGGGAGAGGATATCGACGACAGCCTGGATCACGATGTTTTCGGCGATGACATCGATGATGACGACGGCTTTGACGACGACGAGGGTTAAGTGCTTCTGAAAGGTCATCCGAAATTTTGCGAGAGGAAACTTTCCCGCCTGACGGGAAAGACAGGGTTAAAATAGATGGATAAGAATGTTTTCAGCTCTATCCAGATCGGTCTTGCATCCCCGGAAATGATCCGCAGCTGGTCGCACGGAGAGGTCAAGAAGCCGGAAACCATCAACTACCGCACCTTAAAGGCAGAAAAAGACGGTCTGTTTTGTGAACGGATCTTCGGGCCGACGAAAGACTGGGAATGCCAGTGCGGAAAATATAAAAGACAGCGCCACAAGGGAAAAATCTGCGATAAATGCGGCGTTGAGGTAACAACGAAAAAGGTTCGCCGTGAGCGGATGGGACACATCGAGCTTGCGGCACCGGTCAGCCATATCTGGTATTTTCGCGCCATTCCGTCCCGGATCGGCGTTCTGCTGGATATCTCCCCCCGCCAGCTTGAGCGGGTGCTGTATTTTGCAAGCTATATCGTTCTTGATCCCGGTCATACAACGCTGGAAAAGGGTGCCACGCTTTCTGACGCCGAATACCGAGAGCTGAAGGAAAAATTTGAAAACGATTTCCGCGTCGGCATGGGCGCGGAAGCAATCAAGGAGCTGTTGGCGGAGCTGGATATTGAAGCCCTTTCCGCACAACTCAAGGAAGAACTGCTGACCGCAAACGGTCAGCGTAAGCTCAAGCTGATCAAACGGCTGGACGTTGTGGAAGCTTTCCGAAAATCCGGAAACCGCCCGGAATGGATGATCCTCGATGTTATTCCGGTTATTCCTCCGGAAATCCGTCCGATGGTTCAGCTTGACGGCGGACGCTTTGCCTGCTCCGACCTCAACGACCTCTATCGACGCGTTATCAACCGCAACAACCGTCTGCGCAAGCTGATGGAGCTGCACGCGCCGGAAATCATCATCCGCAACGAAAAGCGCATGCTTCAGGAGGCGGTTGACGCTCTCATTGACAACGGCAGACGCGGCAAGCCGGTTACCGGTCCGAGCAACCGCCCGCTGAAATCCCTTTCCGAAATGCTCCGCGGTAAGCAGGGACGTTTCCGTCAGAATCTGCTCGGCAAGCGTGTCGACTACTCCGGCCGTTCGGTTATTGTCGTCGGACCGAGCCTAAAGATTTTCCAGTGCGGTCTTCCGAAAGAAATGGCTCTCGAGCTCTTCAAGCCGTTTGTCATGAAGCGCCTTGTTGAAACCAATAAGGCAGGTAACATCAAAGAAGCAAAGAAAAAGGTCGATCGCGTTAACCCCGACGTCTGGGACGCGCTCGAATATGTGATCAAGGAACATCCGGTCCTTCTGAACCGTGCACCGACACTGCACCGTCTGTCCATTCAGGCGTTTGAACCGATCCTTGTCGAAGGCAGAGCCATCAAGCTTCATCCGCTCGTCTGCACGGCGTTCAACGCGGACTTTGACGGCGACCAGATGCCGGTCCATGTTCCGCTTTCCCCGGAAGCGCAGGCAGAAGCGCGCTTCCTGATGCTCTCTGCAAATAACCTTCTGAAGCCGGTTGACGGACGCGCCGTCGCTGTACCGTCTCAGGATATGATTCTCGGTTCCTACTATCTGACGATGGATCGGGACAATGAGCCGGGCGAAGGAAAAGCTTTCCGCAATTTTGATGAAGCCATGATGGCGTATCAGAATCATCAGATTACCCTGCAGGCCAAGATCAAAGTCCGCGTCTTCAAGGAAATCGACGGGGTCATGCAGAGCAAAATTATCCCCTGCACACTCGGCAAGCTCATTTTCAACAACAACATTCCGCAGGACCTCGGATTTATTGACCGCTCCGATCCGGAGAATGCGTTCCGTCTTGAAATTGAATTTGTTGTCAAGAAAAAAATGCTCACCGAGATTGTCGACCGCTGCATCAAAATTCACGGTCTCGGTGTAGCTGCCGAGACACTCGATGCCATTAAGGCAACCGGCTTTAAGTATTCGACCATCTCCTCGCTCTCCATCTCCGTATATGACATGACAATTCCGCCGGAAAAGAACGCCCTGATCGCCGCAGCGGAAGATAGGGTTGCCGAGATCACCGACCACTTCAACGAAGGTGAATTGGATGATCGTGAACGCTATGACCGCGTTATTGCAACCTGGGAAAACACGACCAAACAAATCACCGACGCTCTCCAGAAAGGCTTCAATGCTTACAACCCGATCAAGATGATGATTGATTCGGGCGCACGCGGTAACTCCAGCCAGCTCCGTCAGCTTGCAGGTCTCCGCGGACTGATGTTCGCAACCGACGGACGCACAATGGAAATTCCGATCAAGACAAACTTCCGTGAAGGAATGAAAATCCTCGACTACTTTGTCGGCGCGAGAGGATCCCGTAAGTCGCTTTCCGATACCGCTCTGAAAACGGCTGACTCCGGTTACCTGACCCGTCGCCTTGTCGATGTCTCACAGGAAGTTATCGTCCGCGAAGAGGACTGCGGCACAAGACACGGTCTGCTTGTATCCGCTATCTATGAAGAAAGCGACAAGCTGGGCACAAGCGATCAGGATCGCACAGTAATCGAGTCGCTTGCCGACCGTCTCGGCGGCCGCTATGTCATCGGCGATGTTGTCGATCCGAGAACCGGAGAAGTTATCGTTCCCGACAACACCATGATCTCCCAAGCGCAGGTTAAACAGATTGTTGACGCCGGCATCACGGAGGTCAATGTCCGCTCCATTCTGCGCTGTGAGGCAAAACGCGGGGTCTGCGCACATTGCTACGGCTCCGACCTGGCATCCGGAAAGCCCGTCAACGTCGGCGAGGCCGTCGGTATTATCGCCGCTCAGTCGATCGGCGAACCGGGTACCCAGCTTACGATGCGTACTTTCCACACCGGTGGTATTGCATCCGCCAATATTACACAGGGTCTCCCGCGTATTGAGGAGCTCTTCGAAGCCCGCCGTCCGAAAAAAACCGCCGCTATTGCAGAGCTTGACGGTACTGTCTCCATCCGTGAGGATAAACGGATGCGCAATATTGTCATCACGGCTGAAGACGGCAGGGAAGCCATCTATCCCATCCCGTTCGGAATGCGCATTCTCGTCGAAGAGGGTGACAAGGTCGTTGTCGGTCAGGGCATGACCGAAGGATATAAGAGTCCCGCGGATATTCTCCGGATTCAGGGTCTTGACGCCGTGTTCGATTATATCATCCGCGAGGTTCAGAAGGTTTACCGCTCTCAGGAAATCATCATTAATGATAAGCATATCGAGGTCATCGCACGACAGATGTCCCGTAAGGTTCGTGTCGAGGATGAGGGAGACACTGGGCTTCTCCTTGGCTCGATGGTCGAGGTCACCGATTTCCGTGAAGAAAACGAGATAATTGAGCGCCGCATAGCTGCAGGAGAAACCACGCTCCGCCCGGCAGTCGGCTCTCCCGTTCTGCTCGGTATCACCAAGGCTTCTCTGCAAACCGAATCCTTCCTCTCCGCAGCATCCTTCCAGGAAACCACCAAGGTTCTCACCGAAGCGGCAATCCGCGGAAAGGTCGATCATTTGCTCGGCCTTAAGGAGAATGTTATTATCGGTAAACTGATTCCCGCCGGAACAGGATTGGAAATCTACAACGATATTTCCGTTCACAAGGCACATTCGGGTCCTTCCGCTTCTCCTCAGGATGACAACGACAATCAGAAAGTGCCTGCTGACAGCGCCGATTGTGACAGCCAACAGTCGCAAAACTTCGATCTTCCCGCCACAGAAACGGTTTCTGTTCCCGATGCAGACACCCTTTCCGGAAACACCGCCGTCTCTCTCTAACCCCCGCTTTTCTTTAGAAAAAGAAAAGCTTGGCAAAAGAAATCCTTAAAGATTGTCAGCCGGATGGGCCCCAACCCATCCGGCTGATTTGTTCCTTTTTTGTTTTTCGGTTTTTCCTTTTCCAAAACCTGTGCGCAAAACAATGGCAACAATTAAGCTGGATTCCTTTTAAAAAATACTTGGCAAAAGAAATCCTTAAAGATTGTCAGCCGGACGGGGGCCCAACCCATCCGGCTGATTTGTTGCTTCTTATTGGCATTGCGCCTCGCTTCATCTGAAACTCTCGGGCGAGACCCGGACAATGTTCCGGCGAAAGAAGCGATTTCGGTTTCTGCGGGCAAGACCGGATAATAAAAAGTCTTTTGCGCAGCTTTTCTTCAGAAAAGCGCGTTACTCCCTTTTGCGTAGCTTTTCTTCAGAAAAGCGCGTTTCTCCGGATTTCTGCTTTCTCCCCCGTTTTTTACTTTCGCGAAGCCTTATTATGTTCGCGTCTTCTCTCTCTGAATAACGCTGTTTTTTCGCGGAAAAACAGCCGGAGTGGGGCGAATCTTGCGAATGATAATCAAGGAGCGCTCGATCGCTTCTCCGTCGGGAGCGAGGAGCGTTTTATGCAAAATTCGGTCCGTTTTTCCTCCCAGATTGGCAATCATCGGCTCGGCTGCAGCAAGCTCAACTTCAGCGTCTTTTCCTTTAAAGGCGGCAAAACAGCCACCGACACGGACAAGCGGCAAACAATACTCAGCAAGGGCGGGCAAAGCGGAAACGGCGCGGGCAGAAGCAAAATCAAAGCGTTCGCGCCAGACAGGGCTTTTTCCGGCCTCCTCAGCGCGGGCGCAAAGGGTCCGCAAATTCTCAAGAGCAAGGGTTTGTGCCGCAAGGGAGACAAAATCGGTTTTTTTCTTTGTACTGTCGCACGCGGTAACCTTCAGAGCAGGGCAGGCAAGTGCCAGGGGAACGGAAGGAAAACCGCCGCCGCATCCGACATCAATCAGGGTTGCACGTGTATTGAAAAAATCAGCAAAAAGAAGGCAATCGGCAAAATGCCGGAGCCACACATCCTCTGCGGAACGGATCGCCGTCAGATTATGCTTTTCGTTCTCCCGCAGAAGGAGATCGCCAAAAGCGGAGAAGCGCGGAAGGAGGACGGTATACTGTTCGCATCCGTTTTGTGCAAAAATGGATGCCGCCAGTTTTTCTGTCTCAGCAAAATGATCCATGGTTATTCCTTTCCGGATTTCAGCCGGATCAGCAAAACGGTAATATCGGCGGGATTGACGCCGCTGATTCGGCTTGCCTGCCCGATGTTCCGCGGGCGGATTCGGGAAAGCTTCTCCGCAGCCTCAAGCCTCAGTCCGGAAACGGCATGATAATCAATATCGTCGGGAATCAGCATCTGCTCCATTTTTTTTGCGCGCTCGGCAGCGTCCAGCTGTTTCCGGACGTACCCCTCATATTTGACCGCCGTCTCCACACTTTCGAGAACGCCGCGGGAAAGCGCGGGCGCAGCGGAATCGACCGAACGGAGTGCCGTCAGATCAAGCTCCGGCCTTCGCAGAAGTTCCGCCATACGACAGCCGGTTGTAAGCGGTGCGGAGTTATGTGCGGAGAGCATGGCGTTAACCTCGGCAGAGGGCGGCAAAGTGGTTTCGGAGAGACGGGTAATCTCCCCCTCGATTGCCCGGCGGCGATCGGAAAATATACGGTATTGTTCCTCCCCGACAAGTCCGCGGTCGTACCCCTGCGGAGTCAGACGCAGATCGGCGTTATCCTGCCGAAGCAGAAGACGGTATTCTGAGCGAGAGGTCATCATACGGTACGGCTCATTCGTTCCCTTTGTCACAAGATCGTCGATCAGCGTACCGATGTAGGAAGAAGAACGCGGAAGACTGAGCGCAGGGCGCCCAAGCAGACGCAGAGCGGCGTTTGCACCGGCGACAAGCCCCTGTGCCGCCGCTTCCTCATAGCCGGAAGTCCCGTTAAATTGTCCGGCTCCGTAAAGTCCGGCAATCTCTTTGAATTCCAGTTCAGGCGTCAGGGAAAGCGGGTCAACGCAGTCATATTCGATGGCATAGGCATAGCGCATGATATGCGCTTCCTCAAAACCGGGAAGGGTATGTACCATCTCCTCCTGGACTTCTGCAGGCATCGATGTGGAAAAACCCTGCAGATACATCTCATTTGTTTCTGCTCCAGTCGGCTCCAGAAAAAGCTGATGCCGCTCCTTGTCCGCAAAGCGAACAATTTTGTCCTCAATGGAGGGACAATAACGCGGTCCTACAGCATGAATTCTTCCGGAGTACATTGCACTCCTTCCGATGTTTTTTTGAATCACAGCGTGTGTTTTTTCGGTCGTATAGACGATATGACAGGGAATTCCGGTAAAACCGGAAAAATGTGCGGGGTCGGTCAGTGCCGAAAACGGTGCCGGGTCCGGCTCCCCCTCCTGAATCTCCAAGCGGGAAAAATCAATTGTCCGGCGATCGATACGCTGCGGTGTTCCGGTTTTGAAGCGGCGCAGCGAACAACCGAGCGCAGCAAGAGAGGCTGTCAGCCCGGAAGCGGGAAGCTGTCCGTCCGGTCCGGATGCCCAGCTGTGCTCCCCCATATGGATTCTGCCGCCGAGATAGGTTCCGGCGCAGATCACTGCCGCGCGGCACAAATAGGTTTCCCCCGCGCGCGTAACAACCCCGCAGAGACGGCGCCGCCCATCCGGCAGCGGTTCTGTCAGCAGCTCAGTCACTTCATCCTGAATCAGATCAAGGTGCGGGGCGCGCTCCACTGTGTGCTTCATATATAGTCGGTAAGCGGCGCGGTCCGCCTGTATCCGCTTGGAGCGGACGGCAGCGCCCTTACCGGTGTTAAGGGTCCGGCTTTGAAGCGTTACGGCATCAGCCGCGCGTCCCATCTCCCCTCCGAGGGCATCAATCTCATAGACCAGGTGCCCCTTGGCCGTTCCGCCTACCGACGGATTGCAGGGCATATTGGCAATAGCGTCAAGACTTAAGGTGAACAGCACGGTGGAAAGACCGAGCCGTGACGCAGCAAGCGCCGCCTCTACTCCTGCATGTCCTGCGCCGATAATCACAATGTCTGTTGTATGCTGCATGATATTCCTCCTTACCCTTTTGCAAAGAGTAAGCTAAATCAACGAAACGAGAACCGTCAACCTTCGGAAAGGGTCTCCGGTCTGCAAACCTTGCCGTAAAACTCCCAGCCGGTTTCGGCAGAGTATGCAGCAATCACGCCGGAGGAAATCTGGGAAATGTCGGTATAAACAAAGGGAAGAACCACATTTCCTTTTGTGTCGATAATCCCCTTGATTCCGTTCTGAAAGCCGATTACACCCAACCCTTCGGCAAAAGGACGGGCGAAGGTATAAATAGGCTGTGCAATCCAGCCGATTTCCGTACTGTAATAGCCGTACTTTCCGCCACGGGAAAGCAACAGAACTCCGTCCGAGTAACCGACAAGATCATAGCCCTCCGGAATGGCAAATTTGTTTCCTTCTTTGTCAAGCAGAAAATCATACTGTCCGATCAGATAATCCGGATTTCCGTAATAGGCATCGGTATCCAACTGACGTACACGGAGGTACCCACGATCAAAATAATAGCTTCCCAAAGAAGCAATCCCGCGCGTCAGAGGTTCGGTATAAATGGAGTAGGCAAGCCTTCCGTTTTCGTTCCAGTAATAAAGCTGTCTTGTGAAGCGCCAGTCTTCCTGTCCGTATTCATTGACAACCGAGAGAACCTTGTCATACCAGACAGAGACCCCGTATCCTTCGGAAAAATTGAACATCCTCGAATATTTATATCCGGTCAGCAGATACCAGGAAGAATATCCGTATGCAAAGCGAAGTTCTTCCGTGCTGATGATATCCACAATGCGCGGCGGAGCGGTTGTCACGGGCGGCTCCGGTTCTGTTTCGGTCTCGGTTGCCGGGATTCCTTCGGTTGATTCTGAAGTCTCGGGATTTTCCGGGTTTTCTGTAAATATACTACTGCTTTGGGTGCTCTCTTCGGGAAGTCCGGTGGTTTCGGACGGATCCGATCCTGTTTCGGCCGGAGCATCGTCAGTATCGTCGGGCAGATCGGCCGCAGCTGCGAGAAGCTCAGCCCCTCCGCCTTCCGTCGTTTGCCCTGCTTCAGAAACCGACCCTTCGGTGATTTCCTCCGGAATCGGACTGTCAGAAGAAAGCTCTCCCTCTTCTGCCGAAGAATTCCCTGTTTCGGTGTCTTCGGAGCCTTCAGCCGTTGTTTCTTCCGGGGGTGGAGAAGGCTCATTTTCCTCCGGTGCTATTGTTTCCGCCGAGTCGGTTATCTCTGCGCTTTCTGTATTTCCGGTGTCTTCAGAGGTCTCTTCGGTCTCTCCGGCATCGGAATCTTCCGTGCTCTCGGAGGAATCCGGAACTGCTGCGACATCAGTCGTTTCCGCCGGCACGTCGGTTTCTGCAGGAGGCTCCGTTACCGGTTCCTGTGTGTAAACGGTTACGGGAGAATCAGTCTCCGGGGGGAGAGTTTCCGGGGGTGCTTCCGTTTCCTCCGGCGGAGCCGTGACAAGACTGGTGATGATGGTACGAACGGAAAAACGCAGAATATCGTTGTCGCCTGCACCATAATCCGGGGTATAGTCAAAATACAGACCCCGCCCGTCTGTTTCATCGTTGTAATCGCTTTCGATCAGCTTTCCGGCTTCATCAAAACGGTAATATTTGCTGTCTCCGAGCGTGAAAAGAGGATGGCCTTCCGTATCGCGCGTTAAGGCAGGATAAAGATAGCCGGACGGTTCCTTGAGAAGCAGTTTTCCGTTCCAGGTGTACACACGCTGTTCGTTGCCGTCATCCGTCAGAATATACCCCATATACAGGCGTACGCCGGATCCGGATTTCAGTTCAAAACGCTGTTTTCCGATGGGAACGGAGTAATCATCCTTCGCCTCGGAATAAAAAACAAGCTCCGTTATCTCATAGGAACCGTATGCCGGAAGAGAGATGTCCGGCTCCAACAGGCACAGACGCATGGTTCCGTCGGAATCAAAATCCGCATAGGAAAGTTCATATCCCTCCGGAATAAGATCGGTAAATTTTTCAAATGCAAACGGAACCGGATCTCCTCCTGTCAGGACGCCTGCCCCGATACGGCTGATGTTTGTCGCTGCTCGCAGTGCATCGATAAATTGCAGGGAATATTCATCATCCGGTTCATCTATTCCCCCTGCGGAATCGGAAGAGAGCGGAGTTGTTGCGGAAGGATCGGTTGTTTTTACAGGATCGCCGTGCTCTCTCGGATAAAAGGAAAAATCAAATACCCCGCGCTGATAAAGCACAGCAGTAAAAAACAGAAAAAACATCCCTGCAATTGCAAGCAAGCGTACAGATTCCTTCAGTTTGCGCATTCGGTCCTCCGTTCGGTCGGATTTTTTCCGGAATCCCGGAAAAAAGTAAAGATTCTTTATGAATCCAGTTCAGGCAGGTGCTTTCTGCATGTCCTTTTCAGCTTTCCCTGTTTTTCAACCGTTTATTTATGATATCTCACGCCGTTTCGGATCGTCTCGGCGCGATAAAGTGCCTCCATCAGAACAACGCGCGCCAGGCGGTGCGGCAAAGTCAATCTTGAAAGGGAAAGCCTGACAGAGCAAAGCTTTTTCACATCCTCCTCCAGTCCAAGCGATCCTCCGATAATAAAGGCGATCCCGGGAAAACGGCAGGCAGCATCGTCCAGAAAAGCCGCCAGTTCGGGACTTGTCAGCTGTTTTCCTTCTATACAAAGGGCAATTTTCAGAAAACCGTCCGGCAAAGCAGCACGGATTCTGTCCCCTTCTTTTTTCAGAACGCCGGCAATCTCTTTTTCCGAAGGATGATCGGGAATCGGCTCATCCTTCAGCAGAATCAGCTCTGTCTGGGCAAAACGAGAAAGACGTTTTCTATATTCTTCCGCCGCTTCTAAAAAGTATTTTTCCTTATCGCCACCGACGGCAATCACAGTGAGTTTCTGCAATTTCTACCCCCTGAAAAAACAAACCGGCTTTTCGGGCAAGGCAACGGCAAGCTCTGCATCACAGCCGGATAAAGCCCGGCTTGCCGTTTCAAAAGCCAGGTCCGGATCATTGTTTTCGCGGCTCAGATGTGCAAGAAGAAAATGCCGTGTTCCACTGTCATAAAGCCGGGGAAGAAGAGCGGCGCAGCGGTCATTGGAAAGATGTCCGCTTTCGGAAAGAATCCGCTGTTTTAAAAATACGGGATACGGTCCGCGGCGAAGACGGTCAATGTCATGATTCGACTCCACTGCAACGGCGGAGCAGCCGAAAAGACATTCAAAAACAGAATCGGATACATATCCGATGTCCGTCGCAACAGCAAGAGAGCAGCATCCGTCGGAAACCCGGTAGCAAACGCTGCCGCAGGCATCATGCGGAGTTTCAAAAGCGCAAACGGAAAAGTCTCCGACAGCAATTCTGTTTCCCGGAAGAATCCGACGGATCCTGCTTTCCGGAATACCGACACCGAGCAATGCATCGGCACTGCCCGGTGTACAGAAAATATCAAAAGCATACTGCCGGCAAAGAACCGGCAATGCGGAGATATGATCGCTGTGATTGTGTGTGACAAATACAGCGGATATCTCCCCCATGCCACTTCCGCAGTCACAAAGCGCAGAGGTAATGTAGCGTGCGGATCTTCCCGCATCGATCAGAATCGAGGAAGCGTCTCCTCGGATGAAATAGGAGTTTCCGGACGAGCCGGAGCAAAGAGAATAGGCAAGCATAGCTCTCCGTAAAAATCGGATTTTATCCGTTGAAAAGATTCCGGATCCGGTCCAAGAAGAAAAGATCAACCATGTCGATAAACCAGACGGCAAGCAAGGGAATAATAATCAGCAGCATCCATTTTGAGCGTTCTTTCCGACGCTTTCCCTCCTCAAGGACAGCGCATTTTTTTTCTGCACTCCAATCCTCCGGAAAGGAATCCGGTGCACGGTTTACCATTGTAAAGCCTTTGTTATAGAGAATAAACGCGGAGAAAAAAACAACCGTAAGAACAAGATAGACCCACATGGTGATGTTCGCCGCAGTCCCGCCGAGCCGCGTCAGAAAAATGTAAGCCGCATAGAACACAATGACATTGATAATCAGAATAAAAAAATACCGGAGTGTTCTTTTCGCTTTTTTGACGGCATCTGCATCTGCCGTGCTCTGCGGCATGTTTTTGTTTCTTTTCTTCTTCATGTTTGCTTACAGATTCACAAGGATTGCTCCCTCGGGACGAACCTTCAGCGCGGCGCAGGCATTCTGTCCGAAGACGGAATTCATGATGTTTGTATATTCTTCGACTTTTTCTGTCGGAATAAATGCCTGAATCGTACCGGCAAAACCACCGCCGTGTACACGGAATGCACCGCCCCAGCCACGGGTTACATATTCGGTTACGCAAAGTGCAAGGGACAGTCCCTGTTCCTCTACATTTTTCACAGTATAAACATTCTGGAGATATTTGAAACTGCTGTTTCCGCTTTCAATCACACCGGCAAAAAACGTATCAAGGTCACCGCGGCGCAGCGCTTCTGTCTGTTTTTCAACACGCTTGTTTTCGGCAACAAAATGCATAGCACGGAGAATGGCACGATCCCCTGCCGCTTTGCGAAGAACCGGCATGTCGGAAATCAGCTGCTCCTCTGTCAATCCGCGCAATGCGTCCTTCCCGTAATACGCTGCAATCTTTTTCATTTCGGCCGGAACCGATGCATAATCCTCGTTGAGATCGGCATGATTTCCGCCGGTATTGACAATGCAAAGGGAGTATCCGTGACCGGACAGATCAAAATCCAACGACTCAATTACCGGATTCTGCGGATCTTCAAAATCAATCGCAACAAAGCCGCCGACGGCACAAGCCATCTGATCCATCAAACCGCAGGGCTTTCCGAAATATACATTTTCCGCAAACTGAGAAATTTTCGCAATCTCCGGATTTCCGATTTTTCCGCCGTTTGCCAAATGATTTTCAATATTTCCGATCATCACCTCAAATGCGGCAGAAGAGGAGAGCCCGCTTCCTTTGTGAACATCATTCGTCGTATAAGCACAAAAGGAACAAACCTCATGACCGTTTTTCTGCAAACCGGCAAGTACTCCTGCAAGCAGTCCGCGGGATTTGAAAAAGTTCTCCTTTTTCGGCTCACTGATATCGGAAAGCTCCACGCGATCCTCACTGTATCCCTCACTGCGGACACGTACGGCGCCATCATCCGTGCGGCTTGCGACAGCGATTATGTCAAGATCAATGGCCCCCGCAAGAACCTTTCCGCGGTTATGGTCGGTATGATTTCCGGATATTTCGCTTCTCCCCGGAACCGAGAAGAAAAAAGCATCCTTTTCAGCCCCGTAAAGCGAGGCAAATTTTTCTGCTGCATCGGCATATCTTTTTCTTTGCCTGTCAAGATTTTTGCCGTAAAGCGCATTCAGCTTTGCGTCTGCCTTTCCTGCCCGGATATATTCAGCCAATTGGAGTGCGTTCATATCTATAATCCTTCCTGTTTAATTTTTATATGTACAGACTGATTCAACGGTAGTATAACATGAAAGATGCAACAATTCAAGGGGGCAGACAGGGTTTTTCCAAAACCCCCGACAGAAAAGAATTCTCCCTGTTTTTCTGAAATTGCTTTTTTCCCATAATCCCTTGAAATATATCCGATACTATGATATAATTTAGATACTTATTATATATATAAAGGAGAATGCCCGCATGAATGCCTCCGGGGATCTGAGCGGAATCTGGCAGCTTGTTGTTGAAAAGCTGCGTGAAAAATACAGCTCCACCTTTGTCGGTCTTTGGTTTGAGGACTGCAAGATTCTCGATCTGGATGAAAACCGCGTGCTTCTCTATATCGAGAATGATTTCAAACGCGGAGTCGTACAAGGAAAATACGCAGAGGAAATTGCCGAAACGATAGAAGGACTTCTCGGTTTCCGGATCAAAATTGAATTCACCGGCGATCCGACTCTGACAGCGCAGACGGTTACCCGCCGAGAGGAAGAAGAAAATCGCCGAGAAGAGAAAAACAGCTCCCTTCCCGGAAATATACCGGGAAGTAAAACAGCAGAATTCACCTTTGAGAACTTTGTACAGGGTTCCTCAAACAAACTTGCCTATGCGGCATGCTATGCTGTGGCAAGCAATGCAGGTGATAAGGATTACGACCATATCGGGGACATGTACAATCCGCTTTTTATCTACGGTCCGAGCGGTCTCGGAAAGACGCATCTGATGTATTCCATCAAAAACATGGTGGAGCGGTGTTTTCCGGATGTCTCCCTGATTTACATCAGCGGCGAGGATTTTACAAATCAGCTTATTGAGGCGATTCAGTTCAAGCGCACACCGGAATTCCGCGAAAAATTCCGCCGCGCTGATATTCTGATTATCGATGATATTCAGTTTATTGCGAATAAAACTTCCGTTCAGGAGGAGGTCTTCCATACTTTTAATTTTCTTTATGAGGATAACAAGCAGATTATCTTTACAAGCGATAAACCCCCGAAGGATATCAATCCTCTTGAGGAGCGGCTCCGTACCCGATTTGAGCAAAGCATGATCGCGGATATTCAGCCTCCGGATATCGAACTGCGCATGGCAATCATTAAACAGAAGGCAAAAAATCTGCATATTGAACTGTCAAGCGAAGTTGTAACCTATATGGCAGATCGCCTGAAATCCAATATTCGTCAGGTAGAGGGCGCCATAAAGAAAATCGCGGCGCTTTCCTTTCTGGACGGAACCGGAATCCAGCTGGAAACCGCCCGCGCCGCCATTTCCGATCTTCTTACCGAAAGCGAGCCGCAGAATCTTGTCAGCGATAAAATCATTGAAGCGGTTGCCAGAAAATATTCCATTTCCGCTGCCGAGCTGAAAGGAAAAAGTCAGGCTGCCAATACCGTAAATGCCCGTAATGTTGCCATCTATCTGCTTCGCTCCCTCACCGATCTTTCCATGATCGCTATCGGAAATATGTTCGGAAGATCCCACGCAACCATTCATCACAGTCTTGCCAAGATTGAAGAGCAAATTGCGGGAGACCCTCTTTTTGAAGATGAAATCAAGGAGCTTGTCTCGGAAATCCGCGGTTGATTGACCGATAACCGATTTTATTTTTCTTTAGTTTTCAAAGTTTTCAACAGTCAATGTTCAAAACTTTGTTGAAGAAAACCGGTATTACCCGACAGTTTTTGCGAAAGCATTTTTCCCCGCTGTTGAAGCTATCCGAAATCTTTCTTTTTTCTACTCTTTCTTCAACACCCTACACAGCTTGTCTTTCAAGGTTTCCCGATACATTTCAACGCTTCAACGACCCCTACTGCTACTGCTGCTATTTTTATTATCTATTACACTATATTACAGAAAAGCAATCCCAAAAACAGCAGTCTCAAGTTGTTCATTCTTAAAAATTCGATCATACTTAAAGGAGTATTTTATGAAAATAATTTTTGATAAGGTCAAGCTGCTTGCGGCGCTGACCCCGGCAATGGGTTGTGTTTCAAGCAAGAATACCTTTACCTCTCTTGAAGGGGTATTAATTGAAGCATCTGAGGACGGCCGATGCCGTGTTATGACCTACGATATGGATAAAGGAGTCCGGGCAAATGTTGCCGCACAGGTCATCGAGCCGGGTTCTTATATCGTAAATGCCCAGGATTTTTATCAGTATGTGCGCGTTATGCCGGAAAATGAGATTGAGTTGTCAGTCAATGAAAAAATGACAGCACATCTGCGGTGCAACCGTGTTTGTTATACGATGAGGGCGCTGAACGGAAAGGAATTTCCGACACCCCCGGAACTGGATGGGGAATGGGGATTTGTAATCGAACAAAGCATTCTGAAAACGATAATGGGATCTACCGCCCATTCGATTGCCCAGACAGACAGCAACCACCCCGAGCTGTGCGGCGGATATCTTCAGATCCGGGAAAATCTTCTTACAATGGTAGCGTGCAATACCTTTACGCTCTCCAAGTGCGAGTATTATACGAAAATCAATGCCGATCTCCCCAGTGAGATCAATATGATCATTCCCGGAAAGTCCCTGAATGAGCTTCAGAAAATCCTCTCGGATGATGAGGAGGATCTGATGACGATCAAGCCGGCAAAAAAGCATGTTGTATTTGTCATTGGAGATCTGATCTTTTTCTCCCGCCTGATCGATATGAAATACCTGGATTATGAGCGGATTATTCAGGGGGATATGCCGATTACGGTGAAAATCAATCGGGTTGCCTTTCTCGAATGTCTTGAGCGGGCGGCGCTGATTTCCGAAAAAAAGAGTGTCAGCTCCACGCGCAGCCATCTGCGTCTGCATTTTTCCGATAATCTTCTGAAAATTTCGTCTACCTCTCTTTCCGGGCAGATCAACGATGAGCTGCCGTGCGAATACAGTGGGGAGGAGCTGGAGATCGGTTTTACCTGCCGTTTTCTGATTGATGTTCTCCGTGCCCTTGATTGCGACAATGTGACAATGAAACTAAAGGGACCGCGCACCAGTATGTATGTTATGCCCACGGAGAAAGATGAAAAGAAAAAACAGTTTTTCCTTGTGATGCCGGTCAAACTGAGTGACTGACGCCGTGTATTGCCGGAAAATGACCCTGCGCAGTTATCGTAATATTGAGAATGCCGAAGTCAGTTTTTCGCCCGGAGTCAATGTTATCTTCGGTAGAAATGCGCAGGGAAAGACCAATCTTCTCGAAGCAATCTATATTTTTGCACGGGGAAGAAGTTTTCGCGGAACTCCGGACAGGGAGCTTATACGAAGCGGGGATACGTTTTTTACCGTTAAGAACGAGTATACTGACGCACAAAGAGAGGAAGAGCTTCTTCTTGAACATACGGATAAAAAAACAAAACGATATCTGAACGGTGTTAAGCTGGAACGGAATATTGAAATGATTTCCCATTTCCGTGCTGTTTTGTTCTGTCCGGACCATCTCGGTATTGTAAAGGGTTCTCCTTCCGAGAGAAGAGAATTTATGAATATCGCAATTTCTCAGCTTTCTCGCGATTATGTCTATCTTCTCGGAAACTATACAATGGCGCTTGAAAATCGGAATGCACTGATCAAAAAAATCGGCGTTTCCGGGATTTCCGGTGCTCAGAGGGAGAGATTATTGGAAAATATACCGGTATGGAATGCGCAGCTTGCCCGTTTTGCGGCAAAAATTGCACAGCGCCGGGCGGAATATATTGAAAAGCTTTCCCCGCATGCAGAGTTTATTATGTCGGAAATGAGCGAAAATACCGAACGTCTGCGTATTCAGTATTCCTGTGATGTACCGGATCCTCACAATTTTGCGGATAGCGAGCAGGAGTATCTCAGATTGCTGGAAGCGGGGCTTGACCGTGATCTTTCCGCAGGATCCACGCAGCGCGGCCCTCACCGCGATGATCTGATTCTGAAAATCAACGGAGTTCCTCTCCGTCAGTGGGGCAGTCAGGGACAACAAAGAACCGCGGTGCTTTCCCTTAAGCTTGCGGAAGGAGAAATCTGCCGGGAGCTGACCGGGGAGCATCCCGTCTTTCTTTTTGACGATGTTTTAAGCGAACTGGACGCAGAAAGAAGAAAATATCTGTTTGATCGTGTTGCAGACAAACAGTATATCATAACCACCTGTGAGGCTGATGCAGGGCTTGCTTCCTGTAAAATCATTCATGCCAAGAACGGTGTTTTTACTGAAATCAATTAATTTTTTGGCAGTTTCAGCATTGAAAAAGGAGATTTTTATGTATTTACATGCGGGTAATAACCGTATTCTGCGCAGTGGTTCTGTTATCGGAATTTTTGATCTTGATACAGCCAGCCGCGGAGAGGATACAAAAAACTTTTTGCGCCGTTCGGAGCATGCAGGCAAAGTTGAATCCGCTGCTGAAGAGCTGCCGAAGTCTTTTATTCTGTTTGCGGATATATCACCGCGAAAAAAAACTGCTTATCAGAAGCCCTCAGAGCTTTTTTCCCACTCGCGTGTACTTTTTTCCCAAATCAGTGCTTCCGCTCTCAAATCCAGATGTGAAGAGGAAATCGGATAAGAATAAAAAACAAAAAAGCAGAGGAAAAGATCTTTTAGCTTATTTTTTCTTTCAGAAAAGGCAAAGCTTTTCCGATGTTAAACCAAACTGCCGTTGAAAAGTAATGAAGCAAGAATGATCGTTAAAAATTCTTTCGGCTTACCTTTTGCTTAAAAAAGGTAAGAGAAGACAAAGAAAGGAACCGGACAATGGACGAGAAAAACCACGAAAATGTATATGATGACAGTCAAATACAGGTACTGGAAGGGCTGGAAGCGGTCCGCAAGCGCCCGGGAATGTATATCGGAACGACATCGATTCGCGGGCTGCATCATCTTGTACACGAAATTGTAGACAACTCTATTGATGAAGCGCTTGCAGGCGCCTGTGATAAAATTACAGTCACTCTTTGGCCGGACAACAGCGTGTCTGTTGAGGATGACGGACGCGGAATTCCGAGCGGTATTCATCCGAAGATGGGAATTCCGACGCTTGAAGTAGTATATACCATTCTTCATGCTGGAGGAAAGTTCGGCGGTGAAGGCTATAAGATTGCAGGAGGCCTTCACGGAGTCGGCGCATCGGTAGTGAATGCTCTTTCCGAGTGGATGGAAGTAGAAAACTGCCGTGACGGTATGCGTTATACCGAGCGTTTTGAGCGGGGAAAAGTTGCACGTCCCTTCAAATGTGAAGGACCGACAGAAAAGCATGGTGTTTTCTGTCGCTTCAAGCCGGATCCAACCATTTTTGAAGAAACCGTATTCGAATATGATTCTTTGCTTTCCCGTCTTCGTGAACAGGCGTTTCTCAACGGCGGAATCCGGATCGAGCTTATCGACCGCCGCGTCCGAAACGAGGATGGAAGCGAGGGTGAGCCAAAGCGTGAGATGCTCTATTTTGAAGGGGGAATTCGTTCCTTTGTAGAGTATCTGAATGAAAACAACAAGCGCGGCAATCCGGTCCATCCGCAGGTTATATACATGAAGGCGGAGAAAAATTCCAGTACGGCGGAGGTTGCGCTTCAGTACAACGACAGCTATAATGAAATTCTTCTTTCCTTTGCCAATAACATGCATACGATTGAGGGAGGAACACACGAGGTCGGCTTCAAATCGGCGCTGACAAAGGTTCTGAATGCGTATGCGATCAAAACAGGTGTTCTCAAGGGGGACGATAAGCTGACCGGAGAGGATGTCCGGGAAGGGTTGATTGCGATTATCAGTGTTAAGCTGGTCGATGCACAGTTTGAATCGCAGACCAAGGCCAAACTCGGAAACAGCGAAATGCGTACCTTTGTTGATCAGATGGTAACGCAGAAACTGAGCGAATATCTTGAGGAAAATCCTGCCGTAGGAAAAGCGATTCTGGATAAGGCGCTTGCCGCAAGCCGCGCCCGCGAAGCAGCCAGAAAGGCACGCGACCTGACCCGCCGGAAAAATGCACTTGAGGGCAGTACGCTACCCGGAAAGCTTTCCGACTGTCAGGAACGCAGCGCAGAGCTGACCGAGCTGTATCTTGTAGAGGGAGATTCCGCAGGCGGATCGGCAAAGGATGGAAGAGACAGCCGTTTTCAGGCCATTCTTCCGCTTCGCGGTAAGGTTCTGAATGTAGAAAAAAGCCGTTTGGATAAGGTTTACGGTAACGAGTCGCTGACACCGATTATTCAGGCACTCGGCTGTGGTATCGGAGAGGATTTTGATCCGTCAAAGCTTCGTTACGGAAAAATCATTATTATGGCAGATGCCGATGTTGACGGTTCGCATATTCGGATTTTGCTTTTGACTTTCTTTTTCCGGCATATGCGCGCACTGATTGAGAACGGAAATATTTATCTGGCACAGCCACCGCTTTATAAAGTGATGCGCGGCAAAACAGTACGCTATGCCTTCTCCGATGAGGAACGCGATACCTATATCGCGGAGCTTGGCGGAAAATGTGAGACAGAACGTTATAAAGGTCTTGGTGAAATGGATCCGGATCAACTTTGGGAGACAACAATGGATCCGGAGTTCCGAACCCTTTTGAAGGTAACGGTGGAGGATGCGATCCGTGCAGATGAGATTTTTTCCGTTCTGATGGGGGATCAGGTGGAGCCCAGACGCGAATTTATCATTCAGAATGCGAAATTTGTTTCAAATCTGGATATCTAAAGTTCTCAACAGAAAAAATAGTTTTCGACAATCTGTTGAAAACTCTTGTTCAAAAGTTTTCAACAACCTGTTGAAAACTCTGTTGAAACCGATGATCCAAGCCGGTTTTCCTCTTTAGAAAACTTTTTTCGACAAATCAGAGATACCAATTTTATTTGTTGAAAGATGAGAAATGCGGCAAAAAGAAGGTGAAGAATCCTTCGTCTGCCGGTAATGGAAAAGGAAGAATAAATGGAACACAATCATGAGCTTGACTATTCCAATCAGAAAATTGTCCCCATCGCAATGGAGGCGGAGGTAAAGAAGTCTTTTATAGATTACTCCATGAGTGTCATTACAAGTCGTGCTCTGCCTGACGTTCGGGACGGTATGAAGCCGGGTCAGCGCCGCATTCTCTACGCGATGTATGAGGATCACCTTACAAGCGATAAGCCGTTCCGCAAGTCGGCAACTACCGTCGGAAATGTGCTCGGGCGGTATCATCCGCACGGGGACAGCGCGGTCTATCAATCGATGGTTCGCATGGCTCAGTCCTTCTCGCTCCGGTATCCGCTGGTGGAAGGACACGGTAACTTCGGTAATGTCGACGGAGACGGTGCCGCTGCCTACCGTTATACCGAGGCGCGTCTTGCGAAAATCTCCGACTATATGATGATGGACATTGAAAAAAATGTTGTCGACTTTGTTCCGAACTATGACAACAAGCTGAAGGAGCCGACGGTTCTTCCCTCGCGCTTTCCGAATCTGCTTGTCAACGGCTCGGTCGGTATCGCTGTCGGTATGGCGACGAATATCCCGCCCCACAACCTTGGAGAGGTCATCGACGGGGTTGTCTGTTTGCTTGACAATCCGGAGGCGGATCTGAATGAGATCATGCAGTATATCAAGGGACCCGATTTTCCGACAAAGGCAACGATATACGGAACATCGGGCATTTATGCGGCATATGCGACGGGAAAGGGGCATATTTCTGTCCGCGCCCGCGCGCAGATTGACGAGGAAAAGCATCGTATTATCATAACCGAAATCCCGTATGCGGTCAATAAGGCAATGCTGGTCAAAAGCATTGCGGATCTGCACAAGGAAAAACGTGTGGATGGAATCACGGGTCTGCGTGACGAGACGGGACGCGCGGGAATGCGTATTGTCATAGAATACCGCAGAGATGCAAACGGACAGGTGATACTGAATCAGCTATATAAATATACACAGCTTCAGGATACCTTTGCTGTTAATATGCTTGCCATTGTAAACGGCGAACCGAAGATTCTCTCCCTGAAGGAAATCCTTCAGCAATATATTTCCTTTCAGAAAGAAATTATTGTGCGCCGTACAAAATTCGACCTTGATAAAGCGTTGCATGAGATGCATATTCTGGAGGGATACAAAATCGCCATCGATAATATCGACCGTGTCATTGAGATTATCAAGCACAGTGAGTCGATACCGGCAGCAAGGGAAGCTCTTATGGCGGAGTTTGCGCTTTCGGAGGCACAGGCGCAGGCGATCGTTGATATGACGCTCGGAAAGCTTTCCGGACTTGAACGGCAGAAAATCGAGGACAGACTGGCAAAATTGCGGAGTATTGTCGCGGAGCTTGAAGAAATCCTCAGGGACGAAACAAAGGTTCGTTCCATTGTGCGGGACGAGCTGCTGGCCATCAAGGCTAAGTTCGGGGATCCGCGCCTGACCGATATTGTGGAATCCGAGGATGATATTGTTCTGGAAGATCTGATTCCGAAGCATCGGTGTGTTGTAACCATGACGCATGCCGGATACATCAAGCGTCAGCCTGCCGATACGTATTCCGCCCAGCGCCGTGGCGGAAAGGGAATTATCGGCATGCAGACAAAGGAGGATGACTTCATCGAGAACGTTGTCACGGCGGACAGCCATTCGCTGATGATGTTCTTTACCTCCATAGGAAAGGTATATACCAAGAAGGTTTATTTCATTCCGGAGGCAGGAAGAACGGCAAAGGGAACCAACATCCGCAATCTGCTGGAGCTTGAAGACGGGGAGAAGCTTTCCGGTGTGATTACCGTAAACGGTTTCGGGGACAAATATCTTTTGATGCTTACGAAAAACGGCATTATCAAGCGCACACCGATGAGCGAATTCGAATATCAGAGAAAAACCGGAAAGCGCGCCCTCTCGTTGGATGAGGGTGACGAGCTGATCTATGCCGGAGAGATGGAGGATGAGGATGAGCTTGTCATTGCGACCCGTTCGGGAAATGCCGTGCGCTTCCGTGGAGATACAATCCGTCCGATGGGAAGAACCGCCCGTGGTGTCATCGGTATCCGCCTGGAAGACGGGGATGCGGTTTGCGGAGCTGCGCTTGTCTCAGACGACCGACGTCTGCTTGTCATAACCGAGCGCGGATGCGGAAAGCGGACACCGTTTGACGATTTCCGCCAGATGAAAAATCGTGGAGGGCACGGTGTCACCTGTCAGAATATTACCGAAAAAACCGGTCCGGTGATCGGGATTGCTTCCGTCGGTGAGCAGGATGACATTATGATGATTACAGATACCGGAACGGTTGTCCGTATACACGCGGATGAAATCCCGGTGTACAGCCGTTCCGCGGCCGGTGTTATTGTCATGCGCACAGCGGAGAATGCCGTGATTTCCAATTTTGCGGTTGTTCACGACGGAAATCAGCCGGAGCAAGAAGAAATCCCCGAGCAGAGTGCTCTGTCTGACGGCGAAACGACAGCAGGGACAAAGGAAACTGAAAACAGAGAGAATACGGGAAATTCCGGGGAGAACGGAAATGAAAGCTAAGTTTGCTTTCTTTTGTGTGTTTCTTCTCTGCACGGCCATTCTGTTTTCCTCCTGCGGCGGACCTACTCTTGAAGAGATCAGGCCGATTGCCGAAGCACTGATTACCGACAGTCTGGAATTGAACGAGATTTTTTTCGGCTACGGACTTCCAACGGTGGAAGGGATTACCGGAACAGATTACCGCTATGTGGATTTAGAAAAAAGCAGATATGATACGATCGATCAACTGAAGGAGGCAGCACGCGCTGTCTATACGGCGGACTACTGTGAGGGAATCTTTGAGACGTTGTTTGTCGGAATAACAGACAGTGTCGGCGTCATTCTACCGCGATTCACCGAGGATGACCTCGGACAGCTGATGCAGGATCGGTATATCCAATCCATTCTCCCAGGGGAAAGAACCTATTCTTTTGATACCATGACGATTGAAAAAAGCGGAAGCAAACGGGTGGTAATCCGCATTGAAACCGAAACGAACGGGGAAAAAGATGAGGATGCCGTTCTGACACTGCGTTTTGACGGAGAAAAATGGCTGCTTGATACGCCGACCTATTGACCTTTTTCGCTGTCTTTCGGGAATGAAATTCTCAGCATCAATTTATTTAACATAGAAAGGGACAAGACATGGCAGCATCCAAAAAGCCAACCGGTAAATCTGCATCTTCACAGCTTACCGATACAGAGGGGAAAAAACAAGCGCTTGACGCCGTACTGTCACATATTTCAAAGTCCTACGGCGAGGGCGCCATCATGAAGCTTGGGGAGAACACAAAAATGGAGGTCAATGCCGTTTCGACCGGTTCGATCGGACTTGACCGTGCGCTCGGTGTCGGCGGAATTCCGCGCGGAAGGATTACGGAAATTTTCGGACCGGAATCCTCCGGTAAGACAACCGTTGCGCTTCATGTCGTTGCCGAGGTACAGAAAAGGGGAGGAAACGCTGCGTTTATTGACGCGGAGCATGCCCTGGATCCTGCATATGCCAAAAAAATCGGGGTAGATATCAACAATCTTTTGGTTTCCCAGCCGGATTACGGAGAGCAGGCGCTGGAAATTGCAGAAGCTCTTGTCAACTCCGGTGCGGTAGATATTATCGTTATCGACTCTGTGGCCGCTCTTGTTCCGAAGCAGGAAATCGACGGAAATCTCAGCAATGCCAATGTCGGTCTTCACGCCCGCCTGATGTCAAAGGCGATGCGGATGCTTTCCGGTGCAATCGCAAAATCCAATACAATTGTCATTTTCATCAATCAGCTGCGCGAAAAAGTGGGTGTCATGTTCGGAAACCCGGAAACAACGACAGGCGGTCGCGCACTCAAGTTCTATGCTTCGGTCCGGATTGATGTTCGCAAGGGCGAGCCGTTGAAAAACGGAAATGAGATTATCGGAAACCATGTCAAGACAAAGGTCGTGAAGAATAAGGTTGCCCCTCCGTTCCGTGTCGCGGAATTTGATATTCTCTACGGAAAGGGAATTTCCAAAGCAGGGGAGCTTATCGATATGGGAATCGCGCTCGGTGTGCTGAAGAAAAGCGGCGCGTGGATCAACTACGGCGATCAGCGGATCGGGCAGGGGCGGGACAATGCACGGCGTACCCTGGAATCCGATAGAGCACTCGCGGAGGAAATCGAAGAGAAAGTCCGCGCTCTTGCCGCAGATTCCGAGGCCGTGATCGAGGAGAGCGGAGAAGAAGAGGATCTCGACGAAGAGCTGCGCGATTTCGATTTTGATGACGGAGAGAACAGTTGACGATTACCGTTCTGACGTGTGTTTTCTCGGACGACGGAACCGGCACGATTGCCGTTCGTCTTTCCTCCGGGGAACATGAGGAAACGCGTTCTCTGTGTATCTTCACAGAGGAGCTCCCGGAATCTCTTTGTAAAGTGCCGCGGGAGATAACCGCGGAGCAGTTCTCCCTTCTTGAGGAGTCGGCGGAACGCTGTTCCGCATACTGCTCCGCCCTTCGAATCCTTTCTTACGGAGACAATACCACAGCTTCACTCCGAATGAAACTTCGCCGGAAGCGCTATTCATCCGAAGCCGTTGCTTTTGCCGTTGCCCGCGCTTCTGAGATGGGGTATCTTGATGACGATGCCTTTCTGCGGGAAGCTGTTCTGCATGCGGCCAACGACAAGCTGTACGGCAGCCGTCGGATCGAAGCCGAGATGCGCGCAAAGGGCTTCACGCCGGAACAGATCCGCAGGGCACTTTCGGTATGTGCCGACGAAATCGATATCCAAAAAAACAAACGACAGCTGATTCTGCGGAAATTCGGGCATCTTTCCCCCGAAAACCGGGAGGAAGCATTGAAAATAAAAGCGTTCCTCTACCGCTACGGGTATTGAGGAGATGAAAGGAAAACCATGACAAAGGTCAGTTTCGTATCGCTTGGCTGTGCGAAGAACCTGTGCGATACCGAAGTTATGCTTGCAAAGCTTGCCTCCGCGGGCTATATAATTACTCCCGAAGCGGAGGATGCCGATATCGTTGTTGTAAACACCTGCGCTTTTATTGAAAGCGCACGACAGGAATCGATTGACAACATTATCGATCTTGGCTGGCTGAAAAAGCATCATAAGCTTCGCGGTATCGTTTGCTGCGGCTGTCTTGCGGAGCGCTATGAAAGTGAAATTGCGGAGCAGCTGCCGGAGGTAGATGCGATTCTCGGGCTCGGAAGCATTGATGAGATCGTTCATGCCGTAAAAGCTGTCGACAACGGGGAAAAATTCCGCTCTCATAAGGATAAGGAGTGTTCTGCGCTTGGCGGGGACCGTCTTGTCACAACCGGAAGTTCCGCTTACCTGAAAATTGCGGAGGGCTGTGACAACCGCTGTACTTATTGTGCTATTCCCCTGATCCGCGGTAAAATGCGCAGCCGTCCGATGGAGGATATTATCGCTGAAGCAAAGGATCTTGATTCTCTCGAAATTCGGGAGCTTTGCATTGTCGCACAGGATACCTCCCGTTACGGATTGGATCTGTACGGCGAATACAAGCTTGCCGAGCTTGTTCACCGGATTACCGAAGAGACGAGTATCCCGTGGATTCGTCTGCTCTATCTTTATCCCGATAAGATCACCGACGAGCTGATTGCCGAAATGCGGGATAATCCGCGCGTTGTCAAATATGCCGATATCCCGATTCAGCATATTTCCGACCATGTTTTAACCGCAATGGGACGTCACGGCTCATCCGCCGTCGTCAGAGACGCGGTGCGCCGTCTTCGCGCGGCAATTCCGGAGGTTGTCCTGCGGACTACAGTTATGGTCGGATTCCCGGGAGAAACCGAGGAGGATTTCCGGGAGCTTTGTCAATTCATCCGGGAGACGCGCTTTGACCGTTTGGGGGCCTTTACCTATTCTCCGGAGGAAGGAACGGCGGCTGCTTCTTTCCCCGATCCGGTCGATGCACAGACGGCCCAGGATCGCTACGATACCGTCATGTCGATTCAGCTTGCAATCAGTGCAGACCGCTGTCGGGAGCAGGTCGGGAAGATGCTTCGTGTTCTTTGCGAAGGATATGATATTCCTGCAGAAATTTACGTAGGCAGAAGTGAGGGAGATGCTCCCGATGTGGACGGTCGTGTTTTCTTCCGCTCGAACAAAAAAGTAGCAGAAGGGGAGTTTGTCACGGTTCGTATTACCGAGGCGCAGGACTATGATCTCGTCGGGGAGCGTGTCGACAAAAGAGGTGAATGATAATATGAAAAATAATTGGAATCTTCCGAACTGTCTCACGATTCTCCGTGTGATTTTTGTTCCGGTTTTTATGCTGATTGTTCTGCTTCCGCCGGATTTGCCGGTGTGGCGCTGTGTCGCCTGTGCCGTTTTTATTGCGATTTCCCTGACCGATATGTTCGACGGAAAGATAGCCCGCAAACGCGGCCTGGTCACCGATTTCGGAAAGTTTCTGGATCCGCTTGCCGATAAATTTCTCATTCTCGGTGCTCTTCTTGCCTTGATGCACAAATATGATGCGAAACTTGGCGGACTGCTTGTCTGGGTTACTCTGGTTGTCATTCTGCGGGAGCTGGCCGTGACTTCGCTTCGCCTTGTCGCAGTTTCAAAAAGCGGAAAGGTAATTGCAGCAAGCATCTGGGGGAAAATGAAAACCTGTTCACAGATGGTTGCGATCTGTGTTGTGCTGCTTGAACCGGTCGTTCTGACCCCTCTTCTTCATACTCCGGATACTGTTTTTTCCGTTATTACCCTTGTCTTTATGACTTTCGCAACTCTGTTTTCCGGAATTGACTATTTCGTAAAATATCTGAAATAATCCCGCTTCAATTTATCAGACAGAAAGAACCCCGCCGGTCTCTCCGACCGACGGGGTTCTCCGTTTCTGTTGATTCTTTTAAAAGACATTGCAAAAAGCTTTTTACCGGAATTGTCTCTTAAGCGATACGGAAAATCTTATCCGCGTGAAGCAAAAACAGCACCGCGAACCTCCGTGGCTCCATGGGAAAAAAGCAGAGCCGCACAGGCAGCCAGAGAAGCGCCGCTTGTCATCACATCATCGACAATCAGATAGCGCTTCCCGCTAACAGACACCCCATCCCGAAGACGGATTGAGTTTTCGGCATTTTTCTTTCGTTCTTCCGCTCCGAGCCCCTTTTGCTCCTTGGCCTCCGGCAGGCGCCGGAAAAGAGCTTCAAAAGGGAGAGACAGCTCTTCGGAAAGCCGGCGTGCAAGCTCCTCGGCATGATCAAATCCGTACTCACGGATTGAAGAAGGCCTGCGGGGAACGCAGGTAACAAAGAACCCGTCTGTGTTTTCCGGCGCGCGTTGAATGGCAGAGGCAAGTTCGGAAGCGGCAAAGCGCCGGACAATAGTGAGATTTTTGTGCTTGAGCGCATATAATAGCTGATTTTCCGGGGAGTTTCTGCGTTCCGGAAGATACGCTGTAACGCGGGAAACACGGTAAACCCCGGCAGAGAGAAGGGTTTCTCCGCAACAGACACAGTCCCGTATAGCGCGCCCGCAATGTCTGCAGACATATCGCCGGGACTGCTGATAGTTGGCGTAGCAGATGGCGCAGAAGGGAAGCGGGCTTCCGGCAGGCAGAAGCTCACCGCAGCAAACGCATCGGGGCGGAAAAAGCGTATCGAGAAAGCGTTGCCAAAGCGTCATCTTTTCCTGTTTCATCCGCGAAGTACCTCGCTGAGTGTGGACGCGGCGGCATCCGGAAGCTCACTTGTCCGGAAGCCTGCTTCCGAGTATTTTTCCTTCAGGCGATCCGCGGCAGCGCCGTGAAGATAGGCAGCACACACGGCCGCGTCAAAAGGGGAATGCTTTTGTGCGGCGAGCCCTGCAAGAAACCCGGCGAGAACATCTCCGCTTCCGCCCTTCGCGAGCCCGGGATTTCCGTTCGGGTTGATTGCTGTTCTTCCGTCCGGCGCGGCAATAATCGTATCCGCCCCCTTGGAAAGCAGGGTGACCTGCCACGCAGCGGAAAGCGTCTTTGCCGTTTCATAACGGGTCTTCTGCAGCTCCGGAACCGGACGTCCGGTGAGTCGGGACAGCTCTTTCGGGTGCGGAGTCAAAACGACTTCCCGCTTTTTGAATCTCCAGTCAATTTTTTCTGCTGCGGAGGAGTTCAGGGCGTCGGCATCCAGAATCAGAGGGCATCCCGCCTTGTCCAGCAAAAACTGTACCAGGCGGGCGACCGCCCGATGGATTCCAAGCCCGCAGCCGATAAGAGCAGCATTTGCCGCAGAAGCGCGTTCGGAAATCCTTCCGATGATTCCGTCGGTCCATTCCGACGGATCCGGAATACGGGTGAGAATCGCTTCCGGACACCGGACAGCGGCGGCAGCACAGACCGAAGCGGGTGCACAAAGCTCACAGATTCCTACTCCCATCCGCAGGGCTCCCGACAGAGCCAGAATCGCAGCTCCGGGCATATCCTCAGACCCGCAAACAAGCAGGACCCTGCCGTAACTGCCCTTATTGGTATCTGCAGAGCGCGGCGGGAAAATCTGTCGGACAAAGGCTTCGTCTGCCATCCAATCGTTGAGGCTGCGTCCCGCTTCTGCTTCTCTGCGGTCGATTCCGATATCACACACCTTCAGCCGTCCGACATATTGCCGCGCCGGGAGCAAAAGCGAGCCGCGCATCGGATAAGACATCGCGGCGGTCAGTTGTGCCGGAAATGTTCCGGGGGCAGCATCCCCTGTTTCCGGGTTAATTCCGGAAGGACAATCCACGGCGATCCGAAACGCGGTTGTGCTGCCGCAGAAACGGAAAAGCTCCGGAAGCTCTCCCGGAAGTTCCCCGCGGAAGCCGGTTCCGAACACGGCGTCGACCAGAACATCGGCACGGGAAAGCAGCGACCGCAGCTCCGGTCCGTCGCACAGCGATAAAAAGCGGCATCCTGTTTCCTGTGCCGCACGGCGGAAATCACCTGCCGATCCGGTGCGCTCCCGCATCGGATCATATTCAAAAACCGCGACCTCCCAGCCGCGTTCCGCAAGTGCGGAAGCAACGACATAACCGTCGCCTCCGTTATTGCCGCGACCGCAGAGAATCGCGGCGCAGGGTTGCCCCATTTTTTTGTCCTGCCGGAGCTGCTGCGTCAGGTATTCTTCGCAAATCCGAACAACACACAGGCCGGCATTTCTCATCAGTGTTTTTTCTCCGCCGTCAATCCGGGCGGCAGCTTCGCGGTCGATTTCCCGCATGACTGCTGGCGTCAGTAAGTGCATATTTCCCCCAAAAAGCTCAGAGAAGCCCCTGTTGCTTCATGCAATAAACCCGAAGCAGACCGGCCTGCGTCTTTGCATCCGCTACCTTTCCGTCCAGAACGAGACCGACGGCCTCTTCAAGCGGCATTTTTACAACCGAAAGAAACTCGTCCTCATCGAGGGCTCGCTCACCGAAGCTCAGTCCGTCGGCATAGTACATTGTGATTCTCTCTTCAGAGTATGCGGGTGTCGTATAAAAATCACCGAGCGATACAATCCGTTCGGCAACCGCCCCCGTTTCTTCCCGAAGCTCACGGCGAACGGCGTCATCCCGGTTCTCTTCGCGGCTTTCCAGCTTTCCTGCCGGAATCTCGAGAAGGACACTGCCGGTCGGAAAGCGAAACTGGCGGACAAGCAGAACGTTTCCGTCTCCGTCGACGGGGACAACACAGACCGCGCCGTTGTGATGAATCATTTCCCAGTCGGCAAGTTTCCCGTCCGGAAGCCGGACGGTTTCCCGCGTAACGCGCAGAAGGCGCCCGTCAAATACGGTTTTACTGGCAACACCGGTCACACGCAAAGCGTCTTCTCCGGCACCGGAAAGAAATTCTTCTTTTGTCATGGTTTCGCTCCGTTATTTTGCGCGGCGCTTCTCTTTTTCAGCTTCCGCGCGCGCTTTTTCCTCCGCCGCATAACGTTCCTTTGCCAAGCGGAGCGATTTCTTCTTTTTGATGATGGGAACAACAATCAATGCCGCAATTCCGAGGACGGCGAGCGTAAGAATCAGATAGTCCACAGCAATCGGAACATTGTTCATTCCGAACAGCGCGAACAGCATGCTGGTCGTGCGTGCACGGGACATCGGCGTGCCGGAAATCGCACTTTCCCCGTTGTATTCCGAAAGCACCTCCCCGTTCGAAGTAAGCCGGATCCCGGTGATATGAAGATCCTTGTCGGACAGCAGGGCAGCTCCCGGAGCGTTGACAGCAACAGAGGCATAGGCCAAATTCAGTTTATAGGAAGCGTGAAGGGCGCCGTTGGCTGTCAGAGAACCACCCTGCATGACGATTTCCCGTGCAGAGACGGATTCTCCTTTACTTTCGATTTTAACGGTTCCGCCGACAACACTCCAGGTTGCACGGGTGGAAAATACACCGACCCCTTCACTTTGTATGGTATAGGTTCCGCTTTGAATCTTCACACGGATTTCGGTGAGCGTTGCCGTGTTGATCCAGCCGTATTCCCCGCCGACCAGTGTCAGGGATCCGTCTCCTGTAAAATCAGCGGAGCCAAGTACGTCCAGAGCTGCATAGGAGGCGCTGATATAATTATTCCCAACCAGAACAACAGTAACAGGAGCGGTTCCTTTTTCCGGAAGACGCAGTCCGTAGCGCTCCTCGGTTTCCAGGCGGAAATTTGTGAGTGTCAGGGTGTTCGTTTTGTTGTTCCATTCATAACCGGTCCCGCGCTCGTTCTGCCGGACATTCAGCAGGTTGAGGGTTGTTGTATGCACCTCCTCTGCCTGCACGTCAGTAGCGGCAAAAACAAACGGCGCGCAGAAAAAAACACAGAGCAGCAGGACAGAAAGAAAGGAATAGAAATTCTTTTTCATGGGAAAACTCCGTTTAACCTTCAAATTTCGGAAGCTTCTCGCTGCTCACGGCGGAGTAAAAGCGGCTGTGGTCGATCCCGGAATAAAAAACCGAGCTCGGCTCCCTTTGACGGATAAGCCCGGCCGTGCGCAGGAGAAGAGGGGTATAACTGTTGGAAGCAATCAGATAATGCTCGAGTAAGGGAATTCCCACCGACGCCAACGCAGATTGAATTGCTTTCGTTGTGTAAAGATCGTCTCCGGACGGAATCGGGAGCCCGGAGGGGTGATTGTGAGCAAGCACAACAAGGGCAGCATTTTTTCGCAGACATGGCTCAATCAAAGAGCGCGGCGTGATATGCGCGGAGTTCACTGAGCCTTCGTGCAACCGGATTGTATCAATGATATGCATGGAATTGTCCAGCATCGTCAGATAGACGACTTCACGCGTTTCTCCGACATATTTCATAACAAACATACGCCCGAGCTTATCCGCGGTGTCATACGGTTCCGAGGAGGTCTCCCCCGCCATAAAGTAACGGCGAGCCAGTTGGGGCATCAGCGTAAGCAGAACAGCTGTATGCTGACTGATTCCGTCAACTTTCATCAGCTCCTCCGGATGCGCATCAAGCACATTTGTCAAAGAACCAAAGCGGTCAAGCAATGCATGTGCAAGCTCGTTTGTATCCTTTTGCGGTATCGCGTAAAACAACAGCAATTCCAGCACATTGTGGTCGGCAAAGTGTTCCAGCCCCTCTGCGAGGAAGCGTGCCTTAACCCGCTGTCTGTGATCACGATGTTGATTCATTCGATTCTCCGTCAATCTATTTATGAAGTTTCAACAAATTCTATTATACCATACCGATTTTCTATTGTCAAATGATTCCGGAAAGAATCTGCAGCTCTGAAAAAAATTCTCCGTATTAGGTGGATTTTGCCGTGCAATTCCTGTGTTGCGCTGAATAAAACGCCGTGCGGCGGCAACAATAGAATCAGAAAATCACCCGAAAGGACAAAGACATATGAAAGAAACAAACAAGAAAAAAGGTTACGCCGCTGCAGGACGTGAACCGGACAAGCTTATCTATGTCACGGTTGCCGTTATGCTTATCGTAATGGCGGTCATTGTGGGTGTAACCGCGGCTGCACGCCGTTCCCGCGGGTCGCAGCCTCCCGAAAGCGCAAGCCCCACTTTGCCTCCTTCCTCTTCTATCGATTTCCATGAGCAGACAACTACAGCTCCTCTGACCGAGCCTGTAACAACCGAAGCCCCGATAACGACACCTGCCCAGACCTCTCCGGTTGTTGCCGCTCCCTCTGAACTGGAGATTCCCGTAAAAGGAACCCTGATCAAGGAGCACAGCCCGGATGTCCTCGTACGGTCTCTGACCATGAATGACTACCGCACTCACCCCGGAATTGATATTGCTGCCGCGATAGGAGCTCCTGTTGTTGCCTGCGCGGATGGAATCATAAAAGAAGTGTGGGCGGACCCGATGATGGGGCGCTGTGTTTCCGTCGCCCATGAGGGCGGACTGGTCTCGGTTTTTAAAAATCTTGCCGACTCCCTTGCCGACGGGATTGCTCCCGGGAAGGAACTTCGCGCAGGAGATGTGATTGGTGCCGTCGGGGAAACCGCACTCATTGAAATTGCAGAGGTTCCGCATCTTCACTTTGAGCTTATCCTTGACGGAAAAACACAAAATCCGCTTAGCTATTTTGCAGAGGATGTTTTTGCTCCTGCCGAACAGGATTACGAGAATTAAAAAATCCCCCGCTTCCCTTTCGGAGAAGCGGGGGATTGTCTTTATTTGGCCTTATAAAGCTTTTTGGACTCATAAACCGGTTCGCAGGTAACGTTCAACCCGATTTTCTTGAAAGTGGCGGCATCGACGGCGGGAAGAACGACCGTGCTGTGCAGCTCAGCTCCGCGGAGCTGAGGAAGCGCCTCGAGCGCGCGTTTGGCGGTGTCATCTTGGGCGGCACAGATGGAAAGGGCAATCAGCGTTTCGTCTGTATGAAGGCGGGGATTATGATTCCCGAGAAACTCGGTTTTCAGGCGACAGACCGGCTCGATAATTTCCTGGGAGATCAGTTTGATCTCATCGGGAATCCCGGCAAGCTCCTTCAGCGAATTCAGAAGCGCCGCGGAGGAGGAGCCGAGAAGGGGGGTTGTTTTTCCGGTGACAAGCTTTCCGTTTGGAAGCTCGATGCAGACGGCAGGCTTTCCCGTTTGCTCGGAAGCCCGGAGCGCCGGAGCGACCACACGGCGAAAATCAATAGTAATCCCTGCCTGGGCCATAATCATTTCGCATTTATAAACGGTTTCGTCATCAACCTTGCAAAGAACGCGCTGGCAGCGTGCGTCATAATAGCGGCGCACAATTTCCTGCTTGGCGGCATCGCAGACCGCATCATCGTCGGTGATGCAGAATCCTGCCATATTGACACCCATGTCCGTGGGGGACTGATAGGGACAGGTGCCCGTAATTTTCTCCAGTGTAGATACAAGCAGGGGGAAGGCTTCAACATCCCGGTTGTAATTGACGGCGAGTTTCCCGTATGCTTCCAGATGAAAGGGGTCGATGATATTGACGTCCTTCAGATCGGCTGTCGCCGCTTCATAGGCGAGGTTCACGGGATGCTTAAGCGGGAGATTCCAGATCGGAAAGGTTTCGAACTTCGCGTAGCCCGAGCGGATACCGTGCTTCGCGTCGTGATAGAGCTGTGACAGACAGGTAGCCATTTTCCCGCTTCCGGGACCGGGAGCGGTCACGATCACAAGAGGTTTTTCGGTGACGATGTAATCGTTTTTCCCGTAGCCCTCATCACTCACGATATGGCGTATATTGCTGGGATATCCGCTGATCGGGTAGTGCATGGCAACCTTCAGCCCCATGGAGAGCAGTCGGCGGCGGAAAACATCGGCGGCGTACTGTCCGGCATATTGCGTGATCACGACAGTACCGACAAGAAGGCCGCGGGCGCGGAAGGCATCGATCAGGCGGAGCACGTCCGCTTCGTAAGTAATACCAAGGTCAGAGCGAACACGGTTTTTGGCGATATCGGAGGCATTGATGACGATAACAACCTCAGCGCGGTCAGCAAGCTGCATAAGCATCTTGATTTTGCTGTCCGGCTCAAAGCCCGGAAGCACACGGGAAGCGTGATAATCATCGAAGAGCTTGCCGCCAAGCTCCAGATAAAGCTTGCCGCCGAGCTGATCGATACGCTCTTTGATATGTTCGGATTGCATCGAAACATATTTGCTGTTGTCAAAACCGATCCTTGAGGACATTTGTTGATACCCCGCTTATTTATTTTTCCAGTAATTCATCAGACAACCGGCGAGGATGATGGCCTTTTCATCCTCTGTGAGAGGTGCGAGCCCGAGGGTAATCCGCTCCGCTTTTCCGTCACGGATCCGATAAGCGTCAAACTCCGGTTTCCCTTCTGCAACGACCGTGCGCATGTCGGGAAGAAAAACAAAGTCACCGACCGCGAGGGTGAAGTCGCTTCTGCGGAGAAGAGGGAGCATGCCCCAGTTGATCAGGTTGGAGCGATAGCGCTTGGTTGCGTATTCGTCGGCGATGTTTGCGTAAGCGCCGAGAACCTTCTGGCAGGAGGCCGCCTGTTCGCGTGCAGAACCGTCACCGGGGTTGTGGGCAAAAATTGCGGAGCCGAAGGAGAAGGGCTTGTCCCCGTTAAGCTGCTTCAAGGCAGCGCGGTCGGCATCCGTCATGTTCTCCGGTTTCGCTGCCTTGGCACGTGCCACATATCCGGGATCCTTGCGGGACAGCGTGAATTCCGCAAGCTTCATCGGGTTGGAACGGTAAGAGGAGGTTTCTCCGGAAGGGATCAGCTCATCGGTTGTGGTGACCGGATCGTCAATGACCGATGCAATTTCAAGGATCAGATTTTCCTTCGGTGTTTCAAACGCAGGCCAGTCCTTGATATTCGGCCCGTATTTCAGCTCAGCGTCGGGCTGTGCTTTGCCCCAGCCGTTAAAGACGCGCGCGCGGTAGGCACTGTCGTCATAGTGATAGGGGTAACGGGTATAATCAATATCCAGTTCGGTTGCGGCGGTAATGATGCCGCCGTTTGCCGCTGTTGCGGCAATGGAGCGCGCGTCCATGAGAGCGACGCTTGCAATTTGTCCGGCTCCCGGCTTGCTTCCTTCGCGATTGGGGAAATTGCGGGTTGTGTGCCGGATGGAGAGCGCGTTGTTGCCGGGAACATCTCCCGCGCCGAAGCAGGGACCGCAGAAGGCGGTCCGGACGGAGACACCCGCGCGGATCAGATCGGTCATCACGCCGTTTGCGGACAGTTCGGTCATGACCGGCTGGCTTGCCGGGTAAACGGAAAGCCAGAATTCGCCGTTTCCGGTTGATCTGCCGCGGAGTGTGTCGGCGGCGGCACATACATTGTCGAAGGTTCCTCCGGCACAGCCGGCAATGACACCCTGATCGGCGCGGACGCCGCGGCTGGTGATCTTGTCGGTGAGGCGGAAACGCCCCTCTTCAAGCCCAAGCTGAGCCACAGCGCGCTTTTCCGCTTCCCGGAGGATATCACCGGGGTTTTCCTTCAGCTCGCGGATGGTGTAGGCGCAGCTCGGATGGAAGGGAAGCGCAATCATCGGCTCAATTGTCGAAAGATCAAGATCGATCATGCGGTCATACGCCGCAAGGGGTGCGGGGGAAAGCTCACGGAAATCCTCGGGGCGGCGGTGTGTTTCAAAATAATCACGGATCACGCCGTCCGTCTTCCAGATGGAGGACAGACAGGCTGTTTCGGTTGTCATAACATCGATCCCGCAGCGCAGGTCGACGGGGAGGTCGGCAATTCCGTCTCCGATAAACTCCAGAACGGAGTTTTTCACAAAGCCGTTTGCGTAGACTGCACCGATCAGGGCAATGGCAACATCCTGCGGACCGACGCCACGCCGTAGCTTACCGGTCAGGCGGACAGCGACAATGTCCGGGTAATCAATATCGTAGGTTTTGCAAAGGAGCTGCTTGACAAGCTCCGGTCCGCCTTCGCCGATTGCCATGGTGCCGAGCGCGCCGTAGCGCGTGTGGCTGTCCGAACCAAGCAGCATTTTTCCGCAGCCTGCCATGGTTTCACGCATGTAGCTGTGGATGACCGCCTGATGGGCAGGGACATAGATTCCGCCGTATTTTTTGGCAGCGGAAAGCCCGAAAAGATGATCGTCCTCGTTGATGGTGCCGCCTACGGCGCAGAGACTGTTGTGGCAGTTTGTCAGAACATAAGGAAGCGGAAACTCCTTCAGTCCGCTTGCGCGTGCGGTCTGAATGATTCCGACATAAGTAATATCATGACTTGCCAGTGCGTCAAAGCGGAGTTTCAGCTTTCTGTCATTTCCGCTTGTATTATGTGCGGAGAGAATGGAATACGCCATGGTGCCATGCCATGCATTTTCTCTTTCCTCCGCGGAAAGCTCCGATGTGTCGCAGATCCTGCCGTCCTTGATGTAGACCTTCTCGTTTTTCAGTGTGACCATGTTTTTCTCCGATCCTTTGGATATATAGGTATAGTTTTATGGAATACAGATTGATTTTTCGGTAAGACAGGCTCAGACAAACTAAAACAAGGACGCGGAGCCGCGTCCTTGCCAGTTCGCCTCCCGGCGAAAATTATTTTGCAGAATCAAGAAGGAAAGCAACAACTTTTTCCCAAAGGAGGCTATCATAAAGGGCCTCGGTTCTGATGGTGCCGTCCTGAACCGCTTTCTCAAACTCTTCGTAGGTTTCGTAGCTGGAAGAAAGACCGAGATCCTCATCTTCGTAATATGTCTTCAGTCCGGCGGCCTTTTCCTCCTCGGTAAGGGAGAGATTCTCCGCTTTAACAATAGCGTTGAGAACAAGCTTTTCCTTTACAATCTCTTCGGCACCTTTGTCGCAGACATTTTTGCGGTAATCCTTCAGAGAAGAATAGCCGATCTGCTTAACATACTCCCGCATGGAGAGGTTGTAGTAATTACCGATCATTCCCGCAACGCTGTCGTAGAGGCTGTCGGAGACTTTTTTGATCTCGGAGGAGGGGAAGCTCTTGACGGTCGCCGCGTCGAGAACCTTCTTCCAGATGCCGGAGAAGTCAGCGGTCTTGGCTTCCTTCTCGTATTTCTTTGTCAGAGTAACGTTAACAACCTTTTCGGTATAATCGGCAAGTGTGGTGTATTCGGTAACGGCGGCGATAAACGCATCGTCAACGGCATCGATTTCATGCACAACTTTGGCAGAAGTGACGGAGACGGTGCAAACGCCGGTCTTGCCGCGAAATTCCTCATCCGCATAGTCTTCCGGGAAGGTGATGCTGATTTCTTCATCCTTGGCACCGACCAAAACGCCCTTGAGCGCCATGCAGAGCTCCTCGGGGACCCCGGTGTTATTGGTGCCGACGACAACATCCACGGCAACATCGCTGTCCGCTTCCTGACCATCGACCATGATTACAAAGTCAATCTTCGCAACATCCCCATCGGAAAGCGCGGTGCCTTCGGCAATGTCGGTGCTGTACTCATAGACCTGCTTCTGAATGTTCTTGACGGTGACTTCAAAAACAACCGCCTTGCCGGAAAGAGCCTCATTGTTCTCATAAGGATCCGGGAAGGTAAGGTTGAGGGTAACGATGTCATCCTGCTTCGCCCCGATCAGGCCTTCTTCAAAGCCCTCAATCAGTTTTCCCGCTCCGATTTCAATGGTAGAATCTGTTGCGCTGCCGCCGTCGAAGGTTTCGCCGTCGATCTTTCCTGTGTAATCAACAGTCAGAAAGTCGCCGTTCTTCGCTTCGTAACCTTCCTCGGTATCGATTTTTGTAATATTGGAGGAAAAGTCGGAGGCAAGCTGCTCCTTGATCGCTTCGTCGGTGATTTCCTTGACCTCGGCGCGCTCAAAGGTGATGCCCTTGTAGGTTCCGAGTTCGACATATTTGGAAAGATCCTCCTTTGCGTAATTAAATGAGCCGCAGGAGGTCAGCAACATTGCGCAGCTGAGCGCAGCCGCCGCAAATACGGTTCCGAGTTTCTTCATCGTTCTTACTTCCTTAAATCCCTTAATGTATTCCGCTCGCGCGGATTTTCTTTATGCTGTCCGCAGACTTCGCATAATACTACATGATACCTTATGATTATACCACAATTTTTCCGGATTGCAATGTTTTTTTGCAAACTTTTTTGTCTTATTCTACCGTGACCGATTTTGCCAGATTTCTCGGCTTGTCAACGTCCAGTCCGCGTGCATCCGCAAGATAGTAGGCAAGCAACTGAAGCGAGGTCGCTGCGGCGATCCCGGCGATATCCGGACGGATCGACGGCACACGAAGATAAAAGTCGGCTTCCCGGACAATATCCTCGGCTTCGTCCGGGCAGACGGCAAGGATCTTTGCGCCGCGAGCTTTGACCTCCCGGATGTTGGAAAGCATTTTTTCAAACATCGCGGGGTCGTTTGCAATACTGACGACCGGCGTTCCCGGCTCAATCAGAGAGATCGTGCCGTGTTTCAATTCTCCGGCAGCATAAGCTTCGCTGTGCGTATAGGTGATTTCTTTCAGTTTAAGGGAGCCTTCCATGGCCAGATAACGGTCCGCGCCGCGGCCGATAAAGAACATACTTTGGGTTTGGAGAAGGGAGAGGGAGGCCTCGCGGATCGGCGCGTCATTCCGGATGATTTCCGAAATTGCCTTCGGAAGCTCATCATAAAGGCAAGTGACAATCTTTCTTGCTTCTTTTTCCGACAGGGTTCCGCGTTCCAGTCCAGCGGCAGCGGCAAGCAGCGTGATCAGCGCCGCCTGCACGGTATACGCCTTCGTGGAGCAGACCGAAATCTCCGGTCCTGCCCAGGTGTAGAGAACATGGTCTGCTTCGCGTGCGATTGAGGAACCGATCACATTGACGATAGCAAGGGTGGAAGCGCCGCATTCATGGGCAAGCCGAAGCGCGGCAAGGGAATCTGCCGTCTCGCCGGATTGGGAGATGATGATAACAAGATCGCCCTTTCCGAAAAGGGGCGGAGCATATCGGAATTCAGACGCAATTTCGGGGTCCGCGGGCAGACGCGCATAGCGTTCAAAGCAGCACTTGCCGACGCAGCCGGCATGCATTGCCGTACCGCAGGCAACGATATGGACCCGGTCAACCCGTCGGAAAACCGACAGATCAAAGCCCTCTGCAGTAAAGTCCGGAAGCCCGTTTCGGATTCGTCCGCTGAGGGTTTTTCGGATCGTTTCGCTTTCTTCGTTGATCTCTTTGATCATGAAGTGCGGATATCCGCCTCGTTCCGCCGCTTCCACATTCCAGTAAGCCGTTTCCAGGGGAAGCGAAGCCGGCTTTCCTTCGGCATCTGTGATTTCAATCGCATCTTCCGTTACGCGGGCAATATCTCCCGGACGGAGCTGATAGTAATTTTTTGTGTGCCTCAGCAACGCCGTAATGTCACTTGCGACATAGTTTTCCCCTGTGCCGACTCCGACGATCAGCGGACTGCCGAGTCGGGTTGCGTAAATGGCGCCCGGCTCATCTGCGAACAGAACGGCAAGAGCGTAGCTGCCCTTCAGCCGTGCAAGTGTCGTCCGGAGCGCCGCCGTTTTGTCTCCGAGCCGGCGGTAATTTTCGGAAAGCAGCACGGCAACGACCTCTGTATCCGTATCGGAGAGAAAGGAGGCGCCCGCCGCAGTCAATTCCGCCCGCAGCTCTGCGTAGTTTTCAATGATCCCGTTATGGACAAGCTGCAAAAGCGCTGTTCCGTGGGGATGCGAATTGCGGTCTGAGGGGGCGCCGTGCGTTGCCCAGCGCGTATGCCCGATGCCGCAGTGGGATCCGCGCGCATCCGGACGCTCTCTGACCTTCTTTGTTACGTTGGCAAGGCGCCCCTGCGCCTTCAGGGTCAGCAGGCGGCCGTCCTCGGTAAATAGGGAGACCCCTGCTGAATCGTAGCCGCGGTACTCAAGGGCGGACAGCCCTTCGAGTAACCGCTCTGCCGCATCTGCGGCACCGCTGTATCCGATGATTCCGCACATGGTGTGCATTGTCGTTTCCGCGCCGGGGTGCGCGCGAAAACGGTGTTCCTTCAAAATGATTCTCCGCGGCGGGGGATTTGTCTGCCGGTTGCCCGACGGCTTTGTTCCCGCCTGCGACAGGAGTGTGCCGCGCGGACATCCGCCGAAAATCTCGATCGTCCGCGTCCCTCGTTAACCGCGTATGCGGTCTGGCGCTGAGGGGATCTCTCCCCTTTTTCCCCTCTTCCCGAGCCTGGGGTATTTTTTATCTGTCTGGACCTGGAAAGGTCCGGGAAGTCGTGATTTACCGTGCCTCCTTCGGCACAATGATATCCGGTGCTTTAACGATGCTGTTTTCCGGGATCACACCGCGCACCCGGACAAGCGGATAGATCACGGAATTTCTGCCGACAACAGTTCCGGGGCAGAGCACGGCATTGCAGCCTACTTCCACAAAATCGCCGACGAGCGCACCGATTTTCCGCATCCCCGTTTCCATCCGTTCGCTTTCCGTGCGGATGATGATGTTCCTGCGGTCGCTTTTGATATTGGAGGTAATGGAACCGGCGCCGAAATGCGCCCGGTGTCCGAGAACGGAATCTCCGATATAATTGAAGTGCGGAACCTCGGCTCCGTCAAAGAGAATGGCGTTCTTGACCTCGCAGGAATTGCCGAGGGTGGCGCCTTTTCCGATCAGCGCAGATCCGCGGACAAAGGCGCAATGGCGCAGCTCCGCTCCCTCCATGATGATTGCCGGACCGCCGATATATGCGGTCGGGGCGATTTTTGCTTTGCGGCTGACCCAGATGTTTTCCCCGCGCTGTTCATATTCGTCGGAGGAAAGCGTAGGTCCGAGGGTGAGAATAAATTCCGTAATGCGCGGCAATGCCTGCCACGGATACTCCGTATCGTTCAGAAGCGGTGCTGCCGCTGTACAGGAAAGGTCAAAAAGGTCTTTAGTTCGGATCATGATAGAAAAAACTCCTTTTCCGGACGCCTTTTGTTTCCGGTTATTCGGGTTTCTTTTCGTATATTATTATAGCACCTCGGCATTCCTTTGTCAATCCCGCCTCGCCGATCACTACCTGCACGGAAAGAAAAAGTGTCAGACAAAAAGAAACAAAATCCTACCGAAAAACAGATCACCGGGAAGGCGGAGCCAACCCGGTGATCCTTTATCCGGCCATGACGGACAGCGAAAAACAGGACGCCTGCCGCCGGAGTTCTCCCGAGGAAGGGCTCTCGTTTCTCACTTTGTGTTATTGTCTGCGGCTCCGTGCACGTCTGAGAGAATCGAAAGTCAGACCCGGCGGGGGGGCGCAACGCGGGACCCGGCAAAGATCCGGTCCGTCGCGGTGAAGACCGTCGGAAAGCACCATATTCCCGCCCGCGAGAAGAGGACGGAGCGCTCCCCGGGTGTTGTCGGCAGACCGGTCTTTATGCAGCCTGCAAGCAAAAGCAGTCCTTTCGCTGCTTTTTGCGGGCGGATACAGCAGTTGACAATATAAAGAACGGAGAGTTATTTTCCTTCGGCGGAGATCCGGAAGCAATACTCGCTTGTGCTGTCGGCGAGGAATACAAGATCGTTTTCCTTCAGCTCCCCTGTCGTGATCTCGGTCTTGGCGTTGGTTTCCGGGGAAGGCCGTTCAATCCGGACCGCCGTGATTTCCTTTTCCGTGTCAAGGGCGGAGACCCGTTCCTTCAGCTTTTCCGCGGTTGTCAGATCCGAAAGCTCCTCTGTAAGGGTAAACGCGACGGAGTAAGCTTTGCCGAGATCAAAGCCTTTGGGAATAACGGTATGCTCAACAAGCTTTTCCTCCCCGTTTTCGGTGTAAAAAACACGGATCGTTTGCAGAGAACCGTCGATGATTTTTACCGATTCGTCGGTTGTTTCAACGCCGTTTTCAAAACTTGTTTTGTCCGAATAATAACTGATTTTTGTGATTTTTTTGTCGGTGTCAAGCGCGTCAAGCTTTTGCTTCAGCTCTCCGAGTGTGACATCGATGTCGCGGATACACAGAAGAACCCGGACGGCAAAATCACCGGAGATCAGAGGGAAATCCTTGGAGGTGGTTCCGGCATAGATGTTTTTGCTGCCGTCGGTATAGAGAATTTCGATTAATGCAGTGTATTTGAGGATTATTCCCTTTGTCAGACAGATACCCCGGTCATAGTGCTTCCACCATTCGTGTATGCGGATTTCCTTCACGGCGCCTTCCGTATCCAGTGCCTGAATGCCGCTCAGCAGTTCCTCTGCGGTATTGGAATCCCGAATGATTTCCTCCAG